>JAQGMV010000376.1 GCA_028292225.1 Betaproteobacteria bacterium
CGGGTATCGAGATGAGCTCCTCACCGCCGGTGTTGCCGAAACGCGTCGGCAGCGCGGTGTCTTCGATGCTCATCGCGGAGACGCCGGAGTGCTCGCATTCTTCCACGGTGCGCATGACGTTGAGCGCATTGCCGTAGCCGTGATCGGCGTCGACGATGAGGGGGAGGTCCGACGCGCGTGTGATGCGGCGAATCTGGTCGGCGAACTCGGTCATCGTCAGCACGATGAGATCGGGCGCGCCGAGCGTGGTGTTGCTCGCGACCGAGCCGGCGAGCATGCCGATCTCGTAGCCCACGCTCTTGGCGATGCGCGCGGACAGCGCGTCGTAGACGCTCGCGGGTGAAAGACATTGGGTGCCGGCGATCAGCTCGCGCAGGCGGTTGCGACGCTCAGTGTGGGTCATAGGTTTTCCGGTCAGTGGTAAAGGGTGAATGGTAAATCGTTAGCGGCAATGGTGACACGATGATCTGGACGTCGATCGCGGAAAGCTCGTGCGTGATGAACACGATTTACCATTTACGATTAGCGGCATTAATCTTCGCCCAACAGCGAGAGCGCCGTCAGGCCGCATACATACTCCCGCTCGCTCGCCGAGAGGTCGGGAATCGCGTCGATGGCGCCCATCAGGTCGGGCGGCCCCATGTCGAACGGATGGTCGCTGCCGATCACCACGCGGTCGGCGCCGACCATGTTGATGAGGTGGCGGGCAGCCTGCGGATCGTGCGTCAGCGCGTCGAAATAAAAGCGCCGCAGCAGGTCCGCCGGCGAAGTCCTGGTCTTCATCTTCGGCTCCGGGCGCACGTTGAAGCCGTGAATGAAACGTCCGATCTGGTAAGGCACGTAACCGCCGCCGTGGGGCAGCAGGATCTTGAGATCCTTCAGCTCGTCGAGCGCGCCGCTGTACATGAGATGGGCGACCATGAGCGTCGTATCGAGCGGAAAGCCCACGAAGTTCTTGAGGTAGTACTCGTCCATGCCGCCTTCGGCAAGACACTGGTACGGGTGCGTGAACACGAAGCAGCCGAGCTGCTCGATCGTCTTGAGGACTTTGCGAAAGCGCGGATTGGCGAGCTCGACGCCTTCGATCGAGGTGCCGACTTCAACCGCCTTGAACTTGTATTCCTTCACCACCCGCTCGAGCTCGGCGATGGCGGCGTCGGGATCCTGCATCGGGAGATGCGCCATGCCTCGCAGGCGGTCGGGCCGCTTCGCCACCATCTGCGCGATGCCGTCGTTCGCGAGCTTCGCGGCCTCGAGACCGATCTCGGGACTGAGCCAGTAGAAGAAGATCGGCGGGCCGACCGAAATGGCGGCGATGTCGAGCTTGTTCCGGTCCATCCACTCGACCTTGGCGTCGGCGTCGTAAAACACGGCCTGAAGCTCGGCCGGCCGGCCGTGGCTGTTGAAGTACCGCTTGCCGTCTTTTTCCTCGATGCTCATCCCGTAGCGCGTGGGATCTTTTTTCAGCGCGTCGATGACGGTAGGCGGCACGACGTGGTTGTGTAGATCGATGTTCATTGTCTTCCTTAACGTCCGTAAACCGTAAACGGTAAACGCTGAACCGTTTACATGGTCACGTGGGCAGAACTACTCAGAATTCGCGACACCGTCATCGGCTTACCGTTTACCGTTCACCGTTTACCATTCACCGCTTTTCAGTCAGCCTTTATCCCTGCCGCCTGTATCACCTTCGCCCACTTCGAGGTTTCGGCCTTGATGATCGCGCCGAATTCCTCAGGCTTGTTGCCCACGGGCTCGGCGCCTTCATTTGTGAACACCGCTTTGGTTTCGGGAAGCTGAAGGATCCGCGCCGTTTCTTCGTTGAGCCGCGCGATCACCGCACGCGGCGTCCTGGCGGGCGCGAGGAAGCCGTTCCAGGGGCCATGATCATAACCGGGGACGCCGGATTCCGCGATGGTCGGGATGTCGGGTGCGCCCGGCGAGCGCTTCGCGGTCGTGACGGCGATGCCGCGAAGCTTGCCTGAACGCACGTGCGGCAGCACCGAGACGATGGTCGCGAAGTTGAGCTGCACCTGCCCGCCGAGCAATGCCTGCACAGCAGGACCGCCGCCTTTATACGGCACGTGCACCATGTCGATCCCGGTCATGTATTTGAAGAGCTCGGCCGAAAGGTGCGTGCCGGTGGCCGAACCGCTCGAGCCGTAGTTGAGCGAACCCGGTTTCGCTTTAGCGAGAGCGATGAGGTCCTTCACCGTCTTGACCGGCACCGCAGGGTGGACCGTCAGCAGGTTCGGAAAAGCCGAGAGCTGGGTGATCGGCGCGAGATCGCGAACGGGGTCGAAAGGCAGGTTCTTGTGCAGCGACGGGTTGAGTGTGATCGACGACGCGACGACGAGCAGTGTGTAACCGTCCGGCGCCGCTTTCGCGACCAGATCGGTCCCGATAATGCTCCCCGCGCCGGGCCGGTTATCGACGACGACCGGCTGTCCGAACGCCACGCTCAGCTTCTGCGCGACGAGCCTCGCCGTAAGATCGGTCGACGCACCCGCCGATTGCGGGACGATGATGCGCAGGGGTTTGGTCGGATATGGCGATTGCGCGTGTGAGACGGCACCCGACGTGATGGTTAACGCTGCGATACAGAACTTCAGATACATGAACACTCCTCCTTGATTACTTTTTTTCTTGCCGGCACTGCTTAAACCCACGCCATCCCAAGGCGCCCTCGCACGCAAGCGTGCTCTCCCCCTCAGGGGGAAGGAGAGTTATCCCTGCCAGGGATAAACATCCCCTCCCGATCAGGGGGATAGGGTTGCGGGCGGGTTGGCCGTTCGCCTGTCTGTTACAGCATCAGCAGCCGCTGGAGCTTCCGCACGTCCTTGAGCTGCTCGATCTCCCACACCGCTTTTATCAGATTTTCCGTACGCCGCGCGCCGATCACCGGCACCAGCAGATCGCGGCTTTTGGCAGCCACCTGCTCGCGGCTCATCGGGTTCGCTGCGGTGCCGAGCACCGCTGTGGTGTGGTGCCGCAGCCGCCTGCCGTCGCGCGTGGCGATCTCGACGACCGCCTGCGTGGTCTTCGCGCGGCCGAGCGCGGCGCTGCCCTGAAGCTCGATGCGCTTGCGCATCCTCAGCACCGCCGGGTCCTCGACGCGCTGTTCATCGTGCGCCGACGCGAACGTGATCTCCCCGTCGAGCAGCATGATCGCGACCAGGTGCTGGATGTTGATGCTCGCCATCTTGCGCTGATTGACGGTACGCGCGCCCTGATCGTCGATGGTGATGAGCACGCGTTCGACGTTCCCGCCGGTGACCGCGTGCCGCTCGATGATGTTCGATACGGCGTCGAGCGGCGCCTGAATGGGATAACCGACGGCCCACCGCTTGATCGATGTGTTCTCGATCTCGTAGACGCGGCCGAGGTCGGCGACGAGCTTCGACGGCTCGATGAACTCCCGGAAGGCCTGGAAGAACCCGCGCTCGCCTTCGAGCGTGTCGTCGACACCGGTGAAACCCATCTGCGCCATGATCGCGGCGGTCACACCGTTGCGTGCGGGCATTCCGCCGAAGTGAAACGCTTTCTGCACGTGCTGCACGTCGCGCGCCCAGCACGAAAGCCCCGAAAGCTGCTGCGCCGTATAGGAGAGCACGTTGCGCACGCCAGCGGCGTCGAGCCCCGCGAGCGCGCCCGCGGCCACGCCCGAACCCAGCATGCCGCCGAAGCTGTGCGACGAATGGCCATAGGTTCTGAACTTTTCGATCCCGAGCGCCTGGGAGAGACGCGCGCACATGTCGTATCCCACCACGACGGCCCTGAGCAGCGCCTCACCACCGCTTTTCGTCCGCTCCGCCATCGCAAGCGCCGCGGGAACGATGCTGCAGCCCGGGTGTACGAGCGAGAGGTAATCGGTGTCGTCGGTCTCGTCGGAATGCCCGTGCATGCCGTTCGCGAGCGCAGCCGTCGTGGCGGAAGTGAGAACGTCGCTGCCGATTACGCACGCTTCGGCATTGCCGCCCTGGTCGCGTGCATACTGGATTGCACGCTGACCGGGCAGCAGTCGCGAGCCCGAGAGCATTGCCGAGAGGGTGTCGAGCAGATGGTGCTTCGCGCGCTCTGCGACTCGCGGCGGCAGGCGGCGCTTCGGGGCGGCAGTGATGTAGGAGACGAGTTGTTTGACGACTCGTGCGGGGTCGGTTGCAGTGGCTTTAGGCATAGTCTTCCGTTTTTTTTGGTTATCGAAGCGCTCGAACGCTTCGGGGTTGCTTCGCCGCATTGCTTCTCGCAATGACAATCGGGGGTGGCATCGCGAGGCGCCGGCAAGGGCGCCGTGGCGACCTCGCGGCGCACGGCAGAGTTACTCCTGGGGTATTCCGGCGGTCTTGATGACCCTCGCGAAGAGCGCGCTCTCCTTCTTCAGAAAAGCCGTGAGCTCCGCCGGACCTTCGGCGACGACTTCGGCACCCTGCTCGCCCAGCCGCTGCTTCGATTCCGGCAGCGTGAGCGCCCACACGAAATCGCGATTGATTGATGCGACGAGGTCTTTCGGTGTTCCCGCGGGCGCGAAGATTCCCATCCACGCGGTCATGTCGAACTCGGGGTACACGCTTGCGATCGAAGGCACGCCCGGCACTGCGGCAGAAGGCCTGGCGCTGGAGACCGCGATGGCGCGCATGCGGCCTGCCTTGACCTGCGGCAGCGCGCCCACGATGTTCGCGAACATGAGATCGACCTGCCCGCTCAAGAGGTCGACGAAAGCCGGGGCGGCGCCTTTGTAAGGCACGTGGACCATCCTGATCCCGGCGAGCGACTGCAGCAGCTCCATGCTCAGGTGCTGAAGGTTGCCCACGCCGGCACTGGCATAGGTGAGCCCGTTCGGACGCGTCTTCGCAAGCCGGACGAGGTCGCGCACCGATTTTATCGGCGTCGACGGATGGACGAGCAGGACCATCGGCGAGGTGACGAGCCACGTCACGGGCTCAAAGCTGCGTTCAGGATCGTAAAGCGGCTTCTTTCTCAGGTGCGGGTACACCGTCATCGGGCCGCCGTTGCCGAGCAGCAGCGTGTGGCCATCCGGGGGCGATTTCGCGACGAGCTCGGCGCCGAGTGCGCCCCCGCTGCCGCCTCGCGTGTCGACCAGCACAGGCTGCCCCCAGCGCGTGCCGAGCTTCTGCCCGAGGTAACGGGCGACGTCGTCGAGCGGGCCGCCGGCCGCATACGGCACGACGATGCGCACGGGTTTCGTGGGGTACTTCTGTGCGTGCGCGGAAAAACACGCGAGCATCGCGACAGCGATGCCCGCGAGTAGCTGCTTCATGCGGATCCTCCTCGGAGCGGCTGCGAAAGCTTTTTTTATTTGATCGCCAGCGGATTCACGGGCGAGCCGACCGCGCCGGTGATCGGCAGCGCGGGCGCCACGAACATGAACTCGTACACCTTGTCCTGCGCACAATCACGCGCGAGCTCGGTCAGGTTGAAAATTTCGCCGACAGTCAGGCCCATGATCGGAATCACGATCCAGTGCCACGGCTGGCTGGTGTCTCCGGCTTCGTTCGGCCGTACCTCTGCGCCCCAGGTATCGGTCGCCAGGCCCGCCACCTGTTTCTGCTGCGCCGGTCGCTGATTTCCTCGAGGCCATGGCGGCACTCCCCTGTTCCTTCGGTGCAGGGAAGAGCCTGCGAGTCTAGCCAACAGGATTTGGGGGGTCAACGAAGCCCGGACAGCGTCGATCGAGTGTCACCAGGGTCCTGACGATCCCGCCCCACTTCGCCGACTCCACTTTTACACGCGGCCCCGGGATCGTTTTTTCGCACTAGTCGAGCCGGTAGATCGGCCTCAACGCGAAACTCGAAGCCTTTGCGCGCCGCTCTCGCGAGACAGGCAGCGCGGCTTCGGGTCGTGCGAGATAGAGCGTCCCGGCCGCTTCCAGCAGGCTCGCAGGCGCGGCGACAGAAGCGAGCGCCGCGATATCGACGAACGCGACGCTCGCGCCCGGCGCCATCGTGACGCGCTTCACATCGAAGCTCGACCGACCCGCGCTCATGACGAACAGCGTGAACCCGCGGGATTTCGCCACGTCCAGCGTCTCCATGGCGCACGCGCCCTGTATCGGCACGCTGAGCGGAATGTTCTCCGCTCGGAAAAGATCGGTGTCGATGCGCCACAGCAGGCCCGGCGCCGCCATTGCCGCATAGAGGGCGCCATTCCGGGTGATGGTCAGGGCACTGAATCCCACGTCGAGTGTGCGGTAAGCGTCGAGGGTGACGCTGCGCTCATGGACCGAAAAGTTCTCGGGATCGATGCGCCACAGCTTCGGCTGCAGGTTGTCCGAAACGAAAGCGGCGCCATGCGAATCCAGTTGCAGGTCCGGCAGGCAGTTGGTGTTGTGCCCGGCATAAACCCAGTTCGGCAAGGTCACGCTGCGAATGCGCCTGTTTTTCGCGAGATCGAACACGTGCACCGCGCCGATGTCGAGTATCCACAAGCGTTCCCGCTGCGCGTCGACCCGTATGCGCAGGACGGTGTTACGCCGGCTACCGTAGACGAGGTCTGCGTCGGGCGTGCCGGCCGCTCCGCTACCCATGGTTTTTCTCACCTCCCCCCCCACACCGACGAGCAACCGGTTCGTACGCACGTGGAAGGCCGCCGGCGTCGGAGCGGCGGCGCGGTTGAGCAGATGGTCCGAAAACGAGCCGACCGGCTGCGCCAGTGCCTGCGCCACGCAGTTCGTCACTGCGATGCCGAGGATGATTGCCCAGCGAATTACGAGCACTTTGGCAGGCATTGCGTTAAACATGGATGCTCCTTCCCCGAAGGGAACTGGAGCAGCACTTGAGACGCGATTCGTCTTTTCGGACCGGGTGTCTGCTATAGACCCGGCTAGGCGGCCCGGCTGCCGAATCACGGCAGCCGGGCGCCTACACTTCAAACGGATACTGCTGCGTCAGTCCAGCGGTGGACGGTCCTGACATGACTCATCGCGCATGCGCCTCAGGCGTGCAGCTTCACCGCGCCGCCGATCGCTCTCCACGCCGTGTGGCCGCCTTTCATGTATTTCGCGTCGAAGCCCGCGTCCCTCAGCGCGATTGCAGTCTTGCACCCGACATGGAAACCGTAGACGCAGAAAACGACCACGGGCTCGGATTTCGACAATTCTCCGGACCACTCCTGCACGCGATCGGGGTCGCGCCAGACCGCCCCGTCGATGATGTCCTTGGTGCGGGAGACGAAGTGACGCGGACGTGCGTCGATGAATTGCACGGGCTTGCCAGCGTCGAGCATCGCCGATACCTCCTCGACGCCGATACCGGGAATGTCGCCGAACTCCGGCTGCTCCAGCGGCCGCGGCGGATCGACTCTCGACGCATCTTCAAAGCGGCCTTCGACCGCTTTCCAGTCGATGTTGCGCATGAACGCATCGATGTATGCCGTCGTGTTCGCACCGAAATCGATGTGGTAAGCGTGCTCGTACATGTCGAGCGCGAGCACCGGCACGCCGCCGGCAACGCCCTGGCTGTGCTCGGACGCGTACTGGTTGATGAGCCGCCTGTCGCGAGGCACGTAGACGAGGACGACCCAGCCCGAGCCGCCTGACAGGCCTTTCGCCATCGCGACGAACTCGTCACGCCAGCGATCGACCGAGCCGAAATCACGCACGAGCGCATCGATCAGCGCTTTTGTCGGCTTTCCATCGCCGCCCAGGCTCGCGAAATAGAGCTCGTGGAGCAGCGTGGAATTGAGCGCAATGAGCTCCTCGCGCTTCAGGCCATTGACCATGTAGCCGGGAGCCTTGGCGAAATCGAGAGACTCGAGCTGCTCGGTGATCGCATTCAGGCGCCGCAGCGCGCCGCCGTAGTTGTTTTCGTAATGACTTTCGATGAGTTGCAGCGAAAGGCCGTTGAGCAGCCACGGACGGCAGTAGATCGGTGTGAGCGGGTATCTCATGTCGGTCTCCACGTTTGAGAAGCATCGACCGCGGGGGACAGGTCGCGCGAGCCGCTTCCGCAGACGCATGGGACACGAAGCACCGCCGCGCCGGGCGGCGCGCTTCGATCATGCGGGAGGAGGGACAGCATTTCGCCACGTAAACCTGTGCCCCGACGAGCGGGGACAACGCAGACTTGGGCGAAATGCCTTGTGACGACCGGGCGTCTGCACGGGCCCGATTGACGTGACTTTATAACAACAATGTGATCATATCAACACATTTCTTGATTCCGGCGCCCCTGCCGCTTACTGCGGTGCCCCCGCCGCGGGAAGCCTTTCATTCATCGCGGAGATATCGATGTCGACGTTCCAGGCGCTTTTGCTGAGCCTTCCGACCCGCAATTCCACCGTGCGGATGCGGATGTGGCGCACGTTGAAAAGTACCGGCTGCGGCGTACTGCGCGATGGCGTGTACGTCCTGCCGTCCGGGACGCCCCACGCCGCGGCGCTCGCCGAAGTGGAATGCGAGGTCAAGGCAGCGGGCGGCAGCGCGATGACGGTCGAGCTCAACATGCAGCCTTCAC
>JAQGMV010000381.1 GCA_028292225.1 Betaproteobacteria bacterium
TATCTGACGACCTTGCGATGATGATCAAAAACCATTCGAGACGCCGTTTCCTCGCAGTCGCCGCGGCGGGCGCATTGATGACGCAGGTGCGGGTCGCAGCCGCGGTGCCGCGAATCGAAGTGCTGCAGCCGCTCGTCGACAAGATCACCGGCGGCGCGCCGCTGCAGGAAGGGCGGGTCACGCTCGAAATCCCCCAGCTCAGCGACAACGGTCATTCAGTCCCGATGAAAATCTCGATCGCGAGCCCGATGAGCGAGCGCGACTACGTCCGCACCGTCCACGTGCTCTCGGAGAAGAATCCCCGGCCGGTCATCGCGACTTTCCACCTGAACCCGCAATGCGGCCGCGCCGAGATCGCGACCCGGGTGCGCCTGAATGGCGAGCAGCGGCTCCTCGTGATCGCTGCGATGTCCGACGGTTCTTTCCAGGCCGCCTCGGCCTCGGTGATCGTGACCGAGACCGCGTGCCTCGATGCAACGTGAGCGCTGACTGAAGACATGGTCGCCCGCATACAAGTCCCGAAGGAAGCGAAACGCGGTGAGCTCATCACCGTGCGTATCGCGATCCAGCACCCGATGGAAACCGGTTTCCGCTTCGATCATTCGGGCCGGCCGATCCCGAAGAACGTGGTGAACACCCTCACGTGCCGATACGACGGGGTCGAGGTTTTCCGCGCGGAGATGGGTTCGGGGATCTCCGCGAATCCGTACCTCCAGTTCTACACGCGCGCCACCTCGAGCGGTGAGCTCGTCTTCGAGTGGGTCGACGACGCCGGCGAGCGCGGAGCCGAGCACGTCGCGATCACCGTTACCGCGTGAGCGGCTGAACGGCAATGCTCAGGAGCATCGCCGCGCTCGCCGCAGCGGTTTTCTCGCTCACCGCCGCAGCGGCTGCGCCCCGCACGTGGCCGGGCCCGATGGAATGGCCCCTCGGCTACGGAACGCAGACCGCGTCGCGCTCCCTGGAAAGACCCATTGCCCCCGAGCTCCTGAAGCAGGGCAGCGCCTTCACGAGCGAAGCGAACCGCACGCTCCAAGCCGACGAGTTCGCGAACCCCGGCATGCTGTGGGTGACTCGCGGCGAGAAGCTGTGGAACGAGGCCGCCGGGAGCGCCGGCAAATCATGTGCGGCGTGCCATGGGGACGCGGCGCACAGCATGAAAGGCGCGGCGACGCGCTATCCGAAGATCGATCCCGGCGCGGCAAGGCTCGTGAACCTGTCCGGCCGCATCAACCTCTGTCGCGAGCGCAACCAGGCCGCACCGCCTTATCCGCCCGAGTCCGACGAGCTGCTCGCGATGAGCGCGTATGTGACTTATCAATCGCGGGGATTGCCGATGAACGTCACGATAGATACGCAGAATGCGCGCGACTTCGAGCGCGGACGCGAGCGCTTCTACACGAGGATGGGCCAGATGAACCTCGCGTGCGCCCAGTGCCACGACCGCAACTGGGACCGGACCCTGCTCTTCGAGAAGATCAGCCAGGGACATCCGACGGGTTTTCCGATCTACCGGCAGGAGTGGCAGACCGCGGGATCGCTCGAGCGGCGGCTGCGCGCGTGCTATTCGGGCCTGCGCGCCGAGATGCCGGCGTATGGCGCTCGCGAGCTCGTGGAGCTCGAGCTGTTTCTCGCGTGGCGGGCGAACGGCTTGCCGATAGAAGCGCCAGCGGTTCGGCGATAGCTGAACCGAGTGCTTAGTGTTTAGTGTGATGAGTGATTTGTGTTCCGCGCATAGGTACGCGGCCGGGAACACAACTCAACACTAAACACTAAACACTAAACACTCGTTCAGCGTTCAGCGCAGGCTCGCGTTGATCCGTTCCAGAGCGACAGCGCCGGGGCACAGCTCCCGGGTGCCGAGCTGGTTCAGCGGCACATCGACCGTGTTCAGGTGGTGGTGGAGGTCTTCGGCTTTCGGGTCGATGTACAGCAATCCGGTCACGACCTCTCCCGCCGCCGCGCGCGTCTGCAGGTAGTTCATCACCTTGATACGGTCGGTCGGGTCGTAATCGGCGGCGAGCTTGCGCAGGCGGATCAGTGAGCCGTCGTGCTGCTCGACCTGCACCACTTCGCCCGCTGCGTAGTCGGCCGTGATCTCTTCACGGCGTTCGATGAAGTCGAGCCGGTTCACCGCTTCGTTGTGCTGGCGCACGTATTCGTAGCTCTTGGTCGAGCCGGCATGGTTGTTGAACGCCACGCACGGCGAGATCACGTCGATGAAAGCCGCGCCGCGGTGCTCGATCGCGCCTTTGATGAGCGGCACGAGCTGCTTTTTGTCGCCTGAGAAGCTGCGCCCGACGTACGTCGCGCCGAGCAGCATCGCCATGCCGATCAAGTCGAGCGGCTCGTCCATGTTCGCGATGCCGCGTTTGGATTTCGAGCCCCTGTCGGCGGTCGCGGAGAACTGCCCCTTCGTCAGGCCATACACGCCGTTGTTTTCGACGATGTACACCATGTTCACGCCCCTGCGGATCGCGTGCACGAACTGACCGATGCCGATCGAAGCCGAGTCCCCGTCGCCCGAGACTCCCATGTACAGCAGCTCACGGTTCGCCAGATTCGCGCCGGTGAGCACCGAAGGCATGCGTCCGTGCACGCTGTTGAAGCCGTGCGAGTTTCCGAGGAAGTAGTCCGGCGTCTTGGACGAGCAGCCGATTCCGGAGAGCTTCGCGACGCGGTGCGGCTCGATGTCGAGCTCCCAGCACGCCTGCACGATCGCCGCGCTGATCGAATCGTGACCGCAGCCCGCACACAGAGTCGAAATCTTTCCTTCGTAGTCGCGGCGGGTGTAACCGACCGCGTTTTTCGAGAGCGTCGGGTGGTGGAGCTTCGGTTTGGCGAGATAGGTCATTGCGGATTCCGTAAGCGGTAAACGGTAAACGGCGAACCGTGAGG
>JAQGMV010000396.1 GCA_028292225.1 Betaproteobacteria bacterium
TGGATGTCGACTTCGATCAGCACGGCCTCGGCATCTTTCAGCGCCTCCGCTGTGGTGTCGCAGATCTTGTCCAGCTTCGCGAAACCGGTTTTCTTCGAGATGAGGTGTTGCGCATCGCCTTCGACGGTATAGCCGCCCGCCTTGCGCACTTCAGGGAGCTGATCCTTCTGCTCCGGGAAAACCGTATAGCGGACTTCGTGGCCCGACAGCGTGAGATCGGCGGCGCACACCGCGCCGATCGCGCGCGCGGTATTACCGATGACTGCGACTTTCGACATGCAACTGCTCCCTGGTGTGACACGATGGAACCCCGTGCGCGTGGAGCCCCCCACGCAGCGTCCTTTTACGGGTGAGCCGGGATACCTTTTCCCCGTCCCGTACCGGCACGTTTATCATATCGTCATCGCCGCGCGGCACGCGGTCCGGATTATGGATCACCTTTCCTCGGGAGACACGCCATGAGCGCCGTAATGCCAGCACCTTCCCAGACGATGCAGATCACCAAAGTCAAAGAGCACATCGGCGCGATCGTCACCGGCATCGATCTGAGCCGGCCCGTCGACTCCGCCACACGGAAAAAGCTGTATGACGCGGCGGTCGAGAACGTGGTGCTCGTGATCCGCGGACAGGCTCATCTCACGCCTGCACAGTTACAGGCCGGCGCCGAGCTGTTCGGCGAACTGATGGAAGATCAGAACCGGCGCTATCTCGTGGACGGCTTTCCCCTGATCAGCGTGCTCGACAACTTCCATACGGACAGTCAGGGCAATCCGGCCAAAGTCGGCAAGAACGCCACCTGGCACACCGATCACACGAATCAGGAGCTGCCGCCGAAGTTCACCATGCTCTATGCGGTGGCGGTGCCGGATAAAGGCGGGGCCACGTCGGTGTGCAATTCGCGCGCGGCGTACGAATCGCTGCCTGATGACCTGAAGCAGAAAATCACCGGCATGAAAACGGAGAACACGCTGATCAGCAGCGCGCGCTTCGCAATCGCCAATCCCGATATTCTCAAGGAGCAGCTGGATTCGAAAAAACCGCCGACGGTCCAGCCGCTGGTGCGCACGCATCCCGACACCGGCACCAGGGCGGTGTGGTTCCATAAAGGCAAGACCGAAAGAATAATCGGCATGACGCCGGAGGACACGCAGCAATTCCTGCAGGAGCTCACCGACAGGATTACCCAGCCCGAGTTCTGCTATGCGCATCAGTACCAGAAAGGCGACCTGCTGATCATCGACGACCGGGCGGCGCTGCACAAAGCGGGGCACGATTACGATCACAGCCAGCAGCGCAGGCTGTATCGCATGCTGGTGCGCGGAGACCGGCCTTACTGAATAAAGCCGGATCAGACGATCGTGTAGGCGGCGAGCGCCGGTTGAGGGCCGGCATGCCGCTCGCGCGCCGGCGCGATTTGTGCTATTTCCGGTGCATGGAAATCAAGCCCCCAGTACCACGCGCAATCCTCGTCGGCGTTCAGCTCCCGAGCGTCGACGACATCGCTCACACCGCGAGTCTCGCGGAGCTCGGCCGTCTCGTGAAGACGCTCGGCTACGAAGTCGTCGCCACGGTCTCCCAAAAACGCGCAGGAATCGATAGCAGCGCCGTGCTCGGCAAGGGCCGCCTCGAGGCGCTCGCGGCAATGACGGGCGGGACCGGCATCATCGAATCGATGGCTGTCCCGCGGAAGTCGAAGGCGCGCGAGCGCTTCGAAGTTGCCGAAAACGAGGAGCCGCCAGCCGCAGCTATGGAGCCGGGTCAAGACGCGGCGCCGAAACCGGAGTTCGTAATCGTCGATCACGAGCTCTCGCCCAACCAGGCGCGCAACCTGGAGCGCGCAACCGGTGTGCAGGTGCTCGATCGCACCGGGGTGATCGTGGAGATCTTCAATCGTCATGCGCGCAGCCGCGAGGCGAAGCTGCAGGTGGAGATGGCGCGGTTGAAATACGTGGCGCCGCGCCTGCGGGAGTCCTCGGCCGGTCCGGGGCGGCAGCAGGGCGCCGGCGAGTCCGACCTCGAGCTCGATCGCCGCAAGATTCGTGACCGCCTCGCGGAGCTGAAAGAGCAGCTCGAGGAAATCCAGCACGACAACACGCAGCGTCGGTACGCCCGGCGCGAGCAGCTTCGTGTCGCGCTCGTCGGGTATACGAACGCGGGCAAGTCGTCCCTTATGCGTTCGCTTACGGGCAGTGAGGTACTGGTTGCCGACAAGCTCTTCGCAACTCTCGACACGACTGTGCGCGCGCTGCATCCTCCGACGAATCCGCGTGTACTCGTGTCGGATACCGTCGGGTTCATCAGGAAGCTGCCGCACGATCTCGTCGCGTCCTTCAGATCCACGCTCGACGAGGCGCTCGAAGCGTCGCTGCTGCTGTTCGTCGTTGACGCGTCGGATCCCGCGTACGAATCGCAACTCGAGGTGAGCCGCTCAGTGCTCCACGAGATCGGCGCCGACGTGATCCCGTCGCGCCTGCTCCTCAACAAAATCGATCGCGTGACCGAAGCGGATCGCGCTGCGCTACGCGAGAAGCACCCCGACGCAATCCTCGTCTCCGCGAAGTCGCCGCAGGATGTAGCGACGCTTCGGGAGACCATCGTCGCGTTCTTCGAAGCTTCGATGGTGGAGGACGAGCTCGTGTTGCCGTACGCGAAGCAGTCGCTGCTCGGCGAAGTCTACGAAAACGCGCGCGTGCTCTCGGAGGAATACGACGCCACCGGCCGGATCCTGAAAGTGCGCGGCCTCCCCGGTGCAATCGCGCGTCTTCGAAGCGCCCTCGCGGATTCGTGAGTTCGAATCGCGATGCGGTGGCGCGGGAAACCCATAAGTCCATAAGACCGGGACGTCGTAACCCGGCACGCCGTCCTCAGGCATCGCTGGCACTCACCATCCGATGGAAAATTCGGCTGTCAGCCGCGCAGGCGCCGTGAGTGCGCGTAAACTCGCCTGCGTTCGACCCTACATCTGTTTTGCTGACTTCCATGTCCACGCCTTCACGCCGTCGTCTCAAATTCTGCGATGTTGCTGTCGGGGAACGTTTCTACGACCCGATCAGTGCCGAATATTTCGTGAAACAAAGCGAAAGTTTGGCAGCCATGGTTAGCGGCATAGGTGACGGCACAGTCTCCGACGAATTTGAAGCCGACGATATCGTCGGCATCGACTTGCATTAGGCGGTTATCGGGCCGGGAGCGGATACTCGACTTCTTTCCGGCGCGAGGCCGCAGCATCAGGCGCCGCCCGTTGCGAGGGTCCGGAGCTTTGCAGCAGGCGAGGCGCCTGCGCTACAGAGTCAATTCACGTCGCGTCCCTGCCGCTCGCCATCTCCAGCCAGTCCAGTTCCTCTTCGATGACATGGAAGGCATCGTCGCCGATCTCCTCGTTGGCGCGCATGTCGAGAACGACTTGCCGAGCCGCCTGGAGCGCCCCGCGATGGATTTCGATGTGTGCGGTGTGCGGACTATCGCCTGCGGCGACGTCGTCTCGTTCGCGTGTCAGGTGGGCAGTGAACTCCTGCCGCACGAGCGCCGCGACCGGCGACAGGTCGTGCGCGAAGCTCGCAAGGCCCGCCCGTAGCGCGCGCTCACGGGCGGCATCCGCTTCACGGCCGACAGGGTCATCGTCACGAAGATCGATCGCGTGTAAGAGCGCTTTGAGCGTCAGTCCCTGGACCGCGAGCGTGCCGAGCACCACAGAGAACGCGGTCAGCATTATCAAGCCGCGATACGGAAACTCCGGCGGAAGCGCCATAGCCGCAGCGAGAGACACGATGCCGCGCATGCCGGCCCACGAAATAACCAGGCCGCTCCCGACGGTGGGCCGCAACATCGGCCGCGGCGGATTGAAGCCGAGCCGGCGGTCCCGCAATCGGATGACTGCGTTGAACGACATGTGCCACGCGAGGCGCACGACGATCACGGTGAGCACGACCGCGCCGGCCACGGCGAAATATCGCGCGCGGTCCCATGGCTCGAGGCTCTCGAGGATAGGCCGAATCTGCAGGCCGATGAAGATGAACGCCAGGATGTTCAGCGCGAACACGACCGTTTCCCACACGGCATAAGTCGGTATGCGTGTCGCTGCGGCAATTTGTGCAGGCGCGGTCCGCGCCACCATCATCGCGTAACACACGGTCGTCAACACGCCCGAGAGCCCGACGCGCTCGGCAAGCGTCCATACGCCGAACGTGCTGACGAACTGGAGGATGATGGCGGTCGGCACGTGTTGCACGCGTTCGGTCACGCGCAGGAAAAGCCAGCCGAGCGCCGGGCCCGCAATGACGCTGCCCACCACTGCAAACAGGAAAGTCGGCGCAACTGTCGCCATGGAGAAGCCGTTGGCCGCGACGGCTCCGACGGCGAGGCGGTAGATCAGGAGTGCGGTGGCGTCATTGAGCAGGCTTTCGCCTTCGAGGATCGTCAGGATGCGATGAGGCGGTCTCAAAGGGCGGAGCACGGCAGTCGCCGCTACCGCATCGGGGGGAGCGACGATCGCTCCCAGCGCAATCGCCGCCGCCCACGGCATTGCCGGAATGAGCGTGTGGGCAACGACTGCGACAGCGGCGGTGGTGAAGCCGACCGCGAACACGACCAGGCCGGTCACCGGCGCCCAGTTGTCCCTGAGATCCCTCAGCGAGGCGTCGTACGCCGCATCCAGCAGCACCGGCGCCACGAAGAGCGCCAGCACGAGCTCCGGAGGGACGCTGAACGAGGGCGCGCCCGGCAGGAACGCGAGCAGCGCGCCGCCGATCGCCAGGAATACCGGATACGGTGCTCCGACGCGACGCGCCGCGGCGGCCAGGATCACGGCCGCGACGAAGAGGCCAAGAAGTTGTTCGAATTCGCTCATGACTTCTCCGCGGCATTCATGAGAGCGCTTCGCATGTCCATGCGCAATGTACCAGCTTATCGCGCGTCGCTGCCGGCGCTATCCGCCACAAACGTGAGTAACCGAAAGATACGCGGGAAGATGAGTGCTTTTTACGCCCCTGGCATGTTCGTGCCGGGTCCCTGGGCCACAGGAAACCGTCCCACCACAGAGCTGACCGGAGGCACTTGGCCGTGACGTATGTGCGCCAGCGCACGGAGGGTCAAACCGAGGGCGGCTACTATCGCGTCCTGCACCCGCTGCGATCAAGCCCGCAGTACGCCATCGTGCCGCATCACGCCAGCACGGCCACCGAAACGCGCCGGCAAGGGCGCCGCAACAGGAGTAATCAAATGTCTCTTCCGCATGCCGTGGTTTTAATCGACCATCACACGGCGCAAGTGCTGCAATTCGACGCCGAGCACGTGCAGAGCCAGAAGGTCAAAGCCCACACCCACCACACCCGCCAGCACGCCAGCAGCGTGCGCACCGAGCATGAGTTCTTTGGCGAGGTGTGCGACGCGCTTGCGGGCATCGCCGAGGTGCTGGTAACCGGCTCGCACACCGCACAATCGGATTTTCGCCACTACATCGATAAGCATCGCGCGGCGCTGGCACCGCACATTGTCGCGTGGGAGACGGTCGACCATCCCACCGAAGGGCAGTTGCTGGCGCTCGCGCGACGATATTTTGTCAGGCACGACGCCACGGCCGGCGAGCCCTCGCCGAATCGGTGACGCGGGGCCGTGCATAGGCGTGACCCTGCCCGATCACCGACTGCCGGGTCTGCGGGAAACGAGGTAACCATGAGCACTCATCAGGGCAGCGATACCGGCAGGCTCAGGAGTATCGCTCGCCGTGCGATGCTCGAACGGGGCCTGCTGCCGGAGTTTTCCGCCGCTGTGACGAACGAGACGAACGCCATTGTCGACGGTCCATACGAGCCCAATGCCGCTGTCCGCGATCTTCGTCACTTGCTTTGGGCGTCGATCGATAACGACGATTCGCGCGACCTCGATCAGCTCTCGGTTTGCCGGCCCGCGGTCGATGGCGCTGTCCAGATCCTTGTAGCCGTCGCGGATGTCGACGGGATCGTGCATCGAGCTTCCGCAATCGATGGACATGCCGAGGCCAATACGACATCCGTTTACACGGCTGCCCAAATGTTCCCGATGTTGCCCGAGAAGCTTTCTACGGATCTCACCTCTCTCGGACAGGGGCAGGATCGGCTTGCAATCGTTATCGAGATGCTCGTGGGGGAAGACGGTGTGGTGACGAAGTCCGACGTCTATCGTGCGGTCGTTTGCAATCGCGCGAAGCTCGCCTACAACGCGGTCGCCGCGTGGATTGACGGCACGGCGTCCGAGCCGCGAGGGATCACCGCGGTAGCGGGACTTGATGAGCAACTTCGCACACAGGACCGGGTTGCGCAGGCGATGAGAGCGCTGCGGCACCAGCATGGCGCACTCAGCCTCGAAACAATCGAGACTCGTGCGGTATTCGACGGCGACGTTCTTTCGGACCTGCGGCCGGATCAGCCCAACAGAGCGAAGCAGCTCATCGAAAACCTGATGATCGCGGCAAACGGTGCGACTGCGAGGTACCTCGAGGCAAAAGGTCTGCCCTCGCTGCGGCGCGTGCTGCACTCGCCGGAACGCTGGCAGCGGATCGTCGATCTCGCTGCAGAATCCGGCGAGCGTCTCCCGTCGGAGGCGAACGCGCTTGCACTCGATGAATTCCTCGCGTCGCGCCGACGCTCGGATCCTGCAGGGTTTGCGGACCTCTCGCTTTCGGTAGTCAAGCTGCTGGGCCGGGGCAGATATGCGGTGCAGCGTCCGGGCGAAACCGTAGAGGGGCATTTCGGGCTTGCCGTGCACGACTATACGCATTCGACCGCGCCCAATCGTCGATTCCCTGATCTCGTGACCCAGCGCCTGTTGAAAGCTGCGATCGCCGGCCAGCCGATGCCCTACAGCACGGAGCAACTGCAAGCGCTCGCCCGACATTGTACGGAGCAGGAAGACAACGCCGCCAAGGTGGAACGGCAGGTTCGCAAGTCTGCGGCCGCGCTCCTTCTGGAATCCAGGATCGGCCAACGCTTCGACGGCATGGTGACCGGTGCGTCAGGGAAGGGCACATGGGTGCGAATCTCACATCCGCTCGTCGAAGGCAGGATCGTGAACGGATTCGAGGGTCTCGATGTCGGCGACCGGGTCCGGGTCAAGCTCGTGCGCACGGATGTCGAGCACGGCTTCATTGATTTCGTGCGGGACCGCGCCTGAGCAGGCAGGGGGCACGTCATTATCCCGGCGTATTCATGTATCACTGCGGAACGCCGATGGACGCGCGGCAGGAGGAAGCGTCGAGAGTGCACAAGACCGACGGTGCCCCAAGGTGAGAGCGCGTCATTCGGCACCCGGGGCATGAGCGCCGTGGCGGCGTCGCACCTCCGACACCTCCACTCGTGACGCCGGCGGCCGGCAAGGTCGGTGTCCCGTTCTGGCAAACCCCGGTAACGGCGCTGCTGGAGCAGGTGTCCGCAACCGCGGACGGACTCAGCGCCGCCGAAGCGGCTGCGCGCCTGAAGCGTTTCGGCCCGAATGTGGTTCACGGCGAGCGCAGGAGCGCGGCAGCCCTTCAGTTCCTGTCCAAGTTTCGCAATCCTCTCGTCATCATTCTGCTTGCCGCGAGCATTCTTTCCGCGTTCACCGGGGACGCCTCCGGCTTCTTCATCATCACTACGATCGTCCTGATCAGCGTCACTCTGGACTTCGTGCAGGAATACAGGGCGGGGCAGGCCGCGGAACAGCTGCGGCAGTCGGTCGCGATACGCAGCCGGGTTTTACGCGACGGGAAATTGCTCAGGGTGCCGCTGGCCGAGATAGTGCCCGGCGACGTCGCGCTGCTTGCCGCGGGCGACGTCGTTCCGGGCGACGGCAGGGTGCTCGAGGCCAGGGACCTGTTCATCAATGAGGCTCTTCTGACCGGTGAAGCGTACCCGGTGGAGAAGGCGCCCGCGGAATTACCCGAAGTGACCGAAGCGAACGCCGCCACCAACGCAGTGCTCATGGGCACTGCCGTGATCAGCGGCAGCGCAAAGGTGCTGGTGTGTCGCACGGGCCAGAAGACCGCGTTGGGTCAGATCGCAGACACGCTTCTGGTCAAGCCGCCACCGACTGCTTTCGAGCAGGGAACTCATCATTTCGGCATGCTCATCATGCGCATGACGATCCTCCTGCTGTTATTCGTCCTGCTGGTCAACGCGTTTCTTCACCGTCCCTGGCTCGAATCGTTTCTGTTTGCCGTGGCGCTCGCGGTCGGGCTGACTCCCGAGCTGCTGCCCATGGTGGTTTCGGTCACGCTTTCGCAGGGCGCGCGGCGCATGGCGGCGCACAAGGTAATCGTCAAGCGGCTCGCGTCGATTCACAACCTCGGCAGCATGGATGTCTTCTGCACCGACAAGACCGGCACGCTGACCGAGTCGCGTATTCATCTCGAGTGCCACCTGGACCCGCTCGGGCACGAGTGCGCGCAGGTCCTGAAACTCGCCTACTTCAACAGCTATTTCGAAACCGGGGTGAAAAGCCCGCTCGACGATGCGATCCTGACCCACACCGAGATCGACGTGAGCGGCTGGCGCAAGATCGACGAAGTGCAGTTCGACTTCGAGCGCCGGCGTGTTTCGGTACTTCTCGATAACGGCACCGACAGGTTGCTCGTGGTCAAAGGCGCTCCGGAAGATGTCCTGCGGCTGTCGGTGAGTTATTGCCTCGAGGAAGGGGCGCGTGTGCTTCCCCTCGACGAGGCTGCGCGCGCGAAGATCAATGGCCGGTTCGAGACTCTGAGCAAAGAGGGCTACAGGGTACTCGGCATCGCTTCGAGGCCCGCGGGAAAGGACCATCAGCATGCGGTGGTCGACGACGAAAGCGAGCTCGTGTTCGCGGGCTTCGCCACCTTCCTCGACCCGCCGAAGGAAAGCGCGAAAGCGGCGCTGGCGGCGCTCGCTGCGGATCGAGTGGCCGTCAAGATTATCACCGGCGATAACGAGCTGGTGACGCAGCACGTCTTCGCGCAACTCGACCTGCGCGTGACCGGCGTGCTCACCGGCGCCGAGATTCGGAAGATGGACGATGCGGCGCTCTCAGCTCGCGTGGAGGAGGTCAACCTGTTCTGCCGCGTGAGCCCTGCCGAGAAGAACCGGATCATCCTCGCGCTCAAGCTGCGCGGGCATGTGGTCGGCTACCTCGGCGACGGTATCAACGATGCGCCTTCGCTTCATTCCGCAGATGTGGGAATCTCCGTCGACACGGCCGTCGATGTCGCCAAGTCCGCTGCCGACATGATCCTGCTGGAGCACGATCTCGGCGTCCTGCATGCCGGCGTTCTGGAAGGGCGGCGCACCTTCGGCAATATCATGAAGTACATCATGATGGGCACGAGCTCCAACTTCGGAAACATGTTCAGCATGGCCGGTGCGTCGCTCTTTCTTCCTTTTCTGCCCATGTTGCCGGGGCAGATCCTGCTCAACAACCTTCTTTACGACGTCTCCGAGCTGCCCATCCCCCTCGATCGCGTAGACGACGACTACCTGAGCCATCCCCGACACTGGGACATGAAGTTCATCCGCAACTTCATGCTCGTGATCGGACCCGTCAGCTCGGTCTTCGACTTCCTCACCTTCTACGTCATGCTCTCGGTCTTCCACGCCGGCGAGGCGCTTTTCCACACCGGCTGGTTCATTGAGTCGATGGCGACGCAGGTGCTGGTCATCTTCATCATCCGCACCCGCAGGAACCCGTTCAGGAGCCGTCCCAATCCATGGCTCGTCGCGTGCTCGCTGACGGTGGTGGCTGTCGCTGCTCTGCTGCCGTTTACGCCCGTCGGCGCAAAGCTCGGTTTTGTCGCGCCACCGATGCTCTTCTTCGGCGTCCTCGCGGCCCTGCTGCTCTGCTACCTGCTGGCGGTGGAGGCGATGAAGCAGTGGTTCTTCCGCCGCTTTGCACCCGAGCGAGGCGC
>JAQGMV010000408.1 GCA_028292225.1 Betaproteobacteria bacterium
CCGCCTCGCGGCGATGGTGCAGAAGCGCTTGACGGTGTTCCCGGGAGCCGCGAACGATTCGAGCTTCAGATACTCGACAGTCCAGCCTGAAAACGCCTCCTGCAGCTCTTCTTCCCGGAACAGGCAGTAATCGGGCGGATCGAACATGTCCATGAACGTGGTGCCTTCGATCAGGACGTTGACCGCAGCGAGCCCGCCGGGCGGAACGGCAGCCCGGATACGCTGCAGCCCGAGCCGCGCAAGCGGCGGCGAGAAGAACATCAGCAGCCCGACCGAAACGATACAGTCGTAGCCTTGCGATATGGAGTAATCGCGCAGATCGGCCACGCGGGCGTGGATGCGCAGCGCGAGTCTCGTGGCCCGGTGTCCGAGGTCGTCGATCGCAGCCGGGCTTGCGTCCAGGGCGGTGACCTCGCATCCCTTCGCCGCCGCGGCGACGGCGAGGTTTCCCATGCCGCAACCGTAGTCGAGCATGCGCCCGGACAGCAACGGCAGGACGGCGCCCTCGAAGGGATTGAGCGCATATTCGCCCGCGGCGCTCTGGCGCCTGAACTGCGTGTCGAAGAACTCAACGGACCGATTCAACACTGTCTACTCCTCGCACGCACCAGGCGCAGGGTCAAAACACCGTCGCGATTGCTGCGACGCCGGGAACACGAACGCGCACATCCGGAGCACCGCGCTCTACAGTCTGACCCGACCGCGCCGGAGCCGGTGATGGATCGCGATTCCGGCGACAAAAGCGATGCCGATGTTCCAGATCGCGCAATAGCCCAGCCTGGTTATTGCGGCTTGGCTACAGCTTGATGATGTGCACGATCATCATGATCGAAAGCCCAGATCTCGTGCGCGTCGAGCAGCAGACGCGCATGTGCTTCCAAGGCATCGATCTGGGCCGCTTCCGCTGCAAGCGCGGCTTCAATCGCCTGGCGGCGCACCTGCAGCGCCTCGATCAGATTGGACTCACCCAGGCCATAGGCTTTCATGACGAGGTCTGCATTGGTGCCTGTCTGGCGGGCCACGTTGGCCAGACGTTCCCAGATTCCCTGCGCCAGGCGGGAAGCATTGACGACCCTTGCTGCATCGGCGCCCACCTTGATGCGCACCTCGTGGTTGCGTTCCGCGGCGATCGCCGCCTGCGCCATTCCGGCTTGGTGCTGGGCATTGCGCCATCCGCCGCCAAAGGGGATGCTGACGATCACGCCGATCAGCGTGTCCTGCCGGTCGCGCTCCTGCGCCAGGCGCACGCCGATGGTCGGGTCCGGCGTGCGCTCCTGGGATAGCCGCTCAGAGCGCAGCTTGGCGTACTGCATTTCTGCATCAGCCAGTTCCAGTTCGTGGTTGTCGGAAAGTATTTTCGTCTTCCAGACTTCCTCGCTTTCGGGCCCCAAGCGCGGCAGCGGCAGCTGCCGTGGCGCCTGCAGTGCGAGACCGGGGTAACGATATTGCAGGTTAAGCGCTGCGGCTTTGGCACGCTGTGTCGCCTGCAACTGCAGACCGGCCACCCGGTCGCGTTCGGCTTCGGTCAACATGATCTCGACCTTGGGCGCATCGCCAGCTTTGACGCGCTTGCCGGTGTATTCGAGCTGACGGTCCAGGATCGTAACCTGCTCGGCGAGGCGCTGTGCGGCGCGGGACTCGCGCAGCCAGTCGAACCATGCCTTGAGCAGTCCGCGACTGGCCTCGTGCCAGGTATCGGCCAGGGAGAACACGGCCACGACCTCGCCCTGCGCGCCCAAGGCGGCATCTTTCTCGGCCTTGCCGAACCAGCGGACAGGCCGCTCCACCACCACTTCGCTTTCCGTGTAGCGCGGGCCTGTGCTTTCACGTCGCTGCTGGAGGGTGGTGCGGGCATTCCATTCATAGTTGCCCGATCGCAGGCGTGAACCGTTGGCTTGTTCCAGGCTGATGCCATGGCGCGCAGCGTTGACCTGTGGCAGCTTTTCCAGGACGGACCGGACCACTGGTTCGGCCGGCAACACGGCCGGGTAAGGTTCAGCGGACCAAACCAGGCCCGGCAAGAGAAGCAGCAATAGGCCAACACGGTGCCGGGCGTGGTACGGGGGCATCATGCGAATCTCCCAAACTGGATCAGCGGCGTGACCCAGAAAGCCATCTCGGGGCTGCGGAACGCAGCACGAAGGCTGGCAAGCAGCGGCTCGAGGTTGGCATCGGCGATGAGCAGGGTCACGAGCCGGCGCCGCGCCCGACCGCGAATCTTTTCCATCGCCGTTTGCAGCGACGCGTCCAGGCCATGGCCTTCACCTGCCGAAACGGTAAAGCCGCTGACCCACTCGGGGTGAGAGAGCAGATGGTCCAGCACCTCCTCTTCCAGCGCGGCAGGCAGGGACAGGGTCAGGACCAGGTCGAATGGGTCAGCCATTGCTTCTCCCCATGCCAAATTGTTTGAACAGCAAGGGCAATAAAACCAGCGTGAGCAAGGTCGAGCTGACCAGCCCGCCGATTACGACAATGGCCAGCGGCCGCTGGATCTCGGAGCCCGGCCCTGTAGCGAGCAACAGCGGGATGAGCCCGAATGCGGTGATGGAGGCGGTCATCAGCACGGGCCGCAGGCGGCGTTGGGCGCCTTCGGTAACAACGGCGGCCACGGCCATGCCCTTGGCACGCAATTGATTGAAGTAGCCGATCATCACCAGGCCGTTGAGCACGGCGATGCCCATCAGCGCGATGAATCCCACGGATGCGGGGACGGAGAGGTATTCGCGGGAAGCGGCCAGTGCGATCACGCCGCCGATCAACGCAAACGGAATGTTGACGAACACCAGCAGGGCCTGGCGCACCGAGCCGAGGGCGGCGAACAGCAACAGAAATATCAAGCCGAGCGCGATCGGCACCACGACCATGAGCCGGGCAGCAGCGCGCTGCTGATTTTCGAATTGGCCGCCCCAGGCGATGCGGTAGCCCGCGGGCAGCGGCACCTGGCGCGCCACCGCGGCTTTCGCATCGTCCACAAAGCCGACCAGATCGCGCCCGCTGACATTGGCCCTGACCACCGCAATGCGCCCGCCGTTTTCGCGTTCGATTTTCACCGGGCCTTCGACCACCTGCAGTGTGGCGAGCGAGGCGAGCGGGATAGCCCGGCCATCATCCAGCGGAATGCGCAGCTCGCGAAACAATTCCGGCGTCATGCGCAAGGTGTCGTTGCCGCGCAACAGCAGCGGCAGGCGCCTGGTCTCCTCAATCACGACGCCGGTTGCACGTCCCTCCACCAGCGCGCGCAGGTCGTTCTGTACCGCTTCGACGGTCATGCCGAAGCGCCCGGCGGCGATGCGGTCGATGCTGACCTGCAGGTATTGCACGCCTTCGTTCTTGACCGTCAACACGTCCTGGCTGCCCGGCACGCGCTCCAGCACCTTGACGATGCCTTGCGCCAGGCGATCGAGCTGCGCCATATCCGGGCCGAAGATCTTGACTGCGAGGTCACCGCGCGCGCCGGAAAGCATTTCGGACGTGCGCATTTCAATCGGCTGGGTAAAGCTGAAATTGATGCCCGGGAAGCTGCTGGCGATCTTGCGCAGTTCGTCGACCAGCCTTTCCTTGTCCGGATCGCGCCACTCGGCGCGCGGCTTGAGCACGAGGAAGGTATCGGTCTCGTTCAGGCCCATCGGGTCCAGCCCGAGCTCGTCCGCTCCAGAGCGCGCGACCGCGCTTTGCACTTCCGGCACGGTGGCGAGAATGCGCTTCTGGATCGCCATGTCCAGGGCAAGCGAGCGCTCGAGATTGATCGAGGGCAGCTTTTCCAGCTGCACGATGATGTCGCCCTCATCGAATGTCGGCATGAAGGACTTGCCGATGAAGGGAAACAGCGTCGCCGCGATCAGCAGACCGGCCACCGAAACCAGGTACACGACGCGGCTGCGCGCGAGCGCCCAAGCCAGCAAACGGGCATAGAGCGCATCGAGCTTGCGCATCAGCCAGGGTGTCGCGTGATGACCCTGCCCGAGCAACAATGCCGCGAGCACCGGGATGACGGTCAGCGAAAGCAGCAGCGAGGCGGAGAGGGCGAACACGATGGTCAGCGCCACCGGGCCGAACAGCTTGCCTTCCAAGCCTTCCAGCGAGAGCAGGGGCAGAAATACGATGACGATAATTGCGATGCCTGCCGTCACCGGCACCGCGACTTCGCCCACCGCGCGGTAGATGACGTGCAAACGGGGGCGCGGTGTTGTGCCCGGCGCGGCGGCGGGCTGCGCCTCGATGTTTTCCACCACTACCACCGCCGCATCGACCAGCATGCCGATGGCGATCGCCAAGCCGCCGAGCGACATCAGGTTGGCCGTCAGGCCGAACTGGCGCATCAGGATGAAAGTGGCGAGCGCCGAAAGCGGCAGAATCAGCGCCACAACGAGCGCGGCGCGCAGATTGCCGAGAAACAGCAAGAGCAGGATCAGCACCAGCGCGATTGCCTCGGTCAGCGCCTTGGACACAGTGCCGATGGCACGGTCGACCAGGTGGCCACGGTCGTAGAAGGGATTGATGGTTACGCCCTTGGGCAGGGTCTTTTCAATCTCCGCCAGACGCGTGCGCACCTCATCGACCACTTGGCGCGCATTGGCGCCGCGCAGCCCCAGCACCAGGCCTTCGACGGCCTCCGCTGTGCCATCCTTGGTGACGCTGCCGTAGCGCGTCAGGTGGCCGATTCGCACCTGTGCGACATCGCCGACCCGCACCGCGACGCCGTCGCGTCCGGCAATCGCGATCTGGCGCACGTCGTCCAGGGTTCGGATGCTGCCGTCGCTGCGCACCAGGAGGCTTTCTTCACCATCTCCTAAGCGGCCGGCGCCGTCGTTGCGGTTGTTGGTTTCCAGCGCCGCCTGCAACTGGCCTAGCGAGAGGTGGCGCGCGGCCAGCGCGGCCGTGTCCGGCACCACCTCGAAGCTCTTGACCGCGCCGCCCAGGGCGTTGACGTCGGCCACGCCGGTGATGCCGCGCAGTTGCGGGCGGATCACCCAATCGAGCAGGGTGCGCTTTTCCATCAGCGAGATGTCGCCTTCTATGGTGAACATGAACATCTCGCCCAGGGGCGTGGTGATGGGCGCCATGCCCCCGCTGACGGTATCAGGGAGGTCCTTGAGCACGTTGCCCAGGCGTTCGCTCACCTGCTGGCGTGCCCAATAGATGTCCGTGCCTTCGACAAAGTCGATGGTGATGTCGGCAATGGCGTATTTGGACTGCGAGCGCATCACGCGCTGGCGCGGCACTCCCAGAAGCTCCTGCTCGACGGGCGCGGTGATGCGCGTCTCTACCTGTTCCGGCGTCATCCCAGGGGCCTTGAGGATGATCTTCACCTGGGTGGTGGAGACATCCGGAAAGGCGTCGATCGGTAATCCTCGATAAGCCAGCACTCCTGCGCCCACGAGTAGCGCGGTGAGCACCAGTACGAGAAGGCGCTGGGCCAGCGCAAAAGCGATCAGACGGGAAAGCATTACTTCGCCTGTGCTTTGGTGGCAGGTTCTGCGTCGGCGGCGCCGATGCCGAGCCAGGCGCCCTTCAGGGTGGCAACGCCCTCGACGGCGATTTCGGTCCCGGCCGGAAGGGCGGCGCGGATGCTCACGAAAGCGGAATCACGGCTGAGCACAGTGACCGCCACGGGCTGGAACCCCCCCGCGACCTGCTTGAACACGTAATCGTGGCCGCCACTGCGCGCCAGGGCCCGAGCCGGGACGGTAAGTGCATCGCCGGGGGCGGCAGCAGTACCGATGGTGGCTTCGATGTACTGGTTGGGCTTGAGGCAGGCGGCGGCGTCCGGCAGGGTGGCACGCACGCCGACGGTTTGCGCCGAGGGGCTTACCATCGCACCCTTTTCGGAGACGCGTCCGGGCCTCTCGCAGCCGGCCACCGTCACCTTGTCGCCCACGCGGATGACCTCGCTCTGGGCGCGAGTCGCCTGTAAGTCGATCCAGATGACGCGGGTATCCGCCAGCTTGAGCAGCGCTGAACCCATTTCTACGCGCTGACCGGGGGCCGTCATTTGTTCGGTGACCGTACCGGCACGCCGCGCGACTATCGCAAGTTCGGGAGAGAGTTGGCCGCTGGTGACGAGCTGGCGTAGCGCAGGGTCGCCGACGCCGGCCAGTCGCATCGCCTGCCGTCGCTCGCGGGCGGCCACGCCCGCCATCACACTGGCGTTGCGGGTGTCCTGCAGGCGCGACTCAGAGACGAGCCCGTCCTTGTAGAGCAGCTCATCGCGCCTGAGCTTGCTGGCGGCCAGCTCGGCCTGCGCCTGGGCCTGTACGTAGTCACGCTGCCATTCCAGCAATTGGGGGCTATGGATGCGCGCGATCGGTTGACCGGCGCGTACTGCCTGCATGGGGTTGACCAGAAGCGCCTGCACCGTACCGGCCAGCGGCGCGCTCACGACTTCGATGGCCTGATTGGGCAGCACCGCCGTGCCCTGGAGCCGGAAGCTGCCTTGCGCAGGCGCTGCGCCGGATCCGATACGCTGGAGCGAGATCCCTGTCTGACGGGCCTGTTCGGTGGAGATCTTGATGATATGCGCAGGCTGCGCCGCAACGTGTGCAGCCGATTGGGCCCATGCGGAGCAACTCGCAGCGGCGAGCAGGCTAACGCAAGCATATCTGCCCGCCAGGCAAGGCAGGGAACGACGTTTTGTCACGGCAACACCCCTTGATGGTTGCCGCGAATGTAAAGTTGGGTTGTTAAGGAATACTTAAGAACCGCAACTTAATCTCTCGCCATCGAGGACGGTTCTCGCCTCCAACGCGCAGTCCCGCAAAGTCCGTCGTGTCTCAAAAGGCGCTGCCCCAAACCCGCCATGCGCATTCTTTTGGTAGAAGATGACCCGTTGCTCGGCAAGGGTACCCGCTTGGGCCTGGAGCAGGACGGTCTGACGGTCGACTGGGTGCAAGATGGCCAGACGGCCGAGACCGCTGCGCTGACCCATGACTATGCGGCCGTGCTGCTCGACCTGGGCCTGCCGGGGCAGGACGGGATGACCCTGCTGCGGAGTCTGCGGCGGCGCGGGTATGCCCAGCCCATCCTCATCATCACTGCTCGCCACGAGGTGTTCGACCGGGTTGCCGGCCTGGATGCCGGGGCGGACGATTTCGTGATCAAGCCCTTTGATCTGGAAGAACTGGGCGCGCGCGTGCGCGCAGCGGTTCGGCGCGGTGCCGGGCGCGCCAGCGACGAGATCGTCCACGGCGATATCGTCATCGACCGCAGTCGGCGCGTGGTGCGTCAAAGGGGCCGGGTAGTATCGCTGACCACACGCGAATTCGCGTTGTTGTTGGCGCTGCTGGCGCGGCCAGGCCAGGTACTGACCCGCGCGAACCTCGAGGAAGCCCTTTACGGCTGGGGAAGCGAAGTGGAGAGCAATGCCATCGAAGTGCACATCCACCATCTGCGCCGCAAGCTCGGGCGTGACTTGATCCGGACAGTGCACCGTCTGGGCTACTGCGTGCGTGAACTGGAATGAGCGCGCCGGTATCATCTCCGCGCTTACCTTGTGCCTGGTCGCTGAAACGCCGACTGCTTGCGCTGTTGCTGGCCGCCACCGTCGGCATGTGGCTGACCAGCGCCGCGATCATTTATTACGACGCTGAAAAGGCCAGCCAGGATCTGTTCGACCAATCGCTCGCGGAAACCGCTCATTTGCTGCTCAGCCTGGCCGGGCATGAATATCACAAGACCGGTTCCGTCAGTGCCAATCCGCTGGTCGATTCAGCCAACGGACAACATGCCGCCTACTTGTTCTTCCAGATCTGGCATCGCGACGGCAGGCTGCTCTATACCGCAAAGGGTTCGCCGTACGCTCCCTTTGTCGAAGACAATTCCAGCGGCTACGGCTGGATGGACGGGGCCGGCGGCCGCTGGCGCACGTATGCCACGTGGAATGCCGCGAAGGAGCTCCAGATCCAGGTGGGCGAGCCTGCCAGCCATCGCGGTGCGATCAGCGGCGACTTCGCAAACCGCATTGCCTTGTTCGCCTTGGTGTCATTACCGCTGATGCTGCTGCTCCTGTGGTTGTTGATCCACCGCGCCATCGCGCCCATCCAGGCCTCGGCGCAGGCAGTGGCCGCCAGGGTGCCGGGAGATTTGCGCGACGTCGATCCCGCAGGTGCGCCCATCGAAGTGCAGCCGCTGTTCGAGGAACTCAATCATCTGCTTGCGCGGGTGCGCAGCACACTGGAGCACGAGCGCCGGTTCACGGCTGACGCTGCGCACGAGTTGCGCACCCCGCTGGCCGCCGTTCGCGCGCACGTGCAGGTCATCGGCCGGGCCCGCGACGCGTCTGAGCGGCGCGAAGCGGTCACCGACGCGCTCGCCGGCGTGGCGCGCAGCGGCCATTTGGTCGACCAGTTGCTGATCCTCGCCCGCTTGGACCAGGATGGCGCACAGGAGCAAGACCGCGAAGACGTGGATCTCAATGGTCTGGCGCGCGAGCAGTGCGCCGAGTACGCAGACGCGGCGCGGGCAAAGAATATCGAGCTTGCAGGCATGGGGGGGGCGGGCATGGTCTTCGGCGATCCCGTGGCGCTGAGCATCCTGCTGCGCAATTTGATCGACAACGCCATTCGCTACACACCTGCCGGGGGCCGCGTGGAAGTCACTATCCATCCGGTCAAGGACGTGTTGGAGCTGTGCGTCAGTGATAACGGCGTCGGGGTTGCGCCTGAACAGCGCGCACGGATTTTCGATCGATTTTTCCGGGGAGCGGTCAGTGAGGCCCCCGGCAGCGGGTTGGGTCTTTCGATTGTGCGCCGCATTGCCGAGCAGCACGGCGCGCGGGTCGACGTGGATGACGGAATCAATGGGCGCGGAACGAGCTTTCGAGTGATTTTTCCCCCGCGTGACCGATCGTTGTCCGCCGCGTCCATGTCACATCCGAGGCGTGTTGGATCGTGATCCCCCCGATCATCGAACTCAGTCGCTCGGGCATTCTTCCGCGCGTCGGCTCGCCCTAAGCTGCAACCTGCAAAATATGCACTGCCGCCACTCCCGCTACTGACGGAAGCGGCGTCGGTGATCTCACCGCCGCGAGCACTCCACCAGGGAATTAGATGAATTTCACCTCCACTGTTCTCCTCGCCTTCGCCATGGCGACCGATGCATTTGCTGCAGCCATCGGAAAGGGCGCAACGCTGTCCAAGCCTCGTCTACGTGAAGCTTTGCGGATCGGGATCATCTTTGGAGTTATCGAAGCAATCACGCCGGTGATAGGCTGGGCGCTTGGGCGAACCGCCGCCCGATACGTATCCGAATGGGACCACTGGATTGCTTTCACACTCCTGGCTATTCTCGGCCTGCGTATGATCCGGGCCGGCCTTACTGAGCCAAAGCCCGACGCGGCGAAGCCCGACAGTCATTCGTTCTGGCTGATAGCAGTGACCGGCTTTGCAACGAGCATCGACGCGATGGCGGTCGGCGTGGGCTTGGCGTTCATGAACGTCAACATCGTCTTTACGGCAGCGGCTATCGGCTTGGCCACCCTGTCGATGGTGACTCTGGGTGTTATGTTGGGAAGGGTCCTGGGTTCTGTCGCAGGCAGAAGCGCGGAAATCCTGGGGGGCGTCCTCCTGATTGGCATCGGGGCTTTTATCCTGTACGAGCACCTGTCACAGCCTGGGATAGGCGGAGTCGTACTCAGGTAGCCCTCGGTGTGTGAATGCCCCCGCGCCACTGCGGGCGCCATAGGCTGTCCCGTCTTGTCGCTGTGTACTGACCGCGCGCGTATTCGCGGTCAGTCGAAAAGTTCGCTCCAGAGGGACTTTTTGCGGTGGTGACCGTGGGAATCGCTCGTCCCGTGATGCTTACCGTCGCGGTAAACGGCAGCGGGCTCAGTTCGGGCAGGCGCAGATACCTGTTCCGTACGTTCGATAATCTTGTCCAGCTCGCCTCGATCGAGCCAGACGCCTCGGCATTGCGGACAGTAGTCGATTTCGATGCGTTGGCGCTCGGTCATTACGAGAGCCACGTCTTTACATGACGGGCAGTTCATTGCTTGTGTCACTCCTTGTCGGGGAAACGGTGTGTGATGCCAACCTGGCGGCGAAGACGCGCGCCTCCGCGTCGCTGTGCGTGCGAAGACGGATGAAGGGCGTGAGGCCGGCCCCATCACGCTTCGCATTATCGGAAAGGAACCTTAAGGAATTCTGAGCAATGGCGCACACGTGACGTGGTGCCGACGAGCTACTCTACCTTTTTCCTGCCGCCGGTCACATCGACTGGGATTACACGTTCACCAGTCGCTCGAGCTTCTGGAGCTGCTCGGACGCGACATCAAATACTTCCGCCACCTCCAGAAGCACCGGAGCCACCGCGCGTTGGTCCGGCGCCAGGGCCTCCAGAACATCGTGCATGGCAGCCGCGCGCGCCACTACGTCGGTCCTGTCCTGTATGGGCAGCGATTTCACTCTCTCGGGAATGCCCTTGGACAACGCCAAGGTGTCTACGTAGGACGTCAACAGAAAGTAAAGTGTGTGCTTCGTGTCGGCGCGCGTGAGCGCATCTTTGATCATCAATATGAATGCCTTTCCGGGTCTCAAGGCCAACGCAAGTGAGTCGGCTGCAAAAAAATGGGCTCTTCACGAGCGAGGACCATGCCAACCGGTGAGGCCGAACGCTGACCTGCAGTGCAGCGGCCCCGTGTCTGACACGGGAGTCGGATAAAGTTCGTACTTGCTGGATAAAACGTGTGGGTCGCGCGCGCATTCTTATGCATCGAAGAGAGCAGGGGGGCGGGTCAGCAAGAACCGCGCGGCGACTGCCGACGGTTTATGCCAGCCAACAGCAAACGCCATGCTATAAAAACCTGATACGACCCGTGTGAGGCGCATCGCCTTGGCGCGCGCACGCCACGTTGATTCGCCGAATTCGGCGCACGGGTAAAAAGATGCGAAACTGCCAGAGGATGAATTAGGAATAGGTCGCATGGCGTCTCTGGCAACATTGATCAACGACCACGAATTGCTTTTGCGTCTCGCATCCCGAAGACGCATCGAAGTCCCCGGAGAACTTCACGATGTCTTGCCAGCGGCGCCTCCGGCGTCGATTGAGGCCGTTGGCCGGAACGCCGCCTTCTACGAGGCATTCGAGCAACTCGCAGCCTTGATTGGCGGCGTCCCGGCCGAATTCGCACGCACCGAAGAACGATCGCGGCGCCTGGAATCGCACTAAGACTGGAACTGGACACAACCGTATGGCTCACGATCATGCAGGTCACGACGGTCACTCGCACGCGCCGCCGAGCAACAACATGGCCTTTGCGGTGGGAATCGGCCTGAATGTAACGTTCGTATGTATCGAAGTGGTATACGGCCTCAGCGCCCAATCGCTCGCCCTGCTCGCCGACGCCGGCCACAACCTGAGCGACGTGCTCAGCCTGCTCATTGCCTGGGCCGCCATCTTCCTCGGCAAGTCATCGCCAACGAAACATCGCACGTACGGTTTGCGACGCTCTTCGATTCTCGCGGCGCTCACAAACGCGATCATTTTGCTGATTGTCGTCGGCGGTATCACGTGGGAGGCGATCCAGCGTATCGGCGATCCGGCAACGGTGGAGGGCAGCACGGTCATGTGGGTGGCCGCCGCCGGCGTAGTCGTCAACGGCGTCTCTGCGCTGCTGTTCGTGGCGGGGCGTAAGGGCGACGTGAACATTCGAGGCGCGTTCATCCACCTCGCGGCAGACGCCGCAGTATCGGCTGGAGTAGTCGTCGCGGGTTTTGCAATGGCCGCGACCGGCTGGTACTGGCTCGATCCGGCCGTCAGCATACTCATCGCAATTGTCATCGTTGTTGCAACCTGGGGTTTGCTGCGTGAGTCGGTGAATCTCGCCATGGACGCGGTCCCGGAGAGCGTCGATCCGCATGCAGTGGAAACGTATCTTTGTGGCCTGCCGGATGTCGCCGCGGTTCATGATCTGCACATCTGGGGGATGAGCACCACGGAAACCGTTTTAACGGTTCACCTGGTAATGCCGCGCCAACCTGCGGACGACAGATTCCTGCAACAGGTTTGCGCGGAGCTCCACAAGCGTTTCGAGATCGGCCATGTCACGGTGCAGATCGAGCACGGGGACGAAGCGTGCAAGCAGGAACCTGCGCATGTGGTGTAATAACACGCTACCGAGAGGGGAAGCCACCGCGAGTGAAGTGATGGAATGGAGTAGAGATGGCTGATTGCTGCAACGACAAAGGCTGTGCGATCGATGCGTTGAGAGAGCGACAAAGCAGCACGCTGCGCATCGTGCTCGCGATTAACGCTGTCATGTTCGTCGTCGAGTTTGCGTCAGGGTTGTTCGCGCGCTCGACGGCGTTGCTGTCGGATTCTCTCGATAACCTGGGAGATGCCACCACGTACGGCGTGAGCCTCTATGCGGTGTCCCGCGGCGAACGAGCCAAGGCGAAGGTCGCGCTCCTGAAGGGCGGCTTGATCCTGGTCGCGGCGCTGTTCGTGGTCGGCCAGGTCGTTTACGGTGTCATGCATCCGGGCGTTCCGGTATTCGAGACGATGGGTGCGGTGAGTCTGCTTGCTCTGGCTGCGAACGTGACGTGTCTGGCTCTACTCTGGAAACATCGCTCGGACGATATCAACATGAGCTCGGTCTGGGAGTGTTCGCGGAACGATATCGCGTCGAACACCGCGGTATTTATCGCTGCCGGGCTGGTCTGGGCCACCGACTCCGGATGGCCCGACCGGATCGTCGGATTGTGCCTGGCGGCTCTGCTGCTCCGATCGGCTTACAAGGTGACCGGAAATGCCATGAAGCAGCTGCGTCACGTCCCTTCGCAGCCAGTGCAATTCAGGACCGAGGCAAAACTGTAAGGGTATGGTGCAGACGCGGAAGCGGTCGCGCGGTAGAGGCGGCGAATTCGGATGGAATGCCTCAACGCGCGGCGTGGGGAAGACGCGCTCGTATCGCCGCCGTTAGGCGAAAGACCAGCGAGAGTAAAAGCACCATCTGAAGAATTGGGACAAGTCCAATCGTCAGCCCGGGGAGCCTTGGCATTGCGTCGGTGTAGGTCCACCGGCCGAGGAGGTGCAATGCAATCCATTCGACGGTTACCGCCAGCACCGCACTGCTAGTCAGCGGTATTGTGTAGTCGCGAATGCCCGGCCGTGCGATCCAGTCCCGATGGCCAAGAAAAAGCCAGCCGAGAGCAAAAAGTACTGGCACCACGATTCCAGCACGCCGTTCCGATCCCGGGTGTGTAGCCCGGGGATGGCGGAGGGCGCTTTACTTTACGCCCGTGATCACGTGATCCTTGCCGCGCTCCTGGAACTCGACTTCCACTTTCTTTCCTTCGGCGAATTTATCCAGCATCGCCTTGTCCTGAACCTTGAAGGTCATGTTCATCGCCGGCCAGTTCAGGGTTTTCACGGGTTCATGGGCGAGGGTGACGGTGCCCGCTTTGCTGTCCACTTTCCTGACGACGCCGACGGCCTTGTGCGTGGTCTGCGCCTTGTCTCCTTTGGACATGGACCCTTTATCCATCTCCATGCCTTTCATGCCTGCCTTCATTTCCATCCCCTTCATACCGCCGGACTGGGCGGAGGCGAGGGCGGCGGATGCGACCAAAGCGAGACCGACAAGCAATTTGACGGGTTTCATTCGACTGCTCCTTTCGAGGTGATTCGGTTGAGAAATGTGAAACGGGGAAAGGGTTTGCGGGGTTGACGCTCTCTTCGCATCAACAGATACGCCGCCGGAATGACGAACATCGACAGCAACGGGGCGGTGATCATTCCGCCGACCATCGGCGCCGCGATCCGCTGCATGATTTCGGAGCCGGTGCCGCTGCCGATCATGATGGGCAGCAGGCCGGCGATGATGACCGCGACGGTCATCGCCTTGGGCCGCACGCGAAGCACGGCGCCCTCGCGTATCGCGTCGAGAAGATCGGCCTCGGAGGTCCTGCCGTCTGCCAGCCGGGCGTTCCACGCGCTCTTGAGATAGACCAGCATGA
>JAQGMV010000448.1 GCA_028292225.1 Betaproteobacteria bacterium
ATCCTCGCGCGTTACGAGGTGCATGCGCCGGATGCGGTGCGCTCGCATCTCGAACGCGGCGCACGAGGGGAAATCGCGGAAACGCCGAAGCCCGGCGACAGCGTTTTCCGCCGCGTGGAGAACCGCGTCATCGCGACGGCACATCAGTCACTTGTTGCGGCGGCCCAGTTCTTCGAAATGCACGGCATTCCCGCTGCGGTGCTCGGCGACTCGGTTACCGGAGAGGCGCGCGAAGTGGCCAGGGTGTACGGAGCGCTCGTGCGCGAAATCAAAAATCACTCGGGCCCGTGGCGTGCGCCGGTCGCGCTGATCTCGGGCGGAGAATGCACCGTCACGGTTCGCGGAAACGGGCGCGGCGGCCGGTGCGCCGAATTCCTGCTGTCGCTCGCGATCGATCTCAACGGCCTTGCCGATGTTCACGCGATTGCGTGCGATACCGACGGCATCGACGGCAGCGAGGACAACGCCGGAGCGCTGCTCGCGCCCGATGCGCTGGCGCGCGCGAAAGCGAAGAGGCTTCGTGCCGATCGCCTGCTCGACAACAATGACGGCTACACCTTCTTCTCTGCCCTCGACGCGCTGGTGGTAACCGGCCCCACGCGCACCAACGTCAACGACTTTAGGGTTATTCTGGTGACGTAGCGTGCCACGACGCGTGCCCCTGCCTTCAACCGTGACAGGAGACCGACATGAAGCTCTACGGATTTCCACCGTCCCCGAATACCCGCAAGGTCCAGGCGGTTGCGGCGCATCTCGAGATTCCGCTCGAGTTCGCATTCGTCGACCTACCCAAAGGCGCGACGCGCGAGGCCGAGTTTCTGCTGCTCAATCCCACGGGACGCACGCCGGTGCTCGTCGACGGGGAATTCACGCTGTGGGAATCAAACGCGATCATGCAGTATCTCGCGAGCATGAAGCCGAACACGTTATGGCCCGCAGACGCCCGCACCAGAGCCGACATCGCGCGCTGGCAGTTCTGGCAGGTCGGCCACTGGCACCAGGGGTGCGGCGGGTTTCTCTGGGAGAACCTGGTTAAAAAGTTTTTGTTCGGGCAGGAAGGCGACGCTGTGGCGCTGAAGCAGGCCGAGGAGGCCTTCCACCGCGACGCGCCGGTCCTGGACGGCCATCTCGCGAACCGCCATTACCTCGTCGGCGACGTGATCACCCTGGCGGATTTTTCCGTCGGCTCATACCTGCACTACGCCGTGCCCGCACGGCTTCCACTCGATCGCTATCGCAATATCAGGTCGTGGTACGAGCGCATCGAGGCGCTGCCGGCGTGGCGCGACACCGCGCCGTCGATCTAGCGGGGCGTGATTCAGTCGAGCCCGAGTTCGGACTGGGTCTGACCGTCGTAAATCAGTTGGCCTTCGCTCAGCCTAACTTCAGCGCGCAGGGTATGCGCCCTCGGCGCCGACGCGTCGATCACATGAAGAACCTCGATGCCGGCGGCCACCAGGTAATCGGAGATCATGAAACGGTGGCACTGCCACGGCAGCCGCTCGGCGCACATGATCGCCGGCCGCTCACTTGCGGAGATGGCGAGCAGCCTGCCGATGCCTTCCTGAAATTCGCCCGATTCCATGTGATCGGCATACGCGCGGAAGCTGTCGTTGCGCAGCGCGACGTGCGGCGAATCGGGTTTGGCCCGGCGCCTTCCGCCGAGCGCTTTACCTTCCCAGACATAACGCACGCGAGCCTCCGGCAGTGAGCGCTCGAGCGCCTCGCGCCCGAAATGCGGGTGACGCCGCGAGCCCGGGAACGCCCGGACGTCCACGAGATAGGAGACGCTGTGCAGCTTCAGAAGCTCGGCGAGCTCGGCGAGCGGGCGGTTACCGTGGCCGATCGTGTAAATCGGCGACGCGCTTTGTGAGGCGGCCGGAGCGGTCGGCATGCTCGCGTGAACGGTTACGCCGCGGCGTATGCTGGCCCGCCGGGCGGCGCGTCTATGTTCGCGACGAACCGCGCGTGGAGCTCGGCGATGCGCTCGAGCACGAGGTCCTTGCCGAGCATCTGACTTGATTGCACCACCTCCACGAGCAGGTCCGGCGTCAGCGCTTCAAGCGCGGGGACCGCGACCGGAGCGAAGCTCAGATGCCACGCTTCCGGATGCACGCCGCCTCGAAAGCTCGCGTACGGCCTGAAAAAACCATAACGCGCCATGTTCGCGTCGAGCCAGCGATGCAGCGCGTGGAATACGCCGCCGGGCTCCGCTTCGGCGGGAAGGAGCTGCACCCGGTAGCCTTCAGGCATCGCTGCGGAATCGACGACGTCGAGCTCGCTGCCCCAGTGGTGCCGGCTCGCGCCCGGCAGCGCGCTCCAGCACAGGATCGCTTCCATGAGCAAGGCGGGCGCGAGAGACGCGTGCTCGCGCTCGAGGCCGTCGGGGTCGTAGAGCGGCCGCTGGCCGGTCCACTTCAGGTTCCAGATGCGCTGCTGGGCTTCGAAATCGCGAAACGCGCTGGTGATCGCGATGTCGAGCCCGGCACGTGCCGCGTCGGCTTTCATCGCCAGGAAAGGCTCGACCGCGGCGGCGTGTATCGCCGCTTTCAGGTCGTCGCGCTGGACGACGTGGCTGCGCGTGCGCCCGGTGAGCTCCAGATCGTTCAGCATCGACTGATTTTAACCGGCGCCGAAGTGTTCACCGCACGCGCTTTTCGCCCGGAGACTCAAAAAAAAGCCGGCACGAAGCCGGCTTTTTCTGAAGCTGCGCGGGCGGTTACGCCTGCGCCTGCTCCGCAGTCTGCTCTTTTTTGCTGCGAGCGCCCGTCTCTTCCGTTTCCGGAGCGCTGGTCACTTCGGGACGATCGACCAGCTCGACGAGCGCCATCGGGGCGTTGTCGCCCTTGCGGAATCCGAACTTCAGGATCCGCAGGTAACCGCCGTTGCGATTCGCATAGCGGGGCCCGAGCTCGGCGAAGAGCTTCACCACCATTTCACGATCGCGCAAGCGGTCGAATGCCAGGCGTTGATGCGCGAGCGTGCGATCCTTGCCGAGCGTGATGATCGGCTCGACGACGCGGCGCAGCTCTTTGGCCTTAGGCAGCGTGGTCTTGATGATCTCGTGCTTCAACAGCGAGCACGTCATGTTCCGCAGCATCGCGAGCCGGTGACTGCTCGTGCGGTTGAGTTTCCGTAAGCCGTGACGGTGACGCATGGTCTTTCCTTATCCAGTCGAGTCCAGCCTGAGGCAGTTCTCGATCTATCCGATTCGAATCCTGCCCAACGGCAGTTCTCGATCTATCCTTATCGAAGTCCTGCCCTGAGGCAGTTCTCGATCTATACTTTTTCGAGTCCGGCGGGAGGCCAGTTCTCGAGCTTCATACCGAGGGTCAGGCCACGCGACGCGAGCACTTCCTTGATCTCGTTCAGCGACTTCCTGCCGAGGTTCGGAGTCTTGAGCAGCTCGGTTTCGGTGCGCTGGATCAGATCGCCGATGTAGTAGATGTTCTCGGCCTTCAGGCAATTGGCCGAGCGCACGGTAAGCTCGAGGTCGTCGACCGGACGCAGCAGGACCGGATCGATCTGGGTCGCTTTCTTCTCTTCGATCTGCGCGGGCATGCCCTTCAGATCGGCGAAGACCGAAAGCTGCTCGACCAGGATGCGCGCCGCGTAACGCACGGCTTCTTCCGGCTCGATCGCGCCGTTGGTCTCGATATCCATGATCAGCTTGTCGAGATCGGTGCGCTGCTCGACGCGGGCCGACTCGACCGAGTAGCTCACGCGGCGAACCGGGCTGAACGACGCGTCCAGCATGATGCTGCCGACGGTGCGACCTTCGTCTGCGGTCTTGCGGCTGGTGGCGGCAAGGTAGCCGCGGCCCTGCTCGACCTTGATCTGCATGTCGAGCTTGCCGCCGGGGGCGAGGTGCGCGATCACGTGATCGGGATTGACGATCTCGACGTCGTGCATCTGCTCGATGTCACCCGCGGTAACGACGCCTTCGCCCGACTTCTTCAGATTGAGCGTGGCTTCGTCGCGGCCGTGCATCTTGAGTACGACCCCCTTCAGGTTGAGCAGGATGTCGACGACGTCTTCCTGCACACCGTCGATGGTCGAGTACTCGTGCAGCACGCCGGCCATTTTCACCTCGGTGGCGGCATAGCCGGGCATCGAGGACAGAAGCGTGCGGCGAAGTGCGTTGCCCAGGGTGTGTCCGTATCCGCGCTCGAACGGCTCCATCGTGAGCCGGGCGTGGAAAGGCGACACGTTCTGGACGTCGATGATGCGAGGCTTCAGAAAGGCGCTGCTGGCCATAGGTTCGATACCTCTCTACGATTACTTCGAGTACAGCTCGACGACGAGCGACTCATTGATGGTCGACGGCAGTTCGGAGCGTTGCGGACGCGCTTTGTAAGTGCCTTTCAGCGCGGCGGCATCGACTTCGATCCATTCGGGGTAGCCGCGGGACTGCGCGGCTTCGGCTGCGCCCTTGATGCGCAGCTGGGCCTTCGCGCCCTGCGCGACTTCGACGACATCGCCGGGACGGCACTGGTACGACGGGATGTTCACCCGCCTGCCGTTCACCAGAATGCCGTTGTGGCGCACGACCTGGCGGGATTCGCTGCGCGAGGCGCCGAAACCCATACGGTACGTGACGTTGTCGAGGCGCCCTTCGAGGATCTGCAGCAGCGTCTCACCGGTCACGCCCTTGCTTGCGGCGGCCTGGAAATAGTTGCGACGGAACTGCCGCTCGAGCACGCCGTAGGTGCGGCGCACTTTCTGCTTCTCGCGCAGCTGCACCCCATAGCCGGACAGGCGGGTGTTCTTCTGTCCATGCTGTCCGGGCGGATAGTTGCGGCGCTCGATCGCGCATTTGTCGGTAAAGCACTTCTCGCCCTTGAGGAAGAGCTTCTCGCCTTCGCGGCGGCATTGACGGCAGCGCGCGTCCAGATTCCTTGCCAAGTTCGAGTCTCCTTTAGATGCGGCGCTTTTTCGGCGGGCGGCAGCCGTTGTGCGGCACCGGTGTCACGTCCGAAATGCTGGTGATTTTGAAGCCGACGGCGTTGAGCGCGCGAACAGCGGACTCGCGGCCGGGGCCGGGGCCTTTGATGCGCACTTCGATGTTCTTCACGCCCGATTCCGCCGCGAGGCGTCCGGCCTGCTCCGCAGCGACCTGCGCTGCGAAGGGGGTGGATTTGCGCGAGCCTTTGAAACCGTTGCTGCCGCAGGTCGCCCACGCGAGCGCGTTGCCCTGGCGATCGGTGATCGTCACGATCGTGTTGTTGAAAGATGCGTGGATGTGCGCGATGCCTTCCGCCACATTCTTCCTGACCTTCTTGCGCACGCGGGTGCTTTGCTTAGCCATGAGCTGTTGTCGCCTTTAATTAACGCTTGCTACGTCCGTGCACGCTTTACGCGGGTGCGCGCTGGAGCTTGACCGCGCCTTTGCGCGGGCCCTTGCGGGTGCGGGCATTGGTGCGGGTGCGCTGGCCGCGAACGGGAAGTCCGGCGCGATGGCGCTTGCCGCGCCAGGTGCCCAGGTCCATCAGCCGCTTGATGTTCATCGAGATCTCGCGGCGAAGATCGCCCTCGATCGTGAACTTGGTGACCTGTTCCCGCAGCCGGTCCATGTCGCTGTCCGACAGGTCCTTGATCTTCGCGGTGGCTTCGATGCCGGCCGAGGCGCAGATGAGCCTCGCACGGCTGCGTCCGACGCCGAAGATCACTGTGAGAGCGATCTGCGCGTGCTGCTGATTCGGAATGTTTACGCCACCTATGCGAGCCATGCTTTACCTCGTCGATCCTTTTTCATCCCCGAAGGGAAAACCGGAAATTATAGCGCGTAACCGTCTATATTTCCAACACTTTTATATCGTCTGCCTAGCGCCGCGAGGCGCTTAAGCGCGCCCTTCGCGCGGCGAGGCCCGACAAAGCCGGGCCGAAGCAGCGGCCAAGATCTTTCAGCCCTGACGCTGCTTGTGGCGCGGGTCCTTGCTGCAGATCACGCGCACGACACCCTTGCGCTTGACGACCTTGCAGTTGCGGCAAATCCGCTTTACCGATGCGAGCACTTTCATGTCTCTTCCTTTTCGAAGCCCTACTTCGCGCGGAACACGATGCGGCCGCGCGTCAAATCGTACGGCGTCAGCTCCACCGTGACCTTGTCCCCGGGCAGGATGCGGATGTAGTGCATGCGCATCTTGCCGGAGATGTGCCCCAGAACGATGTGGCCGTTCTCGAGCTTGACTCTGAATGTTGCGTTCGGCAGGGTCTCCACGATCTCGCCCTGCATCTGGATCGTCTCTTCTTTGGACATTTACCGTGTCGGGAACACGCCGCCCTTGAAATTCGCTTTCTTGAGCAGGCTTTCATACTGGTGCGACATCACGTACGCCTGAACCTGCGCCATGAAGTCCATCGTGACCACGACGATGATCAGAAGACTGGTGCCCCCGAAGTAGAACGGCACGTTTTTCCAGACGATCAGCGCTTCGGGCAACAGGCACACCAGCGTGACGTAGAGCGATCCGGCGAGCGTGAGCCGCATCATGATCTTCTCGATGTAGCGCGCCGTCTGCTCGCCCGGCCGGATCCCCGGCACGAACGCCCCGCTCTTCTTCAGGTTGTCCGCGGTTTCCTTCGGATTGAACACGAGCGCGGTGTAGAAGTAGCAGAAGAAAATGATCGCGGAGGCGTACAGCAGCGCGTAAACCGGCTGTCCGGGGTGCAGCGTGTTGGCGATGTTACGCAGCCACGAGAGGCCTTCCGACTGGCCGAACCAGCCGACGAGCGTCGCCGGGAACAGGATGATCGACGAGGCGAAAATAGGCGGAATCACGCCGGCCATATTGATCTTGAGCGGCAGGTGCGAGGTCTGGCCGCCGTAGACCTTCCGCCCGACCTGGCGCTTGGCGTAGTTGACCAGGATCTTTCGCTGACCGCGCTCGACGAAGCACACGAATGCGGTGACGAGTACCACCGTCGCGAAGATGACCAGCACAACCGGGATGGAGAAGGCGCCCGTCCTGGCGAGCTCCAGCGTGCCGGCGATCGCGTGCGGAAATCCGGCAGCGATACCCGCGAAAATGATCAGCGAAATGCCGTTCCCGATGCCGCGCTCGGTGATCTGCTCGCCCAGCCACATCAGGAAGAGCGTCCCGGTCGTCAGGGTCACCATCGCGGTGAGGCGGAACATGAGCCCCGGGTCGAGCACGAGGTTGCGCTGCGATTCGAGCGCGATCGCGATGCCCATCGACTGGAACAGCGCCAGCGCCAGCGTGCCGTAACGCGTGTACTGCGTGATCTTGCGCCGGCCGGCCTCGCCTTCCTTCTTCAACGCTTCGAGCGTCGGCGATACGACCGTCATCAGCTGCATGATGATCGACGCCGAAATGTAAGGCATGATTCCCAGCGCGAAGATCGAAAAGCGCGAGAGCGCGCCGCCCGAGAACATGTTGAACATGTCCAGGATGCCGCCCTTCTGCGACTTGAAGAGCTCGGCGAGCTGCAGCTGGTCGATCCCCGGCACCGGGATGAACGACCCGATGCGGAACACGATGAGCGCGCCCAGCAGGAAAAGCAGCCGGCGTTTCAGGTCGCCGAGCTTTCCCGATGCGAGCAGGGAACCGTTAGTAGCCAAAACTTATCCAGCCTGGACCGCGGAAGGGGCGGCCGTTTTTTTCTGCAACTTACCCGCGGGGGTCTTCTCCGGCGGGAGCTCGACGCTGCCGCCTGCGGCTTCGACCGCAGCGCGCGCGCCTTTGGTCACACCCAGGCCTTTAACCGCGACTTTGCGCTCGATCTGGCCCGACAGGATCAGCTTTGCGTGGATCGCGAGGTGAGGAACGACGCCGGCGGCCTTAAGCGAGGCGAGGTCGATCACGTCGCCTTTGACCCTCTTCAGGTCGCCGAGGCGCACTTCAGCCGTATCGCCTTCGAGCGGCGAGACGAACCCGCGCTTGGGGAGACGCCGCTGCAGCGGCATCTGACCGCCTTCAAAGCCGACCTTGTGGAAGCCGCCCGAGCGCGAGCTCTGGCCTTTATGGCCGCGGCCCGCCGTCTTGCCCAGTCCGCAGCCGATACCGCGGCCGACACGCTTCTTGGAGTGTTTGGCGCCCGCTGCGGGCTTCATCTTGTTGAGCTGCATCTTAGCCCTCGGACTTCAGGAGGTACGAAACCTTGTTGATCATCCCGCGGTTCGCGGGCGTATCGAGCACTTCGGCCGTGCTGTTCAGACGCCGCAGGCCTAAGCCCCGCACGCACGCGCGGTGCTCGGGCTTGGTGCCGATCAGGCTCTTCACCAGCTTTACCTTGATTTTCTTGCCTTCTTGCTGCGCCATCGCTTTTACCCCGTGATCTCTTCGACCGACTTGCCGCGCTTGGCGGCGATCGCGGACGGCGTATTCATCGCCGTCAGGCCATTGATGGTCGCGCGCACTACGTTGTACGGATTGGTCGAGCCCAGGCATTTCGAAAGGATGTTCGTGACGCCCATCACTTCGAGCACCGCGCGCACCGGGCCGCCGGCGATGATGCCCGTGCCTTCGGAAGCCGGCTGCATGTAGACGCGCGCCGCGCCGTGACGGCCGATGACCATATGGTGCAGCGTGCCGTTCTTGAGCGAGACCTTGACCATCTTGCGGCGGGCTTCTTCCATCGCTTTCTGGACGGCAACGGGCACTTCGCGCGCCTTGCCTTTGCCCATGCCGATGCCGCCATCACCGTCGCCGACCACCGCCAGCGCGGCGAAACCGAGTACGCGGCCGCCCTTCACGACTTTGGTGACGCGGTTGACCGCGACCATCTTCTCGCGCAGCCCGTCGGAACGCTCGTCGCCGGACTGCATCTTGCCTGCCTGGATTTTTGCCATATACCGCCTAATTAAAGTGCCGCAGGCGGCTGGCCGCCTGCGCAGATGAACGAGACACTAAAACTTCAAGCCCGCTTCGCGCGCCGCTTCGGCCAGCGCTTTCACGCGGCCATGGAATCTGTAGCCCGAACGGTCGAATGCCACTTCCGTCACGCCCGCCTGTTTCGCGCGCTCGGCAATACGCTTGCCAATTTCCGCCGCAGCGCCCACGTTGCCGCCGGTCTTCAGCGAAGCGCGCACGTCTTTCTCGGCCGAGGAAGCGCTGGCCAGGACTTTCGAACCCGTCGCGTCGATGACCTGCGCGTAAATGTGGGCGTTCGAGCGGTGTACCGTGAGCCGGACCGCTTTCTGGTGTCGGATCCTGGCTCGTGTCGCTTTTGCGCGTCGAACGCGCGATTCAATCTTGTCACTCATCTTGTCACCGCCTACTTCTTCTTGGTCTCTTTGAGCACGATCTTCTCGTCGGAATAACGCACGCCCTTGCCTTTGTAAGGCTCAGGCGGACGGTAGTGACGAACCTCGGCGGCGACCTGGCCGACGACCTGCTTGTCCGTGCCCTTGATCAGAATCTCGGTCTGCGTCGGCGTCTCGGCCTTGATGCCTTCCGGCAGCTGATACACGACCGGATGCGAGAAACCGAGCGTCAGGTTGATCTTGTCGCCCTGTGCCTGCGCCCGGTAGCCGACGCCCACGAGCGTGAGCTTGCGCTCAAAGCCCTTGGTAACGCCGGTGACCATGTTCGCCACGAGGGCGCGCACGGTGCCCGAGAGCGCATTCGCCTGGCGCGAATTGTCGTTCTGCTTGAACTCGAGACGATCTTCGATGCGCTCGATCAGAACCTTGTTCGACACCGCCTGCTTCAGCGTGCCGAGCGGACCCTTGACCGAGATCTGGCCGTGGTCGAGCGTGACTTCCACCTTGTCCGGCACGACGACCGGATAATTCGCTATCCTGGACATTGCTGGCCCTTGTTCCTTAGGCGACGATGCAAAGCACTTCGCCGCCGACGCCCAAACCGCGCGCCTTGCGATCGGTCATCACCCCCTTGGAGGTCGACACGATCGCGATCCCGAGACCGTTCATCACGTTCGGAATGTCGCGGCTCGGCTTGTAGATACGCAGCCCCGGTCGACTCACGCGCTCGATTTTCTCGATCACGGGGCGCCCGGCGTAATACTTGAGGCTGATTTCGAGCTGCGGCTTGCCGCTGTTTTCGCGGACCGCGTAATCGTCGATGTAGCCTTCGTCCTTCAGGACCTTGGCGATCGAAGCCTTGACCTTGGACGCCGGCATTGCCACCGACTGCTTTTCCGACAGCTGCGCATTGCGAATGCGCGTGAGCATGTCGGAGATCGGATCACTCATACTCATGCAATTCTCTCCTGCGACCTACCAGCTGGCCTTGATGACGCCCGGGATCTCACCGCGCATTGCGATTTCGCGCAGCTTGTTGCGCGCCATCCCGAACTTGCGGTACGTGCCGCGCGGGCGGCCGGTGAGCGCGCAGCGATTGCGCACCCTCACCGGAGACGAATCGCGCGGGAGCTTCTGCAGCTTCAGGCGCGCCTCGTAACGCTCTTCCTGCCCGAGCTTCATGTTGTTCGCGATCGCCTCGAGCGCGGCGCGCTTGGCGGCGAACCTCTTCACCAGGACGCGGCGTTTTTCGTTCCGATTGACCAGTGACGTCTTTGCCATGGATACGCTCTAGCTCCTGAACGGAAATTTGAACGCCGCAAGCAGGGCCTTGGCTTCTGCGTCGGTCTTTGCGGTCGTGGTTATCGTGATGTTCATCCCCCTGATCGCGTCGATTTTGTCGTACTCGATCTCCGGGAAAATGATCTGTTCTTTAACACCCATGTTGTAGTTACCGCGGCCGTCGAACGAGCGCGCGGATATACCGCGGAAGTCGCGGATACGCGGCATTGCCACGTTCACGAGCCGGTCGAGGAATTCATACATGCGTGCGCCGCGCAGCGTAACCTTACAGCCGATCGGGTAGCCTTCGCGGATCTTGAAGTTCGCGACCGACTTGCGGGCATTGGTCACGAGCGGCTTCTGACCGGCGATCTTGCGCATGTCGGCAACCGCGTTGTCCATGATCTTCTTGTCCGCGATCGCTTCGCCCACGCCCATGTTGAGCACGATCTTTTCGATGCGCGGCACCTGCATGGCGCTCTTGTAGCCGAACTGCTGCGTCAGATCCTTCATGACCTGGTCGCGGTAGATCGTCTGCAGACGCGCAGGCTCTTTCGGACCGGAGGGACGCTCGTCGACCACGGCCTCGGCAGCGGCGGATTCCTTCGCCTGCTTCGATTGCTTGGGCTTCTTGGCTTCGCCTGCGGGCGCAGCCTTGGCGTCCTTGCCGCCCGCCTTGGCAGGCTTGGCTTTCTTGGAGTCTTTCTCGCTCATGCGTCAACCACTTCGCCGTTGGACTTGAAGAACCGGACGCGGCGGCCGTCCTCGAGCGCGCGAATGCCGACGCGGTCGGCTTTCTTCGTGCCCGGGTTGAACAGCGCCACGTTCGAGACGTGCAGCGGCATCTCTTTCTCGATGATGCCGCCGGTGAGGCCTTTCATGGGGTTGGGCCGCTGGTGCTTCTTCACGCGGTTGGCCCCTTCGACTAGGACGTGGTCGGCATCGACGATGCGCAGCACGGTGCCGCGCTTGCCGCGGTCCCTGCCCGTGGTGACGATGACGTCGTCACCTTTTTTGATCTTGTTCATTTCCTGGTCCTCAAGCCTTAGAGCACTTCCGGTGCGAGCGACACGATCTTCATGAAGCGCTCGGAGCGCAGTTCGCGCGTCACGGGGCCGAAGATGCGGGTGCCGATCGGCTCCAGCTTGGCGTTGAGCAACACGGCGGCATTGCCATCGAACTTGATCAGCGATCCGTCCTGGCGGCGAACGCCCTTGGCGGTGCGCACGACGACGGCGTTGTAGATCTCGCCCTTCTTCACGCGGCCACGCGGTGCGGCTTCCTTGATGCTGACCTTGATCACGTCACCAATGCCGGCATAACGGCGCTTCGAGCCGCCGAGCACCTTGATGCACTGGACGGATTTCGCACCGGTGTTGTCCGCGACATCGAGTCGCGACTGCATTTGAATCATGGTTTATCCCCAACTTGCTCCCGCAGACGGCAACACCCGAGATCGGTCAGTATTGGGCCCGTCAGTGAGTTCCTTGGTGCAGGCTGGGCCTGCGACTTTCAGAACACCCCGGTTGGGCTGAA
>JAQGMV010000497.1 GCA_028292225.1 Betaproteobacteria bacterium
CTTTGCCTTCCGCGACGACGCGGTACAGGATGTCACGGTCGGTGATGACGCCCTTGAGCTCGTCCGCGGTCCCGATCGGCAGCGCGCTGACGTCGAGCTCGCCCATGAGCGATGCCGCGTCCTGCACGGTCGCGTCGGCATCGATGAACTCGACATGCTTCGCCATGAGGTCGCTGACTTTCACCGCTCTCTCCTGTTAACGCGCGGCGAGCGGCCAGACTGCCGCTATTAGAGGGACACCCGCGATGATGATAAAAACAGACAGCGGAAGCCCGAGCTTCCAGTAATCGCTGAACTTGTAACCGCCGGGGCCCATCACGAGCGTATTGCACTGATGTCCGAAGGGCGTGAGGAAGTCGCACGCGGCGCCGACAGCGACCGCCATCAGAAACGGATCGGGGTTGAGCCCGAGCCGGCTCGCAAGCCCGGCGCCGATGGGCGCGACCATGAGCACGGTCGCAGCGTTGTTGAGGAACGGCGTCACCGCCATCGCCGCGACCAGCATCATTCCCATCGCGACGATCGGCGGCATTCCTCCGGCGGCGACATGCAGCCAGCCCGCCATGAGATCGGTCGCTCCGGTGGTGCGCACGGCCTCGCTCACCGGAATCAGGGCCGCGAGCAGGATCAGGATCGGCCACTCGATAGCCTCGTAGGCCTCACGCAGCGTGAGCGATTTGGTGAGCACGAGCGCTACTGCGGCCGAGAAGAAAGCCACCGCGATCGGCAGGACCTTGAATGCGACCGCGGCGATCGCGGCGAGCAGGATGATGAGCGGAATCCACCGCCGGCGGCCGCGGCCCAGGCCCACATCACGCGCAGCGAGCGGGAGTATGCCGAGCGCCTGGAGCGTGTCGGGCATCAGGTCGAAGCGGCCCTGCACGACGATGACGTCACCGGCCTGGAACCTCACCGAGCGCAGCCGCTGCGTGATGCGCTCGCCGCTGCGACTGATCGCGAGCACGTTGGCGTCGTAGCGCTTTCTCACGTCGATTTCGATCAGGTTCGCGCCGACGAGCGGGGAGTCGGCCGTCACCACCCCCTCGACTACGCCGACGGTGTCGCCGTCTCCCGCCGCGCTGGCGTCCTCCGCCTTGCCGCCAAGCTCGAGGTTGCCGAGCGCAACGACTTTCTCCAGTGCGGCCGGCTCGCCTTCGAGCAACAGCACGTCGCCCGCGCGCAGCCTCAGCGCAGCACTCGGCCTGTAGCGCCGGAAACGCTCGCGGACGATGGTCGTCAGCTTGACCTGCCCTTCTCCGAGCGCTTCGACCTCACTGGCGGTCTTGTCGACAAGCATCGAATTTTCCCGGATGCGCGCTTCGACGACGTAATTCTCGATGTTGATCGCGGCGTCGATCGACACGCCTGCGCGCCGGTCTTTCGGCAGCAGGCGGTACGCGAACGTGAGATAGAGCAGCCCGACCACCGAGATGCCGAGCCCCACCGGCGCGTAGTCGAACATCTCGAAGGGTTTCCCGAGTATGTCCTGCCGGACCCGCGAGACGATGATGTTGGGCGAAGTGCCCACCAGCGTAATCAGCCCGCCCATGAGCGATCCGAACGAGAGCGGCATGAGGAGCTGCGAAGGCGACGTGCCCGAGCGCTTTGCGAACTGCAGCGCCACCGGCATCAGGATCGCAAGCGCGCCGACGTTCTTGATGAACGTGGAGAAGACGATCACCGCCAGCACCAGCACGAAGACCTGCGACTGCGTCGACTTGAGGTACGGCGCGAGCGGCCTGATGGCCAGATCGGTGATTCCCGACCGGGCGATGGCTGCGCTCACGACGAGCGCTGCGGCGACGATGATCACCACGTCGTCGCTGAAACCGACAAATGCTTCTTTCGCCGGCACGATGCCGACGAACACCGAGGTCACGAGCGCGAGCAACGCCACGACGTCGTAGCGTATTTTCCCCCACACGAACAGCGCCATCATGGCGGCGACGATGGCGAAGGTCAGTCCCTGCGGGAGCGTCATGAACGTTGCGTTGGATATCGTCGGTCAGGGTATGGACCGACCACTAAGCAACCGCTATGCCGCTGCCGCGGCATGCCGCCGGTGTACGACAAAGAGGGAAACTGCCGCGGCGATGAAGCCAGGCGGGCACAAAACGCCCGCAGCCGCGGTTCGGTGTACGCCAAAGGGGGAAACCAAGGTTTCCCCCTTTGAACCTCCCTTCCTTTAAGCTCCCCGCCGGAAATCGGGGTCTGTCCCCGATTTCGCGGCTAGCTCGCGGCGTTCACGCGCGGGATAGTGACGCCGACGAGCGTATCCCGGGTCAGCATATCCGCGAGCTGCTCATCGCTCCAGCCTTCGGTGCCTTCGGGACGCATCGGGATGACGACGTAACGCATGTCGGCGTTGGAGTCGTGCACGCGAACCGTGACGCTTTCGGGAAGGACGGTCCCGAATTCCTTGAGCACCGCCCGGGGCTCGAACACCACGCGCGAGCGATAGTTGCGGCTCTTGTACCAGGTCGGGGGCATGCCGAGCAGCGCTCGCGGGTAGCACGAGCACAGGGTACACACGATCACGTTGTGCACGTCTGGCGTGTTCTCGACCGCGATGAGGCGGTCGACCTCGAGATCGATGCCCATCTCGGCGCACGCCGCCTTGCCGTCGTCGAGCAGGCGCTGCCTGAACGCCGGATCGGTCCAGGCTCGCGCGACCAGCTTCGAGCCGCGATACGGAAAATCCTCTTCGAAGACTTCCATGCGGCGCCTCACCTGCTCCGCGGTGATCACCCCTTTCTCCTCGAGCAGTTCCTGCATCGCACGGCTCATGATCTCGAACTCGCTCGGCGGGCCGTCGTCGTGCTCGTTGATCGGCGCATGGTCGTCATGATCGTGGTCGTGATCGCCGTGGTCGTGGGTGCGGCCTGCGCGCTCTTTCAGCTTCTTGTCGGCGTAGTAGTCGTATTTGTATTCGCTCATTTCGCTTGTCTCGTCAGCCTGGAATGTAAACCGGGGTCAGACCCCCGCCCTTTCCAGCCAGTGCTCGAAGATTTCCATTTCGATGATGTCGCGGTCCGGGCCGCGATACTCCGGCCACACTTCCTTCTGCGTGAAGCGCACTCGATACAGGACCTTTTTCGGCTCGCCGTCGAAGCCGTAGGCGAGCTCTTCCGGATTCGGGAAAACGCCGCAGACTCTTTCGATCACGCCTGCCTTGCCGCGGATGTAGCACGGCGTGCGGCGGTGCCCCGGCGGAAATGCGCGCTTGACCACGACCGCGTCGCCGACATTGAAACGCCGGCCCGGCGCGGGCGTATAGGTCGAAGGCAATGGCGCGCTGGTCTGCGCCGCGTTCATCGGCTGGCGCCTTTTTTCAGCGGCGACTCCATCTCGTCCGGCACGTTGAAGCGTGCGCGGATCTGCTCCATCTTCGCCTTCAGCTCGTGCTCGGTGATCAGCCCTTTCTCGATCAGGACCGTGCGCAGCGCCGAAGTCGTGATCTCGAAATACGCGAGCTCCGAATAGCGCGAGCCGAGGTCCTCCGCCGCGCGGCGCAGCTCGTCGGTGCGCATGATCTTGTTCCGCTGCAGCGTCGAGCGCAGCCCGTTCGCCTGCCGCTCCCAGAACTTCATGCCGTGATCGAGGGTGTCTACAGGGCCCGCTTCCGCGCCGCCGATGTCCTGCGGACCCTGGTTGGGATGTGTGCCGCTCATGCTGCGTACTCCTTTTCGAATGCCGCATGGCTGTGCGGCTTGAGCTCCCCGGCGAAGTTGCCAGCGATCGATGCCGAAGTCAAACTCGGCCAGTCATTCACGGGAGCATGGACCCAGCGGCCCGCGAACTCACGCACCCCCTTCCGCAGCACGTCTTTCCTGCCGGTCCCGGCCGCTGCACAGCCGGCGTAACGGCCACACATCCCACTGCGGTGCAAGCGGCCCCGCCACGAAAAACCCGTGCCTTAAGGCCAATTGCTGCCGTACGCAGGCTTCGCCGATAATCGGTGTGCAACAAAGTACGTCTAAAACCGAATAAACCTCCGCCAAGCTCGTGCCTCAGTCTCGACTGACTCGACCGCGCCCAGAAAGGACTGGACAGTGAAAATCCTCGTGGATTCGACTCGCGATCTCGCGCGAGCCGGGGGCCGCGCCTGATGGCCGCGAGCAAACCGCCCTCGCCCTCGACCCGGCTCGACGGCCAGACCGTCGCCCAACTGTTGCTGCGCTACCTCGCGCTCGAAGGCGTCGATACGCTCTTCGGCATTCCCGGCGCCGCAGTCATGCACCTGCTCGCCGAGCTCAAGAACCAGCGCAGCACGTTCCGCTACGTCATCGCACGCCAGGAGACCGGCGCGGCCTATATCGCCGACGGTTACGCCCGCGTGTCAGGCAGGCTCGGCGTCGTATTGGTCACGTCCGGTCCCGGCGCGACCAACGCGCTGACCGGCACCATGAACGCGCAAAACTCCGGCGTGCCGCTGCTCACGATCACAGGCGAGGTCGCCGAGCAGTACTTCGGCATGGGCTACCTCCAGGAAGGCACCGACGCCAACCTGAACATCGACGCGGTGTACGGCAACGCTTCCGGGTATTCGGTCATCGTTACCAACGCGAGTAATTTCCAGACCCTGTTCACCCAGGCGCTCAGGGACGCCCTCGGCCTGCCGCACCGCGCCGCTCACATCAGCCTGCCCGACGACGTCGCCGCCACGCCGGTTCCCTCGGTCCGCTTTCCGAATGCGCCCCACAACTACCGCACGCGTCCGCACGGCGCGGACCCGCACCAGGCGCAGCTCGCTTTCCAGCGGCTCGCCGGGGTCGCACGCCCGCTGATTTTCCTCGGCAGCGGAGTCCGGGAAGTGCTGTACGGGGAAAGGCTCGCCGCCTTCACCCGCATGGTCGAGCACTTCGCGATCCCCGTCATGACTACGCCTGACGCCAAAGCGGTCTTCCCCGAGTCGCACCCGATGTCGCTGCGCTGCTTCGGGATGGCGTACTGCGAATGGGCCAAGGACTACCTGCTGCCGAGCCGCGTCGACCCGGCGCTTCCCGACGGCTACGACGCGCTCCTCGTGCTCGGCACCGGGCTCGGCGGTTTCTCCACCAACAAATGGGATCCGGCGCTCCAGCCGCGGCAGTCGCTCGTGCAGGTCGACCTCGACCAGACGGTCATCGGGCGCGTGTTTCCGCTCGACTTCGGCGTGGTCGCCGAGCTCGGCGCATTCATCGACGAGCTGTGCCGCGCCGCGCACGCGGTCCCCCCCGACGCGGTCGCGGTCGAGACACGGCGTGAGTTCATCGCGCGAATCAGGCAGCGCTCCCCCTATCTCGACCCGCAGAACCGCAATTCGACGAGCTCGCCTATCCTGCCGCAGGCGGTGATGAAGTGCATCAGCGATACGCTGCCTGCGGGCTCGAACATCTTCGTCGATTCCGGCAACTGCGTCGGCTTCGCGCTCCACTACCTCGCGGTCGATCCGCCGACTCGCGTGTTCAGCGCGCTGACGATGGGCCCGATGGGTTTTGCCGTCGGCGCGGTCATCGGCGCCAAGCTCGCCGCGCCCGACGCGGTGTGCCTCGCGATCGCCGGTGACGGCGCGTTCCTCATGCACGGGAACGAGGTCTCGACCGCCGAAGCAAACAATGCGGGCGCGATCTGGGTCGTCCTGGACAACAACGATCTCGCGATGGTCAGCCAGGGCATGAACCGGTTCTTTCCCGACAAGAGCGGCGTCTGGAACGACTACTACGCGCTCGGCAAACCGGACATCGCGCAGTTCGCCCGGTCGCTCGGCGCCGATGCCTATGAGGTTTTGAGTGTCGCAGACATGCAGCACGCGCTCGGCGCGGCGATCAACGCATCCCGGATCAACGGCAAACCGCAGGTGATCGCGGTGCACATCGACCCGAAGCAGATCCCGCCCTATTACCAGGACATCAAACCGCCTTTGCAGGGAGCTCCCGATGGCCAGCCCGACCTCTGACGACATCCTCGACGTTGCAATCGTCGGCGCCGGCGTTTCCGGCGTGTACAGCGGGTGGCGCATCCTGCGTGACGGCCGCGGCCACACCTTCGAAGGCGCCGCGCCGAAAATCACCGTTTTCGAAGGGAGCGACCGCATCGGCGGCCGCCTGCTGAGCCTCACCCCGCCGGGAATGCCGAACACCCGCTGCGAGCTGGGCGGCATGCGCTACATGTCGCGCCACGTGCTGGTGAGCTGGCTCGTGCAGAGCTTTGGTTTTGCGACCGAGCCGATGCCGGTCGGAGACCCGGCGAACATCCTCTTCCTGCGCGGCCACCAGGTGCGGCTGTCGGACCTCAACACCCCGTCCCTGCTGCCGTACAACTTCACGCCGATCGAGGAGCGCGTGGTCGAGGACCCCGATAACGCCCTCCTCCTCTACGCGCTCCAGCAGATCGTGCCCAATTCGCTCGCGATCACCTACGACCAACTGCTCGAGGAGATGCAGACCGCGACCTTCGACGGCACGCCTTTGCACGAGCAGGGTTTCTGGAACGTGATCGCTCGCGTGCTGAGCCCCGATGCGTACTGGTTCGTGCGCGACACGAGCGGCTACGATTGCCTGGTCTCCAACTGGAGCGCGGCCGACGCGATTCCTTTCATCCTCGCCGACTTCGGCCAGGGCGTGACCTACAGCCGCTTTCCCGACGGATACGACCAGCTTCCGCAGCGTCTCGCGCAGGAATTCAAAGCCGACGGCGGAACGATCAAACTCAACACTCGGCTCAAATCGTTCGACAGTTCGAAGCTGCCGGACGGCACCGACGGCGTCGTGATGAAGCTCTCCGACGGTGCGACGGTCTACGCGCGCAATCTGGTGCTCGCCATGCCGAGGCGCTCGCTCGAGCTCATCGAGCCGACCGGCGCCGTTCTCGACCCGCGTCACACCGACGTGCGCGACCTCATCGAATCGGTCATGCCGATTCCGCTCTTCAAGATTTTCCTGTGCTACGACTACCCGTGGTGGAAAGCGATCGGCGTGAAGACCGGGCGCTCGCTCACCGACATGCCGATCAGGCAGTGCTATTACTGGGGTGTCGAGCCCAGGTCGCCGATCATGGACGGCAACTCGTGCCTGCTCGCGTCCTACGACGACGATCTCAGCGTCACCTTCTGGGCGGGCCTGCGAGCGAAGACCGCAACAACCCCGCTGTATGAAGCGCGGAAAACCTGCACCGGCGAGCTCGCGCCTTCCGAGGGCTGGGCCGATCACCGCGCGCCCAGGGCGATGGTCGAGGAAGCGCACCGCCAGATCCAGCAGATGCACGGCGTCACCTACGCCCCCAAGCCTTACGATGCCGCGTACCGCGACTGGACCGAAGATCCGTACGGCGGCGGCGTCAATTTCTGGCAGATCCACGCGAAGAGCTGGGAAGTGATCCCTTTGATCATCAATCCGCGCAAAGGGATACCGGTCTACATCTGCGGCGAAGCGTATTCTCACGAGCAGGGCTGGGTCGAAGGCGCGCTGCAGACCGCCGAGATCATGCTACAGACCTACTTCAAGCTGGCCCCGCCGCCCCCGATCCAGTCCCCTGCGCCCCCAAAGGCGTCCGGCCGCCGCACCCCGACTGTGACCGTGGTGGCGAAAAACGCATGAGCGGTGACGGCGCGGCGCAGCGCGTCGGGATCGTCGGCCGCGGCTACGCGATGCCGCCGACGATACGGACCAACGACGATCCCATATTCGACTGGCTGAAAAAGAACGACCCGGGCTACGAGCAACTCTTCTACGGCTACGGCACGCGTCGCGTCCTGAAGCCTGACGAATCCATCGTCACCTGCATGCAGAGCGCGGCGCAAAGCGCGCTCGACATGGCGAAGCTGGACGCGGGAGACGTCGATCTGCTGCTGGGCTTCGTCTCGGTCAGCGATTACGAGATGCCGAACGGTCTGTCGCAACTGCACCAGTTGATGGGACTGTCCCCGCGCTGCTGGATCATTCCGCTGAACGTCGAGTATTCGAACTTCAACGCCGGCCTCGTGATCGCCGATGCGATGATTCGCGCGGGCCAGGTGCGCAACGCGCTCGTCGTGTGCGGCGGCAACTGGTCGCGTTATGTGAACTACCATCTGGGGCCTTCGGTGAGCGCCGCCGACGGCGCAGGCGCGGCGGTGGTCGCCCGAACCGATGACAGCTCGACCTTCCGGGTCGTCGACTTCGAGACGATCACCGAGACGATGGTGCCCGCGAGCGGCGGGACGCCTGCCTATCCCGCCTACGGCAATATGTACATCGGCACCGACGCGATCCCGGTCCCGCCGCCGGTGCCGTTTCCGGACCGGGATACCGGCGACGCGCTTCCCGATCAGCAGGTCTACACGCAGCGCTACTTCCACATCACGGCCCGGGGCATGGCCGAATTCGGCGGTTTCGGCGTCACCGCGCCGATCGAGGTGGTACAGCGACTCCTGACCCGCAACGCGCTCCCGCCGAGCGCAGTCACGATCACCGCGCATCAGACGAGCCGCAAGCTCCTCGACGCGTGGAACACTTCGATTCAGCCGAAGCTTTTCTTCGACACCCTTTCCACCTTCGCGAACATGACGCTCGCGAGCATCCCGGTGAACTTCGCCTTCGGGTACGAGCAGTTCAGGACCGATCATCTCGTGCTGCTGGGCATCGGACCCGAATTGCACACGAATGCGGTGTTATTGAGAAGGCTTGGCTAGGCGCTTCAATGCCGCTTTCTCCAGGGCGAGACTTACCCGACGTGGTAAATTTTTTTTGCTGGCACGGCAATTGCAGAATCGGTGGTATTGTGCCCTATGCTTCATGATTTCCTCACCGAGAACCGCAGCGACTTGATCGACCGATGCAGGTCGAAAGTCGCTCTCAGGACTACGCCCAGAGCGAGCCACATCGAGCTGGAACACGGTATACCGCTATTTCTCGACCAGCTCATCAAAACACTCCGGATCGAGCAGACCCTCGAGCCCCTGCGTAGCCGCAGAATTTCGGGTCCGTCGGGCGGCGGCAGGCCGGTGTCATCGGAGATCGGCGACACCGCCACACAGCACGGGCGGGAGCTCCTGCAGCAGGGTTTCACGATCGACCAGGTCGTTCACGATTACGGCGATCTGTGCCAGGCGATCACCGATCTGGCATTTGAGCGCGGGACGCCGATCGCGATCGACGAGTTTCGAACGCTCAACCGTTGCCTCGACAACGGAATTGCAGACGCCGTCACCGAATTTTCCTACCAGCGTGAATCGCTGCTCGGGGATAGAGCAGTCCAGGCATTGAACGAGCGCCTGGGGTTTCTCGCGCACGAGCTGCGCAACCACCTGAACACCGCCACTCTCGCACTGACCGCCATCAAATCGGGCAACGTCGGGCACGGCGGGGCGACGGGCGCTGTGCTCGACCGCAGCCTCGTCGCACTGCGCAACCTGGTCGATCGATCGCTCGCCGACGTGCGCGTGGTCGCCGGCATGCCCGCGCGGCACGAGCTCCTCTCGGTTGCAGACTTCATTGCGGACATTCAGATCTCCGCAACGCTGGAGGCAAAGACCAGAGAATGCGGATTCAACGTCGCTGCCGTCGACCCGAAGCTCGCGGTCGACGCCGACCGGGACCTGCTCTTCTCGGCAGTGGGAAACCTGCTCCAGAACGCGTTCAAGTTCACGCACTATCACACCGATGTCGCGTTGAACGCCTACGCTGCTGCGGATCGCATCCTGATCGAGGTCGAAGACAATTGCGGCGGCCTTCCACCCGGCGACGCCGAACACATGTTCGAGGCGTTCGCGCAGGTCGGCAACGATAAATCGGGGCTCGGACTCGGACTCTCGATCTGCCGGAGGAGCGTCGAAGCGAACGAAGGGGTGCTCAGCGTCCGCAACGTCCCCGGCTCGGGTTGCATCTTCACGATCGACCTGCCGCGGCACGCGCTTCCGGACCCTTCCCCGGCGCCGGACACGACAGCCTAGGCCTCGAACCTCCTGTCGAGATCCGCGACCCTCGCCTTTGCCCCCCAGCGCGTATAAGCCTCACGCGCCTGCGCGTAAGCCTCATTCCACCCGTTATCCCCCGCTTCACCTAGCGCACCCGCGCGAAGCTCGTGCGCCAGCGCTTCATGTTGCACGTATCCCGCCGCGGCGGCTGACTTCGCCGCCGCGCCGTAGGGGAGCATCGCTTGCGCCGTCAGCCCCTCCGTAACCCCAAGCTCCGCTTCGACCAGCAAAGCCTTGTGCTCGAAGTTCGCCGCGCACAGCGTTGCCCATCCGCGTAGCTGCTGCAGCCGTTCCCGTGCGCTGTCCACGAGCGCTTTGCGCGCGTCGTCCTGCACCTCCCGCGCGCGGGCGAGCAGCGCAAGACCATGGAAGAATGACAGCTCGAACTCCCCCGTCTGGCCGGCGAAAGCGGGCAGCAGCGCCTGCGCCTTGCCGGCGAATTCGAGCGCGGCGGCGTAGTCGCGGGAGTAGTAATGCAGCCGCAACTTCGAGATGAAGTAGAAGCCGATCTGGTTGTAGTGATCGCTCGCGCAGATCGAAGCGATGTCGCGGGTTTCGTCGTGCTCGGCATCGGACAGGCTGAGCGGGTCTTCGGTCAGTCCCGCGAGGGCTTTCGCGAACTGCAGCTCGTGCACGCAGTGAAAAGCGGCATTGATCACGCGCCTGCCGTTCTTCGAGAGATGGGTTCGGGCGACTTCGATCACTTCGGCCAACGGCCGTCCTGCGGTCGCGAGCTGCACGACGTGGGCGGACAGGTTGAAGCAGCCGTAGAGGACGTCGCCCAATTCGAACGCGCGGTCGGCCGCCTCCAGGCTCATGTCGAACGCGCGCGCCAGCGGATACAGCCAGTGCTGATTGAACCAGGTGTAGATGAACGACGCGGGGCCGAGCAGGGTCTTGCCGTTGCGCGCGTCGAGCGCGAGGGCGAGCTCGGCGAATTCGCACGCCGTGCGGGTGTCCCCGGTGACCGCGCGATAGACGATCGAATGCATCGCGTAAACCACCGGCGCGGCGGGACCGTTGCCGTGCTCGAGCGTGAGGGTCATGCAGCGCAGCGCCATCAACGCGAAAAGCTCGGCTTGCAGGCTCTGGTGCGCGAACGGCATGGTCCGCAGCAGAACGCCGATCACGGCGCCGACGGTCTCGTCAGCAAGCGGCGCGTGCTCGAGCAACTCACGCGGCGCGCGCCCTTTGAGCTGCGCCTGGATGCGCCCGAGCTCCGCCCCGATCAGCGGAACGATATTGGCGGACGCTTTCGGAAGCACCACGCCGAGCAGGCTCAAAGCTTCGAGCCCCTGCTCCACCGACGCTTTGCCCAGGCCCATGCTGAACGTGCGCGTCGAGCTCTTCTCGAGGTAACCGACCGCTTTGGGCACGATGCCCGCGCGCGCCCAGTGGTGCGCGAGCACCGCATACATCTCCGGCCGCTCGTCGCCGTGGGCACGCTCGTGCCACTTCGCGACGCCGTGGTGGAGTTGCCTGCGCTGCGAGAAGAGCATCAGGTTGTAAGCGACTTCGCGCGTGATCACGTGCTTGAACGAGTAGGCGCGCTCGGGCCCGGGCGAGTCGAGCACGGTGAGATCGGCCCGCAGCAGCGACTCGAGCGCGGCGTCGAGGGTCGCCAAATCGGCCGGCACCGGATGCACGTCGCGCAGCACGCTTACCGGGAACGCAGCGCCGATGACGCTCGCCACCTTGATTGCGAGCTGCGCCTGCGGCCCGAGCCGGTCGATGCGTGCGGTCACCGCGCCCTGGACCGTCTCCGGATACTCGAGGGCCGAGGCGTCCACGCCTCGGGCGACCACGCAAATGCCGTCGACGACTTCGACGACGTCCGCGTCACGCAGCGCGAAGCCGAGCTCCTCGGCGAAGAAGGGGTGCCCGCTCGCGCGCGAGCGGATCGCCTCGTCGACTTCGGGCGCCAGCGATGCCGCCCCGAGGCGGCTGCAGACGAGCGCCACCGTTTCTTCCGCGGAGAGCGGAGCGAGCCGCAGGGTCGTGCACGCGGGGCTGTCCTGCAGCGCTTGGAGCTCGACCGGGGCGGGGTCGGGTACCGGCCGCGTCGTGATGACGAGTTCGAGCGCCGCAACGCGCCGGCTCACCTCCAGCGCGAGCGACCACGACGACGCATCGAACCAGTGCGCGTCTTCGAGCACCACACACGTCGGACGGGCGAGCGCCGCTTTTTCGAGCGCCGCGACCAGAAGCTCGCACGTCGCATTCGCGCGCATCGCACCGCTCAACTCGGCGGTTTGCGCAGTCTCGGCGAAGCCGAGCGCCAGCACCGCTTCGAGCAGAGGCGCGTGCGCGACGAACTCAGGCCCGAGCGCAATGGCGGCCTGCAGGCGCCTCGCTTCCCCCTGCCGCATATCCGAAATGCCCAGCAGCGACGCGAACACACGGCGCCACGCGAAGAACGGCGTGCCGGCTTCGATCGCATCGGCAGCACCGTGGATGACGCCGACGCCTGCCCCAGCGGCAAGCCGCTCCAGCTCTTCGACGAGGCACGATTTGCCCATGCCCGCGTCGGCGACCAGGAGCAGCGTGCCGGGCGGCTCGCGGCGGGCGCAGCGCTCGATCGCGCGCGCGATGGCGGCTCTCTCGTGCGCACGCCCCACGATCGAGCGCTCCTTGCGCAACGGCGCGTCGCGCAATCGCACCGGGCGCGCAACGGCGACCGGCGCCGCCTTGCCTTTGAGCGACATCGCGGGCAGATCGGCGAACTCTACACGCGCGAGAGCGTTGTCGCGCGTCGCGGCGTCGCACAGGATGCGGTGTCCGACCTGCATCTGCGCCGCCGCTTCCATCAGCCGCGCCGCCACGTTCATGACGTCGCCCACCACCGCGTATTCGCGCCGCACGTCGGAACCCACGACGCCGCAGAAACAGCGGCCGGTCGTGAGCCCGATCGCGGCCCCGTCGAGCGCGTCGACGAGCTCGAGCGCCGCGCGCACGCCGCGTGCGGTGTCGTCTTCGTGCGAGCCCGGCGGCAGTCCGAAGACGATGACGAGCACGACCCCCTTGTCGTCGATCACGAGCTCTTTTAGGAACGCGTCGTAGCGGCGGACGATCGGACAGGTGCGTTCGAGCACCGATTGCAGCCGGCTCGCGGCGTCCGGCGCGGTGTGATCGAAATCGGGAACCTGTGCAAAAAGCGAAGTCACCTGGCGCAGCTCGCCGAGCCAGTCGCGGTGGCCGGCGGCAAGGCGGGCGCGCACCGGCCCCGGCACGAAACCTTCGAGCTTCGCGAGTGCATCCGAGGTCCAGTCCAGCTCAGCTCGCGGGGCGGGCGGCGCAGGCTCGACATCGAAAAGGCGCCAGCAGCCCTCGCCCGCGCTCACCGCTTCGGCCCGGCTCTCGAGCACCGACCACGCGCCTGCGGTGAGCACGACGTGTCCGGGCTGCGCGCACGCCTGCGCCTGCGCGAGGTCGTTCACCGGAACGCCGCCGACCACGAAGTGCCACGAGTCGCCGCTGTGCAGCTGCGCCGCGTTCACCCGGCCATGCGCCACCGCGATGCGCAGGCTCAGCGTGTCGCCGGCGCCCGCATCGTAGCCGTGCAGCTCGCGCTGGATCGCGAGCGCGCAGCCGGCTGCGCGCTGGAGGGCGAGCCGTCCGCCGCTTTCGTCCGCCGGCCACAGCGCGATCAGGGCATCGCCTGCAAACTTGAGCGGCTCTCCGCCGTGGAACGCGACGATGGCGAGCAGCCTGCCGAAGTAATCGTTGAGCAGCCGCGAGAGCGCTTCGGTCCCCGCAGCGCCCCGCCCTGCGAGCTTCGATGACAACGGGGTAAAGCCCGAGATGTCGGCGAAAAGCACGGCGGCTTCCAGCGTCGCGGGGCACGATGCCCTGAAAGGCGCCTCGGTGTCGCGCGCCCACCTCTGCACGTGCGCCGGCGCATAGCTCGCCCGCTCGGCCGCGATCCCGTCGCGCAAGACCGTCACTTCAGGTGGAAACGAAGACATGATGACCGGATGACCCGCCAGAGGAAGTGCTCAGTGTACAGCGCGCGCCCGGCACGCAACGAGCATGGGACATGACAAATGACACCGTCGATCGATCCCTCGCGCGCCGCGCGGCGCGCACGGCGCGAGGAGCGCCGCGAGAAGCAGCGCGCGCAGAATGTGGTGCGGGCAGCCAGCATGCACGTGGCGCGGCTCGAGTACGAAAAGGCGCACCCGACGGGCCCTGCTCCTGCGGTGCGGGAGTCGCCGCGCAAGCGCCCCGATGCCCGGCTGGAGACCCACGTCGGGTGCTCGGGATGGTTCTACTGGCACTGGCGCGACAGCTTCTACCCCGAAGGCCATCCGGGCAGCGCGTGGTTCGACTACTACGCGAGCCGGTTCAGGACGGTCGAGCTCAACGCGCCGTTCTATTCATGGCCCACGCCCGCCACGGTCGCGACGTGGAAGCGCCAGATCGGAAGGCGCCGCTTTACCTATGCCATCAAGGTGAACGAGCTCATCACGCACACGCGGCGGTTCTCCCGCACCGATACCCTGGTCAGGGATTTCGGATTCATCGCCGACCTGCTGGGCCCGAGCTTCGGGTGCTTTCTGTTCCAGTTGCCGCCGAGCCTGCACTACTCCGCAGCGCTGCTCGCGCGCATCGTCAGACAGCTCGATCCGCACCGCCGCAATGTCGTCGAGTTCCGCCATGGGAGCTGGTGGAACGAAAAGGTGTACAAAGCGCTCGCGGACGTGGGCGCGATCTTCTGCTCGACCAGCGGCCCGCGGCTTCCCGACGAGCTGGTGAAGACCGCCGACGACGTCTACATCCGGTTTCACGGCACGAAGCGCTGGTATCGCCACGACTACACGAAGGAAGAGCTTGCGGTGTGGACCGGGCGCATCAGGCGCAGCGGCGCAGGAAAAGTCTGGGCGTATTTCAACAACGACCGCGACTGCAACGCGATCAAAAACGCACGCGAGCTGCTGCGGCAGTTGAAAGCGCCTGCGGTCGCGGACGAGGCGCCTGCGCTACGGCCTCGCGGTCAGCGCGACTGATCCTGTGCCCGGGAGAGGTACTCGCGGCCGAGCGCGGTCAATTGCAGCCCGCCTTCGACGAGCCTGATCGCGAGCCCTTCCTCGACGAGCCGGTCGGCGACCGGTGCAGGAAGATCGGGTTTTACCAGCGCATCGGTGTCGAGCTGTCTCAGCCACTCCAGCTCGTCGGTGCTCAGCTTGGACTCCATTGCGGGCCTCGGTTGTTTTTTCGGCTTACCGGAAGACGCGGGCTGACAGGCCTGCGCCCCCGGCGGACACTGCATCCTCGCGGACGGGATGCAATATCGTTGCCTGCGCGGGTCCGGAGGCTACTCTGCCGCCCGGGCGGCCGGAATCGTGTCGGTGGAAGCGGCCGCGACTCGTTTCGCTTCCGGCGCGGATTCGATCTGGCTCGCGGCCCATATGCCCCAGAGGAGGCCCCCGAGCATGACGACCGGGTTGGCGATTCCGAGCAGAAGTGCGACCGAGCGGGCCGACAATGGATTACTGACGACCGCGTTGGTGCGCTGGAGCTCCACGCGCTGCTCCGGATCGAGCGGCACGGCTTCGAGCAGGTTGCCGACGACGCCCTTGTAGAGGATCTGGTCGGCGCGTGGTGAGGCAGGACGGGTCCCGGCCTCGGCGGCGGCGTCGAGACCGGCGTTTTCATCGCATACGCCGACTTGCGCCAAAGCGCCCTGCGCCCCGAAGCACAGGGTGGCGCACAGCGCAAACGACAGCAGTGACTTCATGATTTGCGCCTTCGTCTGACCGGAATATCCAGCCATCGTAAATAACGGCCGCCTGCGACTCGCCTGAACCCGAGTGTGGGACGAAGTGAGACAAAAGCCCGAAATCGGGGACAGACCCCGATTTGTCGAAATCGGGGTCTGTCCCCGATTTCGGGCGCTCCATGTGGCATGATTTTGCGGATAAGACTTGGACGTCGCGTTACCCAAGGAGGATGAAATGGCACGCACCCGCTCGCCTGCGCTTCCCCGCTTTTCCAGCGTTGCATCCCTGCCCGGTCGCGCCCGTCTGGTCGCCCTTGCGGGTGCCCTGACGGCGCTCGTTCCCGCGGCCCACACGGCCTCCGCCATACCCGGATTGCCCAACAAACCGGTCGTCATCATCGTGCCGAATGCCGCGGGCGGGCCTTCCGACCTCCTCGGCAGGCTGATCGCGCCCAAGCTCGGCGAAGCGGTCAGACAGAACGTCATCGTCGACAACCGCCCGAGCAACAACGGCGTGCTCGCCGGAGAGCTCGCGTCGCGAGGCGCAGCCGACGGGTCACTGCTCACCGTCGGCAATACCGGCACCCACGCGATCAACGCCACGCTGTACAAGCGTCTGTCGTACGACCCGGTGAAAGACTTCGTTCCGATCACCGGCGTCATGTCCGGCGGGCTCGTCGCGGTCGCCAATCCGACGCTTCCCGCCAACTCGATCAGGGAGCTCGTGGCCTACGCGAAGAAAGCACCGGGCAAGGTCGTCATCGCGATCGCCGGCGCGACAGGAGAGATCGCCACCAACGCGCTCAAGCAGCAGGCCGGAATCGACATGACGAACGTCAACTACAAAGGCGGCGCGCCGGCGGTTGCCGCGATACTCTCCAACGAGTCGCATCTCACGCTGACCAACTACTCGAGCGTTTCGGGCCATGTGACGGCGGGCAAGCTGAAGCTGATCGGCGTCACCAGCGCCAAGCGCGACGCGCTGCTGCCGAACGTGCCGACTTTCGCGGAGAGCGGGCTCGAAGGCTATGAAGTCGAAATGTGGTACGGATTTTTCGCGCCGGTCAAAACACCGCCGGCCATCGTGCAGTCGTATTACCGGGAGATCACGCGCATCGCCGGGTCACCGGACGTTCGCGATAAGCTCGTCGCTGGAGGATACGATGTCATCCTGAGCACGCCCGAGCAGTTCGGAGCGAGGGTCAAAGGGGATTATGAGAAATTCCGGAAGATCATTCTCGATAACCACATGCAGATCGACTAACGGCCAATGACGAAGGCGGAATGATGAATGATGAATTAAAACTGCCGGCCGCCCGACATTCCGCATTCATCATTCATCGTTCCTCATTGAAATAACATGCTGACTTCAACACACTGGGGCGTGTACGACGTGCACGTCGAGAACGGCGAGATCGCGCGGGTCACGCCGTTCGAGCACGATCCGGATCCCTCGCCCATCGGCCAGTCGCTGCTCGGCACCGTCACCGGTCCGGCGCGTGTGCGCAGGCCCGCGGTGCGCAAGAGCTGGCTCGAGCGCGGCGCGGGCGCGTCCACTGAAAAACGCGGCTGCGAGCCTTTCGTCGAAGTGAGCTGGGACGAGGCGCTCGAGCTCGTCTCGAAAGAGTTGAAGCGCGTCACCACCCGGTTCGGCAACAGCTCGATCTTCGCGGGCTCGTACGGCTGGTCGAGCGCGGGGCGGTTCCACCACGCGCAAAGCCAGGTGCACCGCTTCATGAATTCGATCGGCGGCTATGTCGCGCACGTCGGCACTTACAGCCTCGGCGCGGCCCGTACCCTGCTCCCGCGCATCCTCACGGACATGGATGCGATGCGCGCGCAGCACACCCCGTGGGTCGAGCTCGAGAAGCACTGCCAGTTCATGGTCGCGTTCGGCGGGATACCGTCGAAGAACGCACAGGTGAACGGCGGCGGCGCGAGCCGGCACGAGACCCGGCCTGCGCTCAAACGCCTCGCGGCTGCGGGCGTCAGATTCGTGAACATCTCTCCGCTGCGCCACGATCTCGGCGACGCGCCGGGCGCGGAGTGGATTCCGATCCGTCCGAATACCGACGCCGCTTTCATGCTCGCGATCGCGCACACGCTCATTGCCGAAGGCCTGCATGACCGCGCTTTCCTCGCTCGCTACTGCGTCGGCTTCGACGAGCTCAGTCGTTACGTGATGGGCGAGCACGACGGCGTCGCAAAAAGCGCCGAATGGGCGTCGACGATCTGCGAGGTCGCGGCAGCGACGATACTGACGCTCGCGCGTCGCATGGCCGCGAACCGCACGGTCGTCAACGTCGCGTGGGCCCTCCAGCGCGGCGACCACGGCGAGCAGCCGTACTGGCTCGGCATCACGCTCGCGTGCCTGCTCGGGCAGGTCGGGACAAAAGGCGGCGGTTTCGCGCTCGCGTACGGGCCGGTGAACGCCGAAGGCGCGAACGGCAGCACGTTCTCGGGCCCGGTCCTGCCGCAGGGACAGAACGCGGTGAAGACGCCGATCCCTGTCGCGCGCATTGCGGACATGCTCGAAAACCCGGGCGCCGAATACGACTTCAACGGGAAGCGCTGCACCTATCCCGACATCAGGTTGATCTACTGGGCCGGCGGCAATCCGTTTCACCACCATCAGGACCTCAACCGCTTCATCGGCGCATGGCGCAAGCCCGAGACGATCGTGGTGAACGAGCAGTACTGGAACGCCAACGCGAAAATGGCCGACATCGTGTTGCCCGCCACCACGATGCTCGAGCGCGACGACATCGGTTCGGCTTCGCGCGACCGCTACATGATCGCGATGAAGCGCGCCATTCCGCCAGTGGGAGAGTCGCGCGACGACTACGAAATCTTCACCGCGCTCAGCGAGCGGCTCGGCACGAAGGAAACGTTCACCGAAGGCCGCTCGAGCGCGGCGTGGCTGCGCCACCTCTACGATGTTTCGCGCGAGCGCGCGCAGAAATTCGACATCCGCCTCCCGCCGTTCGAAGCGTTCTGGTCGGAAGGCCTGGTCGAGCTGCCGCTGCCGGACGAGCCCGCGGTGATGATGAAGGCGTATCGCGACGATCCCGATGCAAACAGGCTGCCGACCCCTTCGGGCAAGATCGAAATCTTCTCGTCGACGATTCATTCTTTCGGCTACGACGACTGCCGCGGTCATCCCGCATGGTACGAGCCTCGAGAGTGGCTCGGCTCCCCGCTCGCGAAGCGCTATCCGCTGCACCTCATCTCGCACCAGCCTTCGACGCGGCTGCACAGCCAGTACGACCACGGCAGCGTGAGCCTCGCGTCCAAAATCCAGGGACGCGAAGCGCTGACGATGCACCCGGTGGATGCGGCCGCGCGCGCCATCGAAGCCGGCGAAGTCGTTCGCGTCTATAACGATCGCGGGGCGTGCCTCGCCGGCGTCATCGTCGACGACGCGGTGCGTCCCGGCGTGGTCGTGCTGCCGACCGGCGCGTGGTACGACCCTCTCGTGCCCGGCGAGATCGGCACGCTGGACAAGCACGGCAACCCGAACGTGCTGACGCTCGATAAAGGCACCTCGAAGCTCACGCAGGGGTGCAGCGCGCATACGTGCCTCGTGGAAGTCGAGAAGTTCGAAGGCGCGCTGCCGCCCGTCACGGCTTTCGACTTGCCACAGTTCGTGAAGCGGTGACGATGGACGCCCCGGGACGCGCGAACTCCTCACACCGCAGAGCCACCCCCATCCCCCTCAGGGGGAGGGTTAGGGTGGGGGCGGGGGCGGATTTCGGTTTGTGCCGTGTTGCGACAGCGGTCGCAGCCGCTCTGATCAGCAACGGGGCCTTCGCCGCCGCCACTTCCGACACTTATCCCTCGCGCCCGATCCGGCTCATCGTCTCCTTCGCGCCGGGCGGCAGCGTCGACGGGGTCGCGCGGCTCATCGGCCGGAAGCTCACCGAAAGCTGGGGTCAGCAGGTGGTGATCGACAATCGCCCCGGCGCAGGCGGGAACCTCAGCGCCGAGCTTGCGGCACGCGCGGCGCCCGACGGCTATACGCTGTACATGAGCAGCGCGTCACTCGTCGTGAACCCGAGCCTGTACCGCAAGGTCGCTTACGATCCGGTGCGTGATTTCGCCCCGATCACGCTGCTCGCCGCGGTGCCGAACGTGCTGGTCGCACACCCTTCGGTGCCTGCGAAGAACGTCGCGGATCTCGTCGCCCTGGCGAAGAAGTCGCCGGGCAGAATCAATTACGCATCGACCGGCAGCGGAAGCTCGGGCCATCTCACGATGGAGCTTTTCAGGAGCATGGCGAGGGTGGACCTCATGCACATCCCTTACAAAACGGCGGGACAGGCACAGGTCGATCTCGTCGCCGGGCAGGTGTCGCTGTGGTTTCCGACGATTCCCGGCGCACTGCCGTTCATCAAGGCCGGGAAGATCAACGCGCTTGCGGTGTCGGGCGCTGCGCGTTCGGCGGCGCTGCCGGACGTGCCGACCGTCGCCGAGTCCGGCATCCGCGGTTTCGAGGCGACGACGTGGTACCCCGTGCTCGCACCTGCCGCGACGCCCGCCGAGATCGTCACCAGGATCAACCGCCAGCTCGTCGCGATCGTGAAGACGCCGCAAGTGCGCGACCAGCTCATGCAAGCCGGTGTGGAGCCCATCGGCTCGACCCCGTCGGAGCTCGCGGCTCACATACGAGCCGAGCTCCCGAAATGGGCGAAAGTCGTGAAGACTGCGGGCGTGCGGCTGGACTGATGTGCCTCAGGACAATAAAAGCATTCACCACGAGGGACACGAAGGGCACGAAGGTCTCACGCTAGTTGGTTCCTTCCTTGGCTTCCTTCGTATGGAGGCTTTTGACTTCCTTCGCGTCCTTCGCGTTGAAGCTTTTGACTTGATTTTCCTTCGTGCCCCTTCGTGTCCTTCGTGGTTATGTTGTTTTTATTCCGCCGAGCTGCATCAGCATCCCGAGCTCGTCGCGGTTGACCCACTCCTCCGCGATCTTCCCGTCCTCGAACCTGAACTGAACCATCGCGGTCCAGTCGAGCGCCTGTTCTTCGCAGACCGCCACTTCGCCTGCGCGGCTCCTGAAGGTGTGCGGTCGTACGCGGGTGCGATGCGCGATGCGCACCGACACCCGGTCGCCTTCGGCAATGACTCCGGCGACTTCGGATGAAAACGACACGAAATCGGCGAGGGTCGCGGTGAGCCGCGTCATCGCCGCGGCCAGCCCGATCACGTCGAACCCGGGACGGTGCAGCACGGCGTCCTCTCGTATAAGCTCCGGCATCAGATCGATGCGCTTGCCGTCGAGCACCTCGCGAAAATATCTTTTGACGACTTCCTTGTTGTGTGCTTCCCGCGTTGTCGCGCCCGATGCTTCGCCCATGATCCGCCGCTCTCCCGTCGATGCCGAGTATTGAAATCATTCTAGTGGTTTTACTCGCGGGCCTCGCGTGGCTCTGGCTCGACAGCCTGAAGGTCCGCGAAGCCGCAGTGAAGGCCGCGCGTGCGGCATGCGAATCCGAGGGGCTCCTGCTGCTCGATGACACCGTTGCGATTGCGAGCGTGAAGCTCGGCCGCGACGGGGACGGGCATCTTAAGCTGCAGCGCACTTACGATTTCGAATACAGCGACACTGGTGACAACCGGCGCAATGGCAGCGTCGTCCTGCTCGGGCGGCGCGTCGTGCTCTTCAATGTCGGTGTGCGCGAGCCGGCTATCGTGCGGGTGTTGCCGCCGGACTCTTAGACCGCACCAGAAGAACCGGCGTCGTCGCTTCGTGCAGCACGCGCTCGGCATCGCTGCCGAGCAGCAGCTTCGAGATCCCGCGCCGGCCGTGCGTGCCCATGCAGATCACATCCGCCCCCCAGTCTTTCGCTTCACGCACGATGAAGTCCGAGACGTGGTGGCCGTGGGTTTCGACGAGGGCCTCTTCGACCTCGATCCCGGCGCGCGCCGCGACCGCCGCGGATTCGTCGAGCACCTTCCGGCCGCCCTCCTTGAGCGCTGCGATCATCGCGGCCAGGTCGACCACCGCATAGGCGTCGACCGCCGGCATCACCGAGAGCTCGTCGACTACGTTGAGCAGCCTCAGTCGCGCGCCCAGGGATTTTGCGAGGCCCACCGCGTGCTGCAGCCCGAGCTGAGAGGTCGGGCTGCCGTCTACCGGTACGAGTATCCGCTTGTACATGCCGCCTCCGATGATCCGTGTTGACGCCTAACGTACCGGCGTGTCGACGCCGAGCTTGCCCGGCCACGCGAAAGTCAGAGTCTGCAGCCCTTTACCGACCGCGGTCTTGCGGGTCTGGGTGCTGCCTTCGTAGGTCGCTTCGACGACGTAGGTACCGCCCGGGAGCTTCGCCATGAATATCGGGCCCTGCGCCTGATCGATCAGGACGCTCTTGCCTCCCGCCGTCTTGATCGCAACCAGAACGTCCGAGATGAACGCGCCTCCCTTCAGGGCGAAGACGAGCTTCAGGTTGAATTGTTTCTCGATCGCTTTGAGCGCCGCGCGCTCCTCTTCACCGACGCCGCCGGTGACATAGACGATCGTGCCGGTCTTCTCGATCACGTCGGCCGTCGCGGCCGCGCGCAGCGCCGCCGGGCTCGCTGCGAAGGCGAGAACGATGCAGGCGAGCATCAGGCGAAAGAATGCAGTCATGGCCGCCTCCGATGGAACAGTGATCCCTCGAAGATGCGGACGGCCGCCGCGCGGAGAAAGGGCCCGCGCACAATAAGCGCAGGAAAGCGTAAAAAATCCGACGTTTTTGGAAATCGTATACGCGTTCGGCCGTTCGTCCTTCGACTTCGCCGTTCATCCTCCGTTCGTCGTGAGCGTAGCGATAGCGAAGGCTAAGGATGAACGGCCGGCGCGCCGTCCTCACACGTAGCTCGGCCCCTCGATCACCGGATGCTTCACCAGAAACTCCTCATCCACCTCCACGCCGATCCCCGGCGCTTCCAGCGGTGCGACGCAACCGTCCTTGCCGACGCTGTAAGGCGTCGTGGTCAGGCTGTCGCGGAAGTGGTTGTTGCGCGAGACGTCGCCTTCGAAATAACCGCCGTTGTCGATCGCGGCCAGAAAGTGTATCGACGCGGCCATGTTGAGCCCGGTCATCGAGGAATGCGGATTGATCCTGAGCTTATAGGCGGAGGCCATCGCTGCGATTCGCAGCGCTTCGGTGATGCCTCCGGTCTTGGACAGGTCAGGCTGCACGATCGTGATCGAGCCGTCTTCGAGCAGGCGGTTGAACTCGAAGCGCGTGTAGTGATTCTCGCCGGCTGCGAGGGGCACCCGGCTGAAGCTCGCGGCGAGCTCGTAACTGCGATAGTCGTGCGGAGGGAAAGGCTCTTCGAGCCAGCCGACACCGAGCGCCTCCATCGCCGGGAGCGCAGCCCTCGCGTCCTCCACGCTGTACCCGATGTTCGCATCGGTCAGGATGACGAGCTCGTCGCCGTACGCCTTGCGTATCGCCCGGATGCGCTCGACGTCGCGGCGCGGAGTGTCCCCCACGCGCAGCTTGACCGCCTTGTAGCCGGCTTCGACGTGCGGCGCCGCCTCCTGCACGAGGGCGGCGGGATCCTGGTAGCCGAGCGAGACGCCGCCGGCATACGCCGGGATGCGCTGCGCGCTGCCTCCGAGCAGCCGATACAGCGGCCAACCGACCGCTTTGCCGCGGATGTCCCACAGCGCCATGTCGATGCCGCTCATCGCGAGGCACGTGCCTGCGCCCATGCCGTGGCTCGCGAGCTGTTTCTGATAGATGACGTTCCACACGCCGGTCACGTCCGCGGCGCTGCGGCCCATCACGAGCTGTCGCAACGTGGTGTTGATCAGGTGTGCGACGGCGCCGGGCGCGCGGCCGTGATGCGATTCGCCGTAGCCGACCAGACCGCCGGCGGTCTTGACCTTCACGATCACCGCGTCGCGCTTCACCACCCGGCCGACGCCGAGGCTGATGCTGTCCTCCGGTTTTACCGGAAACGAGGTCGGATACGCTTTGATCTCGACGATGTCGAGATCACTCGGTTCAGTCGTCATGCTCCTCCTCCTAAATCGGGGACAGACCCCGATTATTCCAACCGGGAATCGGGGTCTGTCCCCGATTCTTTTATCGGGAAATCGGGGTCTGTCCCCGATTTCAAGGCCACGCGGGGCGGTGGTGGCCTCGCGGAACCGCGGGCCGCGTCCACCGCGGCGGGGTCTCCGACATCTGCACGACCGGCGCGAGATGCGTCAGGCGTCCGATGGGGGAATCGTGGTGTGCCAGCAGCGACTGCAGCTCGTCTGCGGGGAGCTCCGCGGGAAGCTGCGAGTACTGCGCAGGCTCGAGCAGGCCGTGCTCGCGTATCCAGTGTCCGGCGCTCGCGAGGGACGTTCTCACCAGCCAGCTCCCGCCTTCGCGCGCGCGACGTGCAAGCGCGATCATCGCGCCGTAGGCGAGCAGGTAACCGGCGATGTAATCCTGCGCCGAGACCGGCATGAACGCGGGGCGCTGCCCTTCTCCCTGATAAGCCATGCCGTTCGCGGACTGCACCACGGTGTCGTAGCCGCGGCGCCCACGCCACGGGCCTTCGTGGCCCCACGCGCTCAAGGTGACGTACACCACGCCGGGACGCATGCCGGCAATGGCCTCGGGCGAAAGACCGCGGCCCGCGAGCGCTCCCGGCCGGTACGACTGGGAGAACACGTCGCAGGTGCGGATGAGCTCGCGCATGGCCGCCGCCTCGGGCGCATTGCGAAGGTCGAGATGTGCGGAAAGCTTGCCGATTCCGGTGTCGAAATCGGACGGCCCCGAATCAGCGAGATCTTCACGCGTGATTCGAAGCACGTCGGCGCCGTGCTCGGCGAGTGTGCGCGCGCACGTCGGGCCCGCGAGCACCCGGGTGAGATCGAGCACGCGAACATTCGAGAGCGGACGCTCTCCGGCCGGAAGCGGGCGCGGCGGCGCATCGCCGATCCTGATCACCTCGAAAAGCGGCAGCTTCGCGACCGTCTGCGCCTGCGGCAGCACGCGCCATTCGGCTTCGCTGCGAACGAAGCCGCCGGCGCCTCCCGCTTCGAAGATCGCATTTTCGAGCTCGACCCCGTCCCATTTCGCCACGGCCGCGGCGACCGCGTCGCGCTTCGCCGGCGCGCCCAGGACGCTGAGGTTCGCGTCGCGAAGATTGAAGAAGTTGCAGTGCAGATACATCCAGCGGCCGTTGCGCAGTTGATAGAAGCCGGTGATTTTTTCCGGATCCTGCGCGGGCCGCTCGCCGTTGATCTTCAGATAGCGCGAGCTGCGTAGCGCCGCCGCCGCGGCTCGGGCATTCACGCGCACGCGCTGCTGCTTACCGCTTTTGATCTTCCACAGATCGGCTGCAGCCAGTCCCGTCGCGGCGAGCACCGCGGTTCCCGGCGTGACGACGTCGTAACGCGTCGGGAATACCGGTCCGTGCCCGTCGATGTCGACCGACTGCGCCGCCGACGCCGGCAGTCCGGCGAGCTCGACGAGCTTCGCGAGCGAAGCTTCGGCCGTGCGCGGCCCTGCGGTTGCGTAGATATCGTCCATGATCGTTCCTCCCTTGCCGCTTTTATTCAGCCGGCAGCGGTAGCTGCGACTCCGTGATTTCGCTCAAGAGTCCCTGCTCTTCGAGCGCGTGCTCGAGGATCGTCACGAATCGCACGAAGCGCGGCATCCCCGCGTAAATCGTCGATTGCAGTATGACTTCCAGGACCTCGCGTCCCGACGCGCCGTGCTGAAGCGCATTGCGGATGTGGTTCTCCGCCTGGTGGAACTCGCCTGCGACGAAGAGCTCACCGACGATGCACAGTATGCGCGTGCGATCGTCGAGCACCCCGCGCGAATACATGCCGGCGTAGATGTAGTCGAGCCACAGCTTGTTGAAATGCTGATCGATGCGATCCAGGCGTGCGACGCTCTCCAGGTGATGAGTCGGCTGCAGCCGCAGCCCCGGGCTCAGGCTGCGCCAGCCGTATTTATCGAGCAGCGCTTCGCGGCGCGGCACGTGCTCCGCAGGCGTTTTCCACGCCGCGCGCTCGCGCTCTTGCGATCGCTCGGGTCCTCCGGTCGGAAGCTGCGTGCTCGTGATCTCTTCCATACGCCCGAGCGCCCCCAGGACGCGCTTGAGCTCGCGCGCACCGCGCTTCGCTTTCGGATAGCCGAAGTAGACCGTGGTCTGGAGTATGACTTCGAGGATCTCGCGAGGCGCCACGCCCTGCTCGAGCGCCGTCCGGATGTGGGCGCCGAGCTCCTCCATCTCATCCATCGCGACGAACTCGCCCACCAGGACGAGGCAACGCGTGCGCTCGTCGAGTATGCCGCGCCTGAACATGCCGCCGTGGGTGAAATCGTGCAGGAGCTTCGCGTAGTGCGGGTCCAGCTCGCTCGCCCAGCTCAGGTCGTCCAGCCCTGCCTCGTCCATGTCAGCCTCCCATCGAGGCTGATGATATTACTAGACGCGCAGCGAGCCTGAGGTGCGAAAGCGGCTATCGTTCGCGTCGTATAATTCACGCGCAAAAACGTCAGGAAGATTCTCCGCCATGTGGACCACAGAGCAGTTGCAGTCGATCGACAAGATGCTCAACCCGCGCTCGATCGCCGTCGTGGGCGCATCGCCCAAAGGCGGTTACGGCACACGCCTGCTCAACGCCGTGCTGCGCTCGAAGGAGCGCGTGCGGGTCTATCCGGTGAATCCCAATTACGACGAGATTGCGGGCGTCAAAACCTACCGCAGCATCGCCGATCTGCCCGAAGCGCCGGACCTGATGGGGATCGTGGTGCCGTACCGGAAGGTGCTCGGCGTGCTGAAGGAATCCCACGACAAAGGCGCGCGATCCGCGCTCGTCATCTCCGCCGGTTTCGCCGAACGCGGTACCGACTCGGGGTCCGATCTGCAAAAGCAGGTCGGCGCCTACGCGCGTGAATCGGGGCTTCGCGTCGCGGGCCCCAACTGCCTCGGCCTCGCGAATGTGCGCGACGACATCTGGGCGACTGCGTCGTCGCGCACGCTCGGCGGGCTCACCGGGCACATCGCTCTCGTGTGCCAGAGTGGGGCAACCGCTTTCGGGCCCTTCCTGCTGCGCGCGGTCGATTCGGGCATCGGGCTCTCGCACATCATCTCGACGGGCAACGAAGCCGACCTCGATTTCTCCGATTTCGCGCGCTATCTGGTCGACGACCCCGGCACGAGAGTCATCGCAGGTTTCGTCGAAGGCTTCAAGGACGTGCGCAAATTCATCGCGGTCGCGCAGCTCGCAGCCGAGCGCGGCAAGCCGATCGTGCTCATCAAGATCGGCCGGTCGGAGTCCGGCGCACAGGCCGCGCGATCGCACACCGCAGCGCTCACCGGCGCCGACGAGCTCTACGACGCGGTCTTCAAACAATACGGCGTGATCCGCGTGCAGGACTACGACGAGCTCCTCGAAGTGAGCCAGCTCCTCGCGAACTCGCACAAGCCGAAGAAGCGCGGCGTCGCGGTGGTGTCGCACTCCGGCGGGATCAGCTCGCTCACTGCGGACATGCTCGGGCTCGCGGGCCTCGAGCTTCCTGCGCTGAGCGCGCGCGCGCGCGACGGCATCAACGGCATACTCAAGGACTTCGGCTGGGCAGCGAATCCCGCAGACGTGACAGGCTTCGCGCGTAAAGACGAGTTCGTCCAGATCATCGACTACATGATCGAAGAGCCCGAGGTCGGCACGCTGGTCGTGGCGAGCGCGGGCGCCGGCAACCAGCCCGATCATGTCATCGCGTTACGCGACCGCACCGACAAGAACGTGGCGTTTTTCTACACTGCGAGCCGCAACGACAGGTCGCTCGAGAAGCTCAAGAAAGCGAACATCCCGATCTTCTATTCGCCCGACAAGCTGGCAAGCGGATTAAAGAGCCTCAATGACTATCACGCATGGCTCGACGAGCGCGCCGCCAGGGGCCGCGTCGAGGCGCCTTCGGTTACCGAGGCGCAGCGGCAGGCGATCGGGAAGCTGCGCGCGCTCGGCCGCGAGTCACTGTCGGAAAGCGAAAGCAAGCAGTTGATCGCCGCGTGGGGAGTGCCCGCCGGCCGCGAGATCCAGGTGTACTCGCAAGGCGCCGCGGTCGAGGCCGCGCAGCGCATCGGATACCCGGTCGCGCTCAAAGTCGATTCAGCCGACATCCTGCACAAGACCGAAGCCGGAGTCGTAAGGCTAGGCCTCGCGAACGAGGACCAAGTGCGCGCAGCGTACGAGGAGATCGTCTCGAACGCGACGCGATACGCGCCTGGCGCTTCGATCGGCGCGGTGTCGGTGCAGGAAATGGTCGCCGGCGGGGTCGAAGTCATCGTCGGTATCAAATACGACGCTCAGCTCGGTCCGATGCTCGTCTTCGGCAGCGGCGGGATCATGGTGGAAGTGTTCGGCGACGTGGCGACGCGCCACTGCCCGGTCAGCCGCGGCGAAGCGCTCCAGATGATCGGCGAGATCAAGGGATCGAAGCTGCTGCGCGGTTTCCGGGGCAGGCCCGCTGCGGACATCGACGCGCTCGCGGACACTCTCGTGCGGATGTCGCACATGGCCGTGCAGCTCGAAGGCGAGCTCGCAGAGATCGACGTAAACCCGCTGATGGTGCTGCCTGCCGGTCAGGGCGTGAAAGCGGTCGACGCGCTGGTCCTGCTGCGTCCCGCCTGACCCTACGAAATCGGGGACAGACCCCGATTTCCGTGCTGCGGAAATCGGGTCTGTCCCCGATTAAAGCCGGGGCTCGAAGCCGCGGTCGCAGGTCTACCGCCCCCGCCCTCGCATGCCGCCGAGCAGCGACACGACGAACAGCACGAGGAAGATGAAGAACAGGACTTTCGCGATTCCGGCGGCGCCGGCCGCGAGTCCGCCGAACCCGAACAGGGCCGCAACCAGCGCGATCACGAAGAACACGAGTGCGTAGTGCAACATGATGATCTCCTCAAATTGTCGTCCGTTCCTCGGACATGCCTTTCCTGTTGCAACCGGTGTGCCGGATTGCGGTGGCCGTCTGAAATCCAGGAGTTTTTCGATGAAGCGATACCTTCTGACGGCCTGCCTGCTCGCGGCAGTGCACGCCGCGCACGCGCAGTCTCCCGCACCGCAATATCCCGTAAAGCCGATGCGCATCATCGTGCCCGTGGCCGCGGGCGGTAACGTCGACATCGTCGCGCGCACGCTCGCGCAGAAGTTCGGCGAGAGCTTCGGGCACGCGGTGATCGTGGACAACCGTCCGAGCGCGAGCAGCCTCGTCGGGACCCAGCTCGTGGCGAAATCGCCGCCGGACGGCTATACCCTGCTCGCGATCGCCAACACCTTCGCTTCGGCGCCGGGCATCGTCGGCAATCCCGGCTACGATCCGGTGAAAGACTTCGTCGGCGTCTCGCAGACCGCGCGCATACCGATGGTGCTCGTCGTCAATCCCGGTCTCCCGGTGCGCTCGGTGCAGGAGCTGATCGGGCTCGCGAAAAAACGCCCCGGCGAGATTTCCTACGCCTCGTCGGGGACCGGATCGACAGGCCACATCGCCGCCGAGATGTTCTCGCGCCAGGCCGGAATCCGGATGCTGCACGTGCCGTACAAAGGTAATGCGCAGTCGCTCGTCGACCTCGTCGGCGGGCAGGTGATGGTCATGTTCGACCAGCTCAGCACGTCGAGCCCTCACATCAGGGCGTCCAAGCTGCGGCCGCTCGGCGTGACCACGCGCACGCGAGCGCCGCTGTTTCCGGAGATTCCGACGATCGACGAAGCCGGGGTGCACGGCTTCGAAGACGTCACTTTCAACGGTCTCATGGCGCCTGCAGGCACGCCGAACGCGATACTCACCCGGGTCCACGCCGAAGTCGCAAAAGCGGTAAAGCTCGCCGACGTGCGCAAGCGCTTCGACGACCAGGCGATAGAGCTCGCGGCGAGCCCGACGCCGGAAGCATTCACCGCATACATCAAAGCGGAAGCGGCCAAGTACGCCAGGCTCGCCAAGGACGCCGGCATCAGGGCTGATTGAGCGCTGCCGGCGTTAGCGCTGGTGCACGGCTTGCTATGGTCATGCACCGGCGCATTAGCGCTGGGACATGCTTGCTAAACTCCGGCACCGCAACGAAAAGACCACGAAAACGTGCAGGTTGACGACATCCGCGCGCAGGAGCTGCGACAGGCGGCCGAAGCGCTGGCAGCAGTTCCCCTCTTCGCAGGCTTAAGTCCCGTAGACCGCGCCAAGCTCGCGGGCGTGCTCGAAGAGCGCTGGCTCGACGCAGGCACTGTCGTCTTCGAAGCCGGCACCGAAGCCGACGCGATGTACATCCTGCGCGAAGGCGTCGCCGAAAGGCGCGTCTCGGGCTCGCCGATCGACGTGGTCTACCCTCCGGCGATCTTCGGCGAGCTCGCGCTGATCACCGATGCGCCGCGCTCCGCCACTGTCGTCGCGATCACGCCGATCCGCTTGTGGGTGCTGCCTCGCTCGCGCTTCGTGCCGCTCCTGCGCGCCGAGCCCGAGCTGATGCTGCATCTGTCGGCAGCGGTCGGCATGGACCTCTTTCGCACGCGGCGCGCGCTCGGGGATCTGCAAAGCGAGCTCGACGCGTGGCTCGACGAGCGCCTCGCCGATTTGAGCGAGGACGAGCGCGAGCTCGTGGAAGCCGCAGCTTATTTCGAGCGGCCGCCGCTGCGCGTGCTTCAGCGGCTGGCGCCGATGGAGCCTGCGCTGGCGAGCCTGCAGGCGCTCGAGGACAAGCCGGGCGTTCCGGGCCGGATATCCGCGCTGTGGCGCCGCGACGAGCACGGCCTCTACGTGCCGCCGGCGATTCGCAGCGCCCTGCGCCGCCGGGTGCGGGCGGAGCGTCGCGAGCGCGCGCTGCAGACGCGGCTGTGCGCGCTCGCGCGCCAGCTCGAGAGCGAACGCTATCTCGAGGACGCGGTGCTGACCTACGCCGCGGCGGGTGCGGACTCGGACGTGCGGCGGCTCAAAGGCGCTGCAGCCGCTCCCGCCACGATTGCCCCCGAGAAAGCGAGCGCAGCGCCTGCGACCTCATCGCGCCTGCGCCGTCTGGCCCCGGTACTCTGGGCGTTGCTCGCGCTCAGCCCCCTGCTCTTCTGGACCGCAGCGCCGCCCGAAGGCCTCAGCGTCGCGGGATGGCGAATGCTGCTCACCGTCATCTCGGCAGCGGTGCTCTTCGCTTCCGAGATACTTCCGGAAGCGGTGATCGCGCTCGCGCTGCTCGCGGTGTGGGTCGTCACCGGTATCGCGCAACCGCGGCTCGCGCTCGACGGTTTCGCGTCACAGGCGTGGGTGCTCGTCCTCGCCGTGCTCGCAGTCGGGGTCGCGGTCGGCAATTCGGGACTGCTGTATCGCGTGGCGCTCGTCGCGCTGGGGCGCAAACCCGCGAGCTTCGCATCGCGCTGCATAACCCTTGCGCTCGTCGGCACCGCGGTCACGCCGACGCTGCCGAATGCCACGAGCCGGATGGCGCTCGCCGCGCCGCTCGTGCGCGAAGTCGCGGCGGCGCTCGGCTTCACGCCCGGCAGCCGCGCTGCGACGGGCCTGGCGCTGGCAGCGCTGATCGGATTCGGGCAGATGTCGGGGCTCTTCCTGACCGGATCGTCGGTCGGACTGCTGCTCCACGGATTGTTGCCGGATACGGCTCGCGAGGACTTCGGATTCACCGGCTGGTTCCTCGCAGCATTGCCCTTGCACCTCGTGCTGTTCGCCACTTCGATGGCCGCGGTAGTGGTGCTGTACAAACCCGGCGAGACGCTTTCGGATGCGACTCACCGTCTCGCGCTCCAGCATGAAGTGCTCGGGCCGATACGCCGCGACGAGCTCTGGTGTCTGGGCGTGCTGATCGCACTCATCGCAGGCTTCCTCACCGAGCCTTGGCACGGCGTGCACGGCGCGTGGCTCGGCGTCGGCGCGCTCGTCGTGCTCGCGACGGCAGGACGCCTCGACGCCAACATGCTGCGCACCGGTGTGAACTGGAATTTCCTGGTGTTCTTCGGCGTGATCACGAGCCTCGCCACGGTCTTCGGCGCACTCAAGATCGACGCGTGGCTCGCAGCGAGCCTGAGCGGTCCCGTGGCGCTCCTCGGCGGCAACGCACTCGTGTTCTGCATTGCGCTGACGCTGTTCGGATACGCGCTGGCGTTCGTCGTCAGATGGCAGGCGGCCGCGCCTTTACTCGCGCTGGTCGCGATGCCCGTCGCAGGCGCGGTCGGCGTGCACCCGTTCCTCGTCGCGCTGATCTCGCTCGTGTCGACGCAGGTGTGGTTCCTGCCCTCGCAGAGCACGGTCTATCTCGCGCTCTATCACGGCTCCGGCGAGCTTTTCACGCACCAGGGCGTGCGCAAGCTCGCGTGGGCATGGGGCGCTCTGGTGCTGCTGTCGATCTCCGCCGCCGTACCCGTCTGGAAATGGATGGGGTTGATTCATTGAGCTGCGCAAGCGCAGCTCAATGAATCAACCGGTAAACGCCAACGAGGGAAACCAAGGTTTCCCTCCTTGACCTCGTTTTCCTTACGGCTGGCTCAGCCGTCGGAGTTGATCTTGGCCGTGAGTTCGAGGAGCACCGCTGCGGCTTCGGTGTTCGAAACCTGGCACGTGCCGGCGTTCTCGTGACCGCCGCCGCCGTACTTGAGCATCAGGTCGCCGATGTTGGTTTTCGACATGCGGTTCAGGATCGACTTTCCGGTCGCGAAGACGGTGTTCTGCTGCTTCAGGCCCCACAGCACGTGGATCGAGATGTTGGTCTGCGGGAACAGCGCGTAGATCATGAAGCGGTTGCCTGCGTAGATCACCTCTTCGCGGCGAAGATCGAGCACGACGAGGTTGCGGTACACCTTCGAGCAGCGCTGGAGCTGCGCCATGAACTTTTCCTGGTGCTCGAAATACATGTCCGAGCGTTCCCTGACGTCGGCGAGCTTCATGATCTCGTCGATGTTGTGGTTCTTGCAGTAATCGATCAGGTCCATCATGAGCTGGTAGTTCGAGATCCTGAACTCGCGGAAGCGGCCGAGGCCGGTGCGCGAATCCATGAGGTAATTCAGGAGCACCCAGTCTTTCGGGTGCAGGATCTCCTCGCGCGAAAACTGCGCCGAGTCTGCCTTGTCGACCGCGGCCATCATGTCGTCCCAGGTTTTGGGGAACACCTTGTGCGCGCCGTAGTGCTCGTACACCACGCGCGCGGCCGAAGCGGCATGCGGATCGATGACGTAGTTGGACGATACGCCCGTGTTGCGGACGGTCTCGGACGAGTGGTGGTCGAAAATCAGGTGGGCGCCGGGCACGTACGGCAGGTTGGTGGTGATGTCGCGGGGGCCGATGTCGATCTTGCCGTCCTGCATGTCTTTGGGATGCACGAACTTGATCTCGTCGATCATGTTCAGGTGCTTGAGCAGAACCGCGCATACCAGACCATCGAAATCGCTGCGTGTAACCAGCCGGAATTTGTCCATGAGCCCCCCTACGGATGTTGAGTTATCGGCCTGCAGGCGTGGGACCCCACGCGGCGCTGTAGACCCGCACCCGTCTGATATCGGCGGTGCGGGCGGGGACTTTAGAGGGAAATTACAGGCCGCCCCGAGATCCGGGCGGCCGCGCGGTCAGGCGAATGTCGCGACGACCGGTCCGTGGTCGCTCGTCCCGACGTCTCGCAGTATGGCGCACCCGGTCGCGCGCGCGGCGAGCGCCGGCGACGCCAGGACGTAATCGAGGCGCCAGCCGATGTTGCGAGCGCGCATGCTGCGCCACGGCGCCCACCACGTATAGAGCTCGGCATTGTCGGGCTCGAGCGCGCGCGCGACGTCGACGAGCTGCCCGCCGAGCAGATCCTCGAAGAGGGCCCGCTCTTCAGGGCGCTGCCCGATGACGCCCGGCTTGCGCTCGCGCGGATGCACGTCCATTTCGGTGCGTGTGATGTTGATGTCGCCGCAGAGGACGACTTCCCGCCCCTCCCCGTGCAACTGCTTCGCCCACGCGGCGAGCCGCTCCATGAAGGCGATCTTGGCCGCGTAATCCTTGCCGCCGTTGGGCACATAGACCGACGCGAAAACCCGGTTGCCGCACAAAGCCTGGACGATGCGCGACTCCATGTCGAATTCAGGATGGCTGAACTCGGGCGGGGTGTCGAAGAGGTCTTTCCTGATGTGCAGCGACACGCCTGAATACGCCTTCGCCCCGCCGTGCCAGAACGCGTGGTAGTCGGAGAGCTTGCACTGCTCCGGGATCTGCTCCGGAGACGCCTTGAGCTCCTGCAGGCACACCACGTCCGGCCGGTCGCGCTCGATCCATTCGCAGAGCTGCGCCTGCCGGGCGCGTATTCCGTTGACGTTCCACGTTGCGATTTTCATGTCGTGCAGGATAACGCAAAAGAAAAACGGCCAGCTTGGCGCCGGCCGTTTCCGCTTGCGGCTCCCGCCGCGGGGTGACGCTTAGATGGGCTTGCGCACGAGCTCGACGCGGCGGTTCACGGCTGCGTCGGGATTTTTCGGATCCTTCAGGTCCGCGGTGCCGCGGCCGACCGGTGCAAGCGCCTTGCCGTCGACGCCGTAGGCGGCAACCAGGTGTTTGACGACTGCTTCGGCACGTTTGGCCGAAAGCGCCTGGTTCAGGGTGTCCGAACCGCGCGGGTCGGCGTGGCCTTCGATCACGATCTCTTTCTGGCCGAGCTTGCCGTTACGCGAGGCGAGCGCCTTGCCGAGGCCTTCGAGCTGGGCCTTGGCTTCGGGCGTCAGGTCGGACGAGCCGGTCGCGAATTTGATGTCCATGCCGATCGAGCGCTCGCTGCTCGGGCGTACGGCCATGCACATGTACTGGGTGTTCTCGCACGCGGCTTCCGGGAACAGAAACTCCTGGACCTGGGCGGCCTGCGTGGCGGAGCGCCCGATCATGAGCGTCTCACGGTCGTTTCCGAAAGCAGGCGCGGTGGAGACTGCGACGAGCAGAGCGGCAAAGGCTACGGTGTGTTGCTTTTTCATGATGAGCTCCTTCAGGTGGATGATTAACCGGCAATGGCTGTGGGTCGGTGTTCGCTACGGGCATGCGTTCTGAAAACGGTCACCGGCGCGTCAGGGCCGGATACGACGGTCACTTCGGATTGGATCGCGGTGGAGCCGGCGCCTCTCGCGCGGCTCCGCGAGCTCGATGCACCGATCTCGCAGCGGTAGTGGACGAGATCGCGCGGATTGCCCACCGCGCCCACGCCGACCGAAATCGTGCCGTGGCTCGCCAGGTGATGGGCTTCGCGCTTCAGGTGCTGCTCGGCGCCTTTCTCGTCGGCGACGAAAGTACCGTTGCTGCTGTGGTCGGTGATCACGAAATGGTCGCGCTGGACGTCGATCGTGGCGTGTCTGCGCGACGCCCATGCGCTGGCGATCACCAGCCCGCAGGTCGCGTCACGTCCGATCAGCACCGGGCCGCTCGAGGCGTCGAGGCGCAGGACGGTGTCCTTGTAGGTCAGCACGACGGCGGCGGGGCCTTCCGCAGGCCTCGCGCTCGACTGAACGACCGTGGTCACGTTCTCGCGGTCGCCGATGACCCGATAGATCTCGACCCATTCGGGCCGGCCTTTGACGCTCGTGGTGTCGAGCAGGCGCACCGTCGCGCGCTGCGCGGGCTGGAGGGTGTCGACACATTCGCGGGTCATGAGGATCTCGTCGGGTCCCGAGCGCGCGAGTACGCGTGCGGCCACGTTGACGGTGTCGCCGAAAACGTCGTCGCCGGTCTCGATCACGGCGCCGAAGTGCAGTCCGATCTTGATGCGAAGCACACCGCCGCGAAGCGCGAGCTGGATGATGCTGGCCGCGCGATACGCGTCCTCGACGCTGCGGAAGGTGATCATGGCGCCGTCGCCGATCGTCTTGATCAGCCTGCCGCCGTTGCGCCTCGCGGCTTCGGCGATCAGCTTCAGACAACGCGCGCCGAGCTTGTGCGCTTCGGCGTCGCCCAGGTCACGGTAGACACTGCTGCTGTCGCAGATGTCCGTGAACATTACAGCGAGACTGTCACATTTCATTGTCATGCTGCCCCCTAGGCTTTGCTTCTCGCATCAACGTGACCGAAAGTAACCTGCACGGCAGGCGCTGCCGTATGAAATCCATCACGCATTCAACGTCATAAGGACGAGCGGGCGAAAACAGCAGACGGGCGGCACTTTGAGGCCCGCGCGGCGCTTGGGCTCTGTGCGCAATGCCATTAAAATGTCGCGAAGCCGAGGAGCCTTATGTGAAAAACATAATATTTGTCACACTTGCAGCGCCCCTGATCGTCGGATGCGCACAGCTGTTGCCGCGATTCAGCGCCCCCGGCCAGACCGAGAGCGCGGTGACTGAGCTTCCGACCGCCTCCGCAGCGCAGAGCGCCGGCGCCGCGAAAGCCCTCCCGCCGGCCTCACCTCCCGAGAAAATGCAGCTTCGGCCGAGCGACGGGCTGGAAGTCGCGCGGCTCCTCGAGCGCGACGACATCATGCCCGATCTGAGCGCAGGGGACGACGAGTTCCGGCGCGAGCAGTCGAAAGCGCTGCGCGGCGACAGGAACGCGGCGATGCACGTCGCACGCATGTACGGGGAGGGTTCCAACGGCGTGGCTCGCGACGAGCGGCGCATGGTGCAGTGGCTCAAGCACGCGTCGGTGCTGGACCACGGCGGCGCCAGCTATCAGCTCTATCTCTATTATCTCGCCCGCGGCCTCGACCGTGACGCCGTCCGCTACGAGCGGCGGGCGCTGAGACAGGGTTACACGATCCCGGCGCGGCTGGACAATCGACGGGGCTGACGGTACGCAGATTGCGTCGATCGGCGCGTCATCGCCGGTCCCCGGGGGCTTCATGCGCATTTTCGTGCGATTTCTGACACCTTTGCTCCTCCCGCTCGCCGCAGCCTGCACCACGCCGGCACAGCGCACGGCGCAAGCCGAGGCGGATTACGGCCCCCGCTGCGAAAAACTCGGCTTGGCCAAGGACAGCGAGCAATGGCGCGCGTGCGTGGAGAACGCGGACATGAACGCCGCGCTCGCGACCCAGCGCTCCTACGACCGCGAATTCCTGAGGAAGCACGACTGCATCGACCCGAAGTTCGGCTGCGGCGGCCCGCCCCGATAGACCGGACGCCGGAGCGCCGGCCCCCGCTCAGGCGGTCTTCCCGAAACCGTAAAGCGCTTCGGGATTGAGGACGAGGATCTGCTCCCGCGTCGCCTCGTCCGGCGCCCACTCGCTCAGCAGGTCGAACAGCACCGCGTCGTCAGGCGGGATCTTCGGCGTCGGGTGCGGCCAGTCGCTCCCCCATACCGCGCGTTCCGGCGCGGCTTTGACGAACGCCTGCGCCACCGGAGTCGCCTCGGGATACGCCGGCGGACCGACCTTTGTGTTCAGATACGCGCCTGAAATCTTCACCCACGCGCGCCGCGTGTCGATGAGCTCGCGAATCACCGCATAGGACGGATGCTCGAGCCCGGCGAGCCCGAGCTTGCCCAGGTGGTCGAAGACGACCGGCGTGGGCAGCCGGCGCAGCATCCCGGCGCTGTCGACGACCTGATCCGGCTCCATGTTGAGCTGCACGTGCCAGCCGAATTCCGCGATGCGCCTGGCGAGCGGCTCGATCATGTCGATCGAAGTGACTGCGGTTTTCGGGCTGCCGACCGTGAAGCGCAGCCCGCGGATACCGCCGTCGTGGAGCTTCTTCAGCTCGCGCTCGGTGATCTCGGGCCGCACCACCGCCACGCCCCGCGCGTTGTCGATGCCGAGCTCGGCGATCGCGGCCAGCGTCACGCTGTTGTCGATACCGTAATTGCGAGGGGTCACGATCACCACGCGCGACACCCCGATGCGCTGCTGGAGCAGGCGGTAGTCGGCTACGGTGGCATGCGCCGGCCTCTCGACCGCCGGCGCGTAACGCGGGTCGTAGATGTGAATGTGGCAATCCGCGGCATTCGCGGGGGCTTTGAGCTTCGGGGCTTCAGTGCCGGAAGAATTCGGCACGGCGTGGACGGTCGTCACTTGCGGGTGCTCCTGTGAGTGGGTACTCGGCGCAGGCAGCTCCGTGATGCGATCGAGCCGCTCGAGCCCATCAGCCTGCGCGCTCGAGCGCCTCGCGCTTTTGCGCGTCGCGCGCTGCACACGCTTCGGCGGTCGCGATGACGACGATCGCCCACTCGTCCACGGGCACGTCGATCATCCGGCCGTCCAGCGGCACCGCGGCCGTTCCCGCTTCGAGGCCGGCCGCAAAAGCTTCGCGCACGCGGTGGTTGTAGTGCACCAGCTCCGGTGTCGGTGTAAAAGCGGCATTCACCGGCGCCACCCAGCCCGGGTGCGGGCACAGGACCCCTTTCATACCGCTGTTCCTCGCTCGGGTCGCCATCTTCTCGATCTCCGCCGGCGAGCCGTCGGTCGGCTGCAGCACGCTCATCGGATACGCCATGCCGATCGCACCGACCTTTGCCGCAGTCGCTTCCACGGCGAGGCGGCCCCGCGCGTAGACGAAAGGGTCGTATTCGGGGTCGGGCTCGATTCCGAGGCTCGCGGCAAGATCGGGCTCGTCGAGCCCCGCCTGCGAGATCCGCGGGCTCGCTGCGAGTATTTCGCGGATGTTCCACACCGCGCGCGCCGACTCGAGCAGCACGATGAAGGTCAGCGAACCGGGCTCGATTCCCCGCTCGCGTTCGAGCGCACCTGTGATCGCTTCGGCGTCTGCGACATCGCTCGCAGACTCCACTTGCGGCAGGACGATCCCGGCAAGCCCCGGCCATACCGAAGCGTCGAGGCCCGCTTTCAGGTTTGCTTTGTCGATCCGGACGAACACCTCCGCCGCGCCTCTCGCGGCTGCCGCGATCGCCGCCTTCATTCGCGGCTGCGCACACGGGGAAGAACCCTCGAGGTCGAGCGCGATCGCATCGGCGCCGTGACGCCATGCATTGTTTATCGCATCGGCGTCGCCGATGGGCACGAGGAGGTTGGAGCGGCGGATGAGCATACGGGGCAATGTCGAGTGTTGAGTGTTGGGTGTTGAGTGTTCAGCCGAGGCCGAAACGAATGTCATCGCAAGGAGCCGGCATGGGCGACGTGGCCTGTCTGAGCTCGCCGAAGGTCACTGTGTTCCTCGCAATGACGATTCCACCGATCATAGTCAGCGCCGCGCACACGCGGGGGCCACCCGCTATTTTTTTTCTGTGCCCTGCTGCACCCTCGCGACTGCCTCTTCCTTTTCCTTGTTGCGAGCGGCACAAAGCGCCGCCCAATCGAGCAGCTCGCGCGCGCGCTCGGCTTCGTAGCGATCGATCACGCGGCCTTCGATTTCGATCCACGTCTCGCTCGTGCCTTCGAGCATCGCGTATTCCTCGAGCACCGACTTCGCGTCGTGCACATCGTCTCCGGTCGGCGTGAGCCCGACATTGTGGCCGTCGACCACCGCCGGATTGAGGCCGCCGCCGCCGAGCCGCAGGCCGCATCGGCGCGCCGCTTCGGCCTGACGCAGGGCGCGGTTCGGGTCGCTCACGCTGCCGGTCGTGTTCGCGACGAAAGGCGCAGTGCGCACCCCGAGGCCCAGCGTGCGCGCCGCGAGCTCGGCTTCGCCTCTCGGATAGACGAACTGGTCGAAGTCGACGAACATCTCGACGCCGAGGTCACGCGACAGGTCGTAGCCGCCCGTGGTCGCGCCGAATTCCCGCACGCGCGGGCTCGCGCGAGCGATCGCCAAGACGTTCGCCACCCCGACCGCGGTCTCTATGCTGGCGTCGATCTCGATCGTTCCGGGCTCGATGCCGCGCTCTTTTTCGAGTCGCGTGATGATCTCGTCGAGCTGCCGGACTTCGCTCGCGTGCTCGGTCTTCGGGTATTTGATGCGCTTCAACCCCGGCCACACGACCGCTTCGGTGTCTTCGACCATGTGGTCGTGGTTGATCCGGGTGAACGCTTCGGCTCCGCCTTTGGACACGTTGGGTATCGCGTCCTTCACCAGACTTCGCGCATGCGCCTTCAGGTGCTGCGGCACCGAGTCCTCGAGGTCGATCACGACGAAGTCGCACCCGCGGCGCCACGCGTTGTCGACGAACCTCGGCGTGACGACCGGCATGGTCAGGCCCGAGCGGCGTACTTTTCGTTCAGCCATGGGAAGCCGTCCTCGCCGTGCTCGCATACGCTCGATTCAGTGGCTCGACCTGAGACCTTTTGACGCACATCGTGCCCTGGAAGCCGATCGCACGGCCTCGACGCGCGGCCTCAAAGGTGTTCTCCGGGGTCGCGAGCAGTCCGCGATCCGGCGCGCGCCACCACGCGCCGATCGGCGTGACGCCGGCCGCGCCGGCGACGATGATGAGGCGCTGCATGAGATAAGGCATGAGATGGATCTCGTCGGAAGGCTCGGGACGCAAATCCATGACGAGATCGGCGCGGCCGAGCGTCACGCCCCAGACCCGTTCGCTCGCGCGGGCGATCTCGTAGGCTTCGTGATTCCCCTGCGCGGTTTCGAGCGCGGGGACGATCTTCACCGTGCCCTTCGCGAGACCCCGCTCTTTCTCCAGCCGACCCAGCAGCGCGGAGATCTCCGTAATCTGCTGCGGCTTTTCGGCGCGCGAGACGACGATGCCCGAAAGCCCGGGCCATGCACACGCTGCAAGGTCGGCCCCGGCGGCGTGCGGATCGATCTGGGCGAACACCTCGCCGCCCGCACCGCTCACGGTTGCGAGCGCATTACGCACGCGCTCGCGCGCAGCGGGCTTGTCTTTATCCACGACGAATTCGACGAGGTCGAGCACGATCACATCCGCGCCGGCTTTTGCCGCGTGGTCGATCTCCGCAGGCTTGGACATGGGCACGATGAGCCACGACCGGCGGGGTTTTTCAGCAGGCATACGCTTGTAGTCGATCCGTTTTGATGATGTTCCGGCAGGCGCGGGGTGAACGTTCGCGCATCGTGACCGGTGACGAATCTTACATCCGTCTGACCGCTTTCAACCGTTGCGACGCGTCTCCGGCCAGGTGCGTCCAGATGATGGCATCCCGAACCAGCTTGTCCGCCATCGCGTTCATGAGGCCGGCGTTCGCCCCATGAATGTCGAGGTTCAGCCCCGTCACGCGCTGGATCACGGTCATCGAATAGTTCATGACGAGAACCGCGTTCACACCTTGCAGCCGGTTGTCCATCTCCCACGCGGTTCGCATGACGAACGAGCGCAGCGCCTCGGTGAGCGCGAACATCTCGTTCAACTTGAGCTGCACGAGCTGGTGGTCGTACCCGCGCTTGCCGCCGCGGGTGTGCGACTTCGCGAGCTGCATCGCCTGCTCGCAGGCCGCGTCGCAGACCCCGAGCGCGT
>JAQGMV010000510.1 GCA_028292225.1 Betaproteobacteria bacterium
GTAGATATGAAAAAGGGCAGAGCCCAAACCTCGTCGAATCTCCAAGCCCTTTAGAACGAACATCCACACAAGCCGTACTTTCAGGACCCCGAAACCAAACAGGGTTGCGCACGATAAACGGTAGGCGTAGCCGTGTCAACAACAATCGTCAGGAAAGTCATGGACGCGCCAATATACGGACTGCGCCGCCACGGCTTGGGCCTCGGCCCGGTTCGCATACGCGACGCGGATCAGCCCGTCGCCCGGATGGCATGCGATCCCGCGCATCGCGTAAATGCCGGCTCGGGATTCGCATCGGGGTTGCGGCTCGTGTTCGTGTCCACGTCATGGATAGAGCTCGCCCGCGGCATCGCTGACGAAGGTTCCCGCGGCGACCATATAGTGGTCCAGTCCGCCCACACCCGGCGTGTTTGGCTAAGATAGCCTCATGGACCGACCGAAGACTCAACCGTCTCACAACGTGGATGACCCCCCGGAGCCGAAGCCCCGCTGGCGCATATGGGCGAAGGCGTGCTTCATCGGTGCGATGGCGATTGCCCTGCTCACATGGGGCGGTTCATGGCTGTCCCATCGCTGGACTCACATCGTCGTCGACGATGCCCGAATCGACGGCGAAGTCGTGACGATTTCGAGCCGGGTTTCAGGCTGGGTGACCGATCTGCCCGTCATCGAAGGCGACGAGGTAAAGGGCGGGCAGGTGATCGCGCGCATCGACGACCGCGATTCGGTGCTCCATCGCGAAGTGCTGCTTGCGCGGCTGAAGGCCGCCGAAGGCCAGATGGGCGTCACCCGCGCCCAGTCGGGGCAGGTCGACCAGGAGACCCTCGGCAAGTATCAGAGCGAGACCAACCGGCTCGCCGCCGCCGAAGCCGAAGTCGCCTCGGTCGAGGCGAATCTCAAACAGGCGCGGCTGGACCATGAGCGCGCCGCCAGCCTCCACGCGCGGGAATACATCTCGGGGCAGGACATGGAGCGCGCGCGAACCGCGTACAGCCAGGCGCAGGAAAGCCATCGCAAAGCGCTCGCGGAAGTGGCTGCGGCTCGCGGCAATCTGTCCTCCGCAGGGGGCAGCCGAAAGCAGGTGGGGGTGATGCGCCAGCAATTGACCGTTTATGCCCAGCAGGCTGCGGAAATCCGCGCCGAGATCCAGCGCCAGGAAGTCGACATCGCCGATCGCACGATCAAAAGCCCCGCGAATGGCCGCATCGTCATGACGTTCGTTCGCAAAGGCGAGCACGTCGCGGTCGGGCAGCGGATCGCCATGTTCCACGACCCGAAGGAAATCTGGGTCCAGGCAAACGTGAAGGAAACCGCGGTCGGCCTGCTCAAGCCCGGAATGAAAGCCGATGTGCGTATCGATGCGTATCCGGGGCGGGTCTTTCGCGGCGAGATCCACCGCATCGGCCAGGCGGCGACGAGCAAGTTCGCGCTGCTGCCGGACCCGAATCCGAGCGGTAACTTCACCAAGATCACGCAGCGCCTGCCGGTGCGCATCCTCCTCGCCGACAAGGACCTGACGCTCCGTCCGGGCATGATGGCCGAGGTGGACATTGCAGTCGGAAACGACTGAAGTCCTCGCGGCGCGCTATGGGCCGCGCTATCGCTGGTTCGCGACCGTCACGGTCATGCTCGGAACGATTTCGGCGGTATTGACGACGACCACCGTCAACGTCGCGATCCCCGACATCATGGGCGCGTTCGGCATCGGGCAGGACCGCGCGCAGTGGCTTTCGACCGGGGCGCTTGCCGCGATGACGGTGGGCATGCTGCTCAATGCGTGGCTCATCAACCGCTACGGCCAGCGCCGCACTTTCATCGGTGCGCTCATCATCTTCATCGGCGTGCTCATCATCGCCGGCGCAGCGCCGAACGAGCACGTTCTGATCGGGTGCCGCATCGCCCAGGGCGCGATCGCGGGAATCCTCCAGCCGCTGTCGATGTACACGCTCTTTCGGGTGTTCCCGCCTCACCAGCGCGGAACCGCGATGGGTTTCTTCGGCATGAGCGTGATACTCGGTCCCGCGCTCGGCCCCACGCTGGGCGGCGTGCTGATCGAGCACTTCAACTGGCGGGCGATTTTTTATATGGCTGTTCCGGTGGCCGCGCTCGGTGCGCTCCTCGGCAGCATGTTCATGCCCGAGCGCGAAGAGGCGAGTGTGCGCAGCCGCTTCGACTGGGCGGGTTTCGTCCTGCTCTGCACCGCGCTCGCGTGCCTGCTGTCCGGCTTGTCGAACGGCCAGCGCGAAGGCTGGAGCTCGGATTTCATACTGTCGTTGTTCGCCCTTTCCGCGGTATCGGCCGGCGCATTCGTGACGTGGGAGCTCGTCGCGCCGCAGCCGCTCGTCGATCTGCGGGTGCTGGCAAACGGTCAGTTCACGTGCGCCGCGGTCGTCGCGTGGCTTTTCGGGGTCGGGCTTTTCGGCTCGGTCTTTCTCGTTCCGCTGTTCGTGCAGACGGTGCAGGGCTATACCCCGCTCTCGGCAGGCCTGCTCCTCATGCCGGGCGGGCTGATCCTGGGCCTCTTCATGCCGTTCGCAGGATTCCTGAGCGATCGGCTGCCCACGCGCGGGCTCATCATCTCGGGGCTCGTCTGCTTTGCGTTGTCGTCTTACTGGCTTGCCGTGATCGACGTGAACAGCGCTTTCTGGACGATCGCAGGGTGCGTCATGCTGTCGCGGGTCGGTCTCGCACTCATCAAGCCGTCGCTCAACGTGACCGCGCTGCGGTCTCTGAAGCCTGAGCTGCTCGGCCAGGGCGCGGGCATGATCAATTTCGCGCGCCAGCTCGGCGGCGCTTTCGGGGTGAACCTGCTTTCGGTCATGCTCGACCGGCGAACGTTTTTCCACAGCGATACCCTGACGGCGATGCAGACCGCGGGCAACACCGGCACGGCCGAGCTCCTGCGCAGCATGGAGGCGCTGCTCGCGCAGGCCGGAGTCTCGCCCGACGCCCGGGCGCCCGGCGCGCTGCACTTTCTCGGGCGCATGCTTTACGCGCAGGCGTATACGATGGGATTTCGCGACGCTTTCCTCATCACCGCGGTGATCTTCACGATAGGCCTCATCCCGGCGTGGGTGATGGGACGGCGAGCCGTGCTACGCTGACGCTGCAGCGTTCACGTGCAGGGGCACGTCCCTAACACGGATATACCCCTGGCCGAAGGAGCGGGCATGAGTGCTATCACCTATTCGAAACTCGACAGCGCGCGCCGCAGCGGCACGCCGCCCCTGCTGATCGACGTCAGGCGCCGCGACGCCTTCGAAAGCGCCGCGGAGATGGCGTGCGGAGCGCTCAGGCGCGATCCCGAGGCGGTCGATACGTGGGCCGCCACGCTGCCGTCGGCGAGCACCGTCGTCGTCTATTGCGTCCACGGGCATCAGGTGAGCCAGGGCGTGGCCGAAGCGCTGCGTAATCGCGGAATCGACGCGTATTACCTCGAGGGCGGAATCGAGGAGGGCTGGAAAGGCAACGCCGGCGGCCTCGACGCGAAACCGCCGAACGCCGCGACGCGCTGGGTCACCCGCGAGCGGCCGAAGATCGACCGCATCGCGTGCCCCTGGCTGGTCTCGCGCTTCGTGGATCCCGACGCCGAGTTCCTGTACGTGCCGACTAAATCGGTCGGCGACACGGCGAGGGCCACCGGGGCGATTCCCTACGACATCGCCGACGTCGCGTTCTCGCACGTGGGGCCGCTTTGCAGCTTCGATGCGTTTCTCGGCCATTACCGGCTGACCGACCCCGCGCTCCGGCAGCTCGCCCTGATCGTGCGCGGTGCCGATACGGCCGAGCTCGGGCTGGCGCCGGAAGCGCCGGGCCTGCTCGCGATCTCGCTCGGCCTGTCGCGGCTTTTCAGCGACGACCACGAGATGCTCGAGCACGGCATGCTCGTGTATGACGCGCTGTATGCCTGGTGCAGGCAGGGACAGGACGAAGCGCACACGTGGAGCCCGGCCGCGTATACCGCGTGACGTGCCCGGATGTCATATCGGTTTGCCGGCGGCGGGAGAGACGAAGTGCGGCCGGTGAGGGCATAATGCGGTCTGTATACAACGGCATCAGAGCCCGGGCATCGAAGTGGCCAAAGACCGACCTAAAATAGAGTTCGAAGACATACTGTGGCTGCGCAAAGCCGCCACGAAGGCAGGCGCTGAGCACGTCCCTCCCGGGATCGCGGAGAAGCTGATCGGCGCCGGGCTCATCGAAGTGACGTCCAAGCCCCCGACGCTCAAGATCACCGAGAAGGGAAAGATCGCTCTCTCCAAGCTCGGCTAATCGCGACCCCGCACGGCAAAAGCAGGAAAAAGGGACGAAGGAAAAAGACAAGGTCGCCAAGGCAGGGAGTGGGGAATAGCTTTACTTTGCGTCCTTGTTTTTCCTTTGCGTCCTTGACTTGATTACTGCCTTTATTGGGGCTCGATCCCGGCAGCTTTCGCGATCTTCGCATAGCGCCGCAGGTCGTCCTTCAGAAACGCAGTGAATTCCTGCGTCGGGCAGCCGACGCCTTCGAGGTTGGGCGCTGCGAAGCGCTCTTTGGTGTCGCGCATCTGCACGATGCGCTGCACGGCTTCATCTCACCTGCGACGTGGGTGAGATTCCCCGAAACCGCCCGAGCTGTGGTTGATCTTTCCCGGGTTCGCCTTCGCGTCCTCGATGAGCTCGGCGCTCGCGCGCGGCGCAAATGACGGATGCGCGACGGTGCAGATGCGGCTGATCGGCGTGAAATCGCGGATCGGGTCGTAAGGCAGCTTGCGGCAGGCCGCGGGATCGATCGTGTGCGAGCCCGCGGCGGCGAGCAGCGCATAGCCGTCGGGTACCGCGCGGGCGGCGATCCCGGGCGAATGCTTTTCGCACGCTTACGTCAAGAGCCCGCGGCGGCGCGCTTGCGTGCGTGCGGCGCGTATGCATAAATGAGGGCTATAAAAAAATAGCTCAGGGGCGGGGGAATGAGACTCAAGCTTTTTTCGATCGCGTATCCGGCGGCCACGATCTCGCTGCTCAGCGTGATCGCGGTCGCGCTCTGGCTGGTCGCGACGTCCTTTGCCCAGG
>JAQGMV010000512.1 GCA_028292225.1 Betaproteobacteria bacterium
CTTACAAAGGCGGCGGCCCGATGATCACCGACCTCGTCGCGGGACACATCCCATCGGCTTTCGCGGTGATCTCGACCGGTGTGCCTCACGTGCGCACCGGCAAAGTTCGCGCGATCGCAGTCACGGGCGAAAAGCGCGCGCAAGCCGTTCCCGACGTGCCGACGGTGGCTGAATCGGGAATCAAAGGCTACGCGGCGACGAACTGGTACGGCATGCTCGCGCCGGCGGCAACCCCGCCCGCCGCGATCGAGAGACTCAACCGCGAGCTCAACAACGCGCTCAAGTCTCCGGACGTCGTCGCCCTGTTGAAAGACAGCGGAATCGACTCCGCACCCACGACGCCTGCCGACTTCTTCAAGTTCGTGCAGTCCGAAGAGAAGAAGTGGGTGCCGATCATCAAGAAGTCGAACATCAAGGTTGAATAAAGCGCGCCGGAGGCGCGCTTTATTCAACCCCACCCCGGTGAACGCCGAAGAGGGAACCTACGGTTCCCTCCCTCCGGGAGGAGGCGGTTACGCCTCAGAGGGAAACCCATGGTTTCCCTCCGAGACCTCCTTTCCTTCGCCGCACCGGTTTAGCTCTTAAAAAATCCCGCAAGCTCGCTGTAGACCTCGTCCGGCGCCTGCTCCGCAGGATAGTGCCCGCACGGCAGCGCGCGCATGCGCGCGATATTCGACGCGTACTTCGGCCAGGCCTCGCGCGGATCGTAGAACTTCTCGGTGTGGCTCAGCGCGCCCCAGTAGATCGCGGTCGGGCATTCGATCCTGCGCCCCGCGTCGAAGTCCGCGGTGTCCATCTCCATGTCGATGCGCACCCCGGCGCGGTAGTCCTCGCACACCGCGTGGATATTCTCCGGCGTGCAGCAGCGCGCGTACTCCTTCAGCGTTTCTTCCGAGAAGCCGCCCTTGCCTATCCCCATCGTCGTGAGCTTCTTGAGGATGTAGTAATCCTCCCTGCCGGCGATGAGCTTTTCCGGGATGTCGTACGGCTGCGCCATGAAAAACCAGTGGTACGAGTTCAGCGCCCATTGCCACGTCGCGCGCGTGAGGACGTGGTGCGTCGGAAGGATGTCGAAGCACGCGAGCTTGCGCACCTTGTCGGGGTGATCGAGCGCCATGCGATATCCGGCTCGCGCGCCGCGGTCGTGGCCGGCGACGAAGAACTCGTCGAAACCGAGATGCGCCATGACTTCGACCTGGTCGAGCGCCATGCGCCTGAACGAGTAATTGCTGTGATCTTCGCGGCCGCGAGGCTTGCCGCTGTCGCCGTAGCCGCGGAGGTCGACCGCGACGACGGTGTAATCCTTCGCGAGCCGCGGCGCGACCAGGTGCCAGTGCACGTGCGTCAGCGGATTGCCGTGGATGAGGAGCACGGGAGGTCCGTCGCCCCCATAGCGTAAGTTGATTTTGACTTCGGGGTCGCTCGTCTGGACCTGGATCTGCCTGAAGCCTTCGAACATGATCGCGCTCTCTGAAATAACGAGCGCGTACCCTACAGCAAAAATACCCTGTGCTACCATCTTGCGCTTCCACGCTCGACCCTTTCCGGACTTTCGCATGGCAGTCATTCGCAAGGCGCTCGGTGTGTTTCTGACGCTCGTCGCGTCCGCCGCGCTCGCTCAGTCGTATCCCTCGAAACCGATACGCATGGTGGTGCCGTGGCCGCCCGGCGGCACCAACGACATACTCGGCCGCGCGCTCGCCGAGCCGCTCGGGCGCAATCTCGGACAGCAGGTGATCGTCGACAATCGCGGCGGCTCCAACGGCGTCATCGGTGCGGAAGCGGTCGCGCGAGCGCCCGGCGACGGTTACACGATCATGTTCCACAGCATCACTTCGCACGTGACGAATCCGGCCGTATACAAGAAGCTTTCTTACGACACGATCAACGACTTCACGCCGGTGACCCAGATAGCATGGGTGCCGCTGCTCATCGTCGCGCACCCGTCGTTACCGGCTTCGAGCGTCCGCGAGCTGATTGCGATCGCAAAGGCGCACCCGGGCCAGGTCAATTACGCGTCTTTCGGGCAGGGCAGCATGTCGCATCTGGCCGGCGAGCTTCTGAAGACCATGGCAAAGATCGACATCGTCCACATCCCGTACAAGGGCGGCGGTCCCGCGCTCATCGATACGCTCGCCGGACACGTGCCGCTGTACTTCAGCAGCATCGCGCCGTCGCTGCCGGCCGTTAAAGCCGGCCGCCTGCGCGCGCTCGCAGTGACCGGCAGCGAGCGCTCGAAGCAGTTGCCTGATCTTCCGACCGTCGCCGAAACGCCGGGGCTCAAGGGTTACGACGCGACCGTCATGTATGCGGTGTGGGCGCCCGCGAAAACGCCCGCGGACATCGTGAGCCGCATCCACGACGCCACGGTCAAGGTCCTGCAGACGGCGCAATTCCGCGAGCGGCTCGATTTCGAAGGCGCCAGCGCACCGATAGGCAACAGTCCCGAACAGATGGCCGCAACGATACGCGCCGACATGGCCAAGCTCGCAAAGCTCGTCGAGGTCTCCGGCCTCAAACCGCAGTAGGCTCGCCCTTCACCGTTTATCGTTTACCGCCTGCCCTTCACTAAACACTAAACACTCATCACTCATCACTGACTGCATCCATGCTCAATCCATTCAAACCTCTCGAGCTCGTCAACGCCGAAGTCTTCTCGTCGATGCCCGGCAAGTTTCGCAAGAAAAGCCGCACCGGCTGGTCGGACCCGAATCGCCAGCACGCCGAAGTCGAATGCTTCCTCGAAGGCCCCGCATTCGACCGCCAGGGCAATCTGTACATCGTCGACACGCCTTTCGGGCGCATCTTCCGCATCGATCCCAAAGGCGAATGGGAGCTCGTCATCCAGTACGAAGGCTGGCCGAACGGGATGAAGTTCCACCAGGACGGACGCCTGTTCATCGCGGATTACCGCAAAGGCATCCTGTCGCTCGACGTGAAATCGGCGAAGCTCGAGACCATACTCGAGACCGCCTACAGCGAAGGCTTCAAAGGCTGCAACGACCTGCACTTCACGAGCAAGGGCGACCTGTATTTCACCGACCAGGGGCAGACCGGCATCGCGGATCCGACCGGACGCCTCTTCCGCCTGCGCGCTGACGGCACGCTCGACCGGCTCATCACCAACATCCCGAGCCCGAACGGAGTCACGGTCAGCACGACCGAGAAGCACGTTTATGTCGGCGTCACGCGCTCGCAGCAGGTCTGGCGTCTTCCGGTGATGCACGACCTCTCATTCTCGAAGACGGGCGTCGCGATCCAGCTCTCCGGCGGCGTGGGCGGTCCCGACGGCATCGAGATGGACGCGGACAACGGCCTCCTTGTGTGTCAGCTGGGCGTCGGCATCTGGCGCTTCGACGCGAACATGCTCCCGACGCATCTCATCCATTCCACCAACGAGAAGCATCATCACCTTGCGAACGTCGCCTTCGGCGGTCCGGATCGCAAGACCGTATACATCACCGACTCGCTGTCGGGCGACGTGCTCA
>JAQGMV010000521.1 GCA_028292225.1 Betaproteobacteria bacterium
AACAATCCGGTCGTCATCGGCGCCAACACCGCGCTCAACTCGAGCGCGGGCGGCATCACGTTCGGCGGCGCGCTGGACGCGGACGCCGCGGCCAACAACCGCACGCTGCTCGTGAACGCGCCGACCGGCACCGTGACGTTCTCGGGCAATGTCGGCGCGAACGCGGGCTTCGCCGATCTCGACGTGATCTCGGGGCCGAACACGATCGTGTTCAACGGCGGTGCGCCGCAGACGGTCAACGTGACGCAGCAGGGGGGCAACACGGTGACCTTCACTGGTAACGTGCGGCTCGATCAGAGCGTGACCGTGAATACCGGGGGGGCCACGAGCAACAACGTGACGTTCGCCAACGGCGTGGAAACCGGCGGGGCGACCAATCGCGCACTGACGATCAATGCCGGGTCGGGAGACGTGAGCCTGCAAAGCGTCGGCAACTCGACGCCGCTCGCAATGCTGACGACCAATGGCGCCCTCGTGGCTTTTAACCAGAACGCGGTCGCACAGCAGATTTTCATCGGCGCGAACCAGGCATTTACCGGAGGCAGCGGCATGCTGAGCTCACCGCTGCCGTTCGTGGATTTCAACGGTCCCGCTGCATTGACCCTTACCGGGCCGCTGCCGGGCGGCGGAATCTTCGGCACCGAGTCGATCCCGCTGCGGGTGGACGTGCCGGGGCTCCTCGTCGTGTCGCCGAACACGGGCCGCAGCTTCCCGACGGTTTGGCTGCAAGGCGATGCAGGGAGGAAGCCGGTCTACGAGTTCTACAACGATCCCACGCATCGCGAGGTGGTGTTCAACACCCGGCCGGTGTCGTTACAGCTCGAATTCGAGGAATTGCGTCGAGACCGCGCAAGGCTCGTCACCGTCGAGGACGGCGTGGTCGAGGACACGAGCGCGGGCGCACAGCAGCCTGTCGTGTGCACCGCAGTGTCCGGCAGCGGTGAGGCCTCTTTGTCGTGCGAAGCGCCGCCGCGGCAGCAGTGAGTGCGTGGCCCGATTTGTCCGGGCAGGCGCAACAGCCCGTACCCGCACGACCGGCGCGCCGATCTCCGACACCGCGGACCGCAAGCCGCGCCGGTACTTCCAGCTCGTCAAGTTCCTCTAGACAGTACGGCGCGCAGCTGCGCGGGCAGGCATATTCGCGCGAGGTCGTAGCGCTCGAGCACCGTCTGTCTTGCGCGCTTACGCATCGGCAGCGTATCCGCGCCGGCTTCGAGCACGTCTGCAATTTCCTCCGCAAGCTTCGTCGACTCGAAGAAGTCGACGAGCCGTCCGTTGTCGCCGTGGGCGATGACTTCTTCGACGGGCGCGGTTGCCGAGCCGACGATCGCGCAGCCGCACGACATCGCTTCGAGCACCGACCACGAGAGGATGAAGGGATAGGTGAGATAGACGTGCGCGCTCGAAACCTGGTAGACCGAGCGCAGCGCCGGGTACGGCACCCGGCCGAGGAAGTGCACGCGGCTCGCATCGATCCGTCCGTCGAGCTCGGCGAGCAGCCATTCCCTGTAAGAACCGCCGTGCGGTGCCGGATTGCCGTAGCTCACGCCGTCGCCGCCGACGATCACCACGTGCGCGTGTGGCCGCAGCGCCTGCAGGCGCGGCAGCGCGCGCATGAAGGTGTGGCACCCGCGATAAGGTTCCAGGCCGCGCGCGACGTAGGTGATTATCTCGTTGCGCGCCGTCAGTGTTCCGGCGCCGCCGGGCAACTCGAGAACCGCTTCGGCGTCGGGCGCGAAGTAGTCGGTGTCGATGCCGTCGTGTATCACGTCGATGCGTTGCCGAAACGCTTCTGGATGCACGCTCCGCTGCCACTGCGTCGGGCTGATGCCGCCGTCGGCGGCCTCCATGCTCAGCAGCGCCGCAGCGTTCTTCGCGCGCACGCGTAAGGCATCGTCGGGCGGCGGCGGAAATTCGGGATCGAATCCGACATCCGCACCGGTCGCTCGGTAGAAGAACTCGCAATAGAGCGTGATCCGCGCTTGGGGAAAAACGTCCCGCAGGAAAAGCGCCTCACCCCAGCCCGGGTGCGCGTAGATCACGTCCGGCTCGAAACCCCACGCGCGCAACGCCCGGCAGGCGCGCGCGACCGCGTGTCCGCGCGTGACCGCATGTTCGAACGGCTGCGCAAAAGCGTGAGCGCCCGGCGGGTTCGGAAGCTCGCAGTCATATCCGACGACGCCCACACCTGACAGCGGCTCCCGGCGGCCGATTGCGGCCGCATCGCCGAGGGCGACGACCTCGACGCCACCCTCCCGGGCAAGGGCTCCTGCGAGATAGCGATACTGCGCGGGAAAGTTCTGGTGGACGAAGAGCAGCTTCATCGGGGCATGTGTACTTGGGAAAACCGATGATTGTCGGGGAATCATTACCCGCATGGGAAATGTGTCTGCAGCGCGCCCGACCCTCGGGGGCTGAAGCTCATCTCCCTGCGCCCGAAAGTCGGGTTGCCATCGTCATGCGGGGAACGCGGGAGGGAGCCCACTACCGAGCATTCGTGATCGCGTATCACGCAATTGTTACGGCCACATCTCGCCGAGCCTCTGGAACAGGCGCCCAGTGGTAATTTAACCAGCAAGATCAGTTGTCGGAGGCTGCTCGAGCCGATAATATGCCGGGCAACAATCACGAATAACAAGGATCACGCAGTGGCAGTTGGCGTCGATCGGATTCATCGAAAGCTGCATTGCCTGCGACTGGTCTGTGGAACGACCGCAGCACTGCTTACCGCATTCCCCGTTCTCGCGCAGCAGATACCCGGGGCCGGTGACGCGCTGAGGGATCTGGGCGACAAGGCCCGCGAAATTCCCGCACCGAAGACCGCGCCGAGGATCGAAGTCGCGCCCGAGCTGCGGCGCGCGGTCAAGCCGCTTCCCGGCTTCAAGCTCGACGTCAAAGGCTTTCGCTTCAGCGGCCTCAGCGTCGTCTCACCGGACAGCCTGCAGCCTCTGGTTCAGAAATACATCGGGCCGGAGCGCACTTTCGAAGACCTCCAGGCCGCCGCGAACGCGGTGACCGATCACCTGCGCAACCGCGGTTATTTCGTCGCGCAGGCGTACGTGCCCGAGCAGAAGCTCGAAGGCGGCATCGTCGAGCTCGCGGTGCTCGAAGGCCG
>JAQGMV010000522.1 GCA_028292225.1 Betaproteobacteria bacterium
CAATCGAGCACGTGCCGATGGGCGGGATCATCGGCGTCGGCACCGGCTCGACGGCGAACTTCTTCATCGAAGAGCTCGGGAAGATCAGGCAGCGCTTCGACGGCGCGGTCGCGAGCTCGGAAGCCACCGCGCAGAAGCTCAAAGCGGTCGGCATCGAGATCGTCGACTCCAACAGCGTCGTGCAGCTGGAGGTCTATGTCGACGGCGCGGACGAAGTGAACCGCTCGCTCGCGATGATCAAGGGCGGCGGCGGCGCGCTCACGCGCGAGAAGATCGTCGCTGCGCTGTCGCGCACGTTCGTGTGCATCGCCGACGGCAGCAAGCTCGTCGACGTCCTCGGGCGCTTTCCGCTGCCCGTCGAAGTCATCCCGATGGCGCGCTCGTATGTCGCCCGCGAGCTGGTGAAGCTCGGCGGACAACCTGAATGGCGGCAAGGCGTGGTCACCGACAACGGCAACTGGATACTCGACGTCCATAACCTCGAGATCACGAACCCCGTCGAGCTCGAAGCGGCCGTCGACCAGATCACCGGAGTCGTCACGAACGGCCTCTTCGCACGAAGAGGCGCGGACATACTGCTGCTCGGCACGCCTGACGGCGTGCAGACGCTCAAACGCTAAAGCACCAAGGACACCACCCATGGCTCGAACTGTGCACTGTGTAAAGCTCGGCAAGCAAGCCGAAGGTCTGGATTTCCCGACCTATCCCGGCGAGCTCGGGAAGCGCATCTTCGACAACGTCTCGAAGGAAGCGTGGAAGCAATGGCTGGAGCACCAGAAGATGCTCGTCAACGAGAACCGCCTGAACCTCGCGGACAAGAAAGCACGCGATTACCTCGCCGCGCAGATGGAGAAACACTTTTTCGGCGAAGGCGCGGAAAAAGCCCAGGGCTACGTGCCACCGAAGACGTAGCGGACCGGAACGCGGGATCGGTAGATCCCGAAGGAAGGGGGTTGCAAGGAGGGGAATCCGGGTTTCCCGCCTTGGCGTTCACCGGCGGCCGGCGCGGCTACGCCGCGCCTAAAGGCAACTCGAGGTTCTTTTCCTGCACCTGGATGAGCAGCGGGTGGTCGCCGCTGGGTTTCTCGAGGTAGTAACCCTGCACGCAGTCGACGCGGAAAGCCTTGAGCATCTGCAGCGTCGCTTCGTCTTCGACGCACTCGGCAATCGTCGTCTTGTGCAGCCCGCGAGCGACTGAAACGATCGCTTTGACGAAAAGCTGGTTGTCGTAGTCCTGCGGCAGGTTGCGGATGAAGAGTCCGTCGATCTTCACCGCGTCGGCCTGGAGGTGCTTCAGGTACGCGAACGAAGAGAAGCCCGTGCCGAAGTCGTCGAGACACACCCCGCAGCCGGTCTGGCGCAGCGCTTCGATGAAACGCTGCGCGTCGTGGAGATCCGACACCGCGGAAGTCTCGGTGAGCTCGACTAGCAGGCGGCGCGGCTGGACCCCGCAACGCTTCAACTGCTCGGCGATGTACTGCGGCAGGGTCGGCTCGTCGAAAGAGCGTCCGGAGATGTTGACCGCGAGCGCGGGGATCGAAGGGGTGTCGGCGAGCAGCTCGATCGATTCGCGCAGCACCCAGCGGTCGATTTCGATGATCTTGCCCGACTTCTCCGCCATCGGGATGAACTGGCCCGGCATGAGCATGCGCGTGGGATCGTCCTTGTCGCGCATGCGCACCAGCACTTCGAAGTGCGAAAGCGACCGGTCCGAGGTGTGGTAAATCCCCTGGAACTGGAGCGTCATCAGCCGGTTTTCCAGCGCGTGCAGGATGCGGTCGTTCCACGAGAGGCGCGAGACCATCTGCTGCGAGGTATCGAGCTCGCTGCTGTAGATGCGCCACGCGTTCTTGCCGGCTTCCTTCGCCTGGTACATCGCGATGTCCGCCCGCGCGATCAGGTCCTGGGCATTGTCGGCATGGTCCGGGAACATCGCGATGCCGAGGCTCGTCGTGAGCCTGAGATTTTCGCCTTCGAACTGGAAGCGCACCGTCGCGATCGAGCGCGTGATCCGCTCGGCGAGCACGCGCAGCATCTCGTCCGAGATGTCGGGCACTAGGATCGCGAACTCGTCCCCGCCGATGCGGCTGAAAAGCTCGTTGCGCCTCACCTGCCCCGCAACTTCGCCCGCGACGCGGATGAGCATGGCGTCGCCTGCGCGATGGCCGAAGGTGTCGTTGATGTACTTGAAGTCGTCGAGGTCGAAGAAGAGGAGCGCCAGGCGCGAGGTGTGCCGCTGCGCGTCGGCGATCATGCGCGCGAGCTCTTCGTTGAAGCGGTGCCGGTTGTAGAGCCCGGTGAGCGCGTCGCGCTCGGCGAGATAGATGAGCTGCTCGGCGGTCTGGCGCTCGCGGGTGACGTCCTCGAAAAGCCACAGGTAACCGACCGGCCTGCCGTAAGGGTCCTGGACCGCATGACCCTGCTGAGTCACGAGCCGCCCGTCGATCATCTGGATTTCATACGCGGGCGCGAGCTCGGCGCCGGTCGGCTGCCGCAGGATGTGGCGCGACTGGTCCCCCGGGCGCGCGAGCACCGAAGTCGAGGCTTCCACCAGAGCGCCCGGCGTGGACCCGATGATGCGAGTGCTCTGCGACAGCGGCCATATCCGGCTGAAAGCGGGATTGCAGTAGACGACGCGGTCGTCTTCCGACACGAAAAGGATGCCGATGTCCATCGCGCCGAGCAGGGCGGACAACCTCGCGTGCTCGTCCTGCGCCTGGCCTAGGTATTCCTGCTGCACGGTCTGCGCGGTGCGGAGCTCGACCACCGTCGCCTCTAACCGCTGCTCGGCCTCCTTGCGCTGCGTGATGTCCCGGATGCTGATGCGTATGCCCTGGTACGCGCCGGCCTTGTCGTAGATCGGCCGCCAGTCCGCCGCGGCCCAGAACTCGCTGCCGTCTTTGCGCCTGGCACGGAACTCGAAGTCCTGCCCGGTATTCCCGCGCAGCGCCTTGCGGATCTGGCGCATCGTGCGGCCCGAGTCGGCGCCGCTCACGAAAGGCGCCGGGAAATTCTCGATGCCCAGACATTCCTCGGCGGTGTAGCCGAACATGTCCTGAACTCGCGGGTTGATCCAGATGAGACTGCCTTCGGGACTGATCCACAGCTCGCAGTCGTAGCTGTAGTCCGCGATCGCGGTGAACTTCGCCTGGGTCTGGCCGATCGCCTCGATGCGGCTCGCGAGCGCTTCGGCCATCGTGTTGAACGCGTGGGTGAGCTGCGCGACTTCGTCGCCGCCGCGAACCGGCAGTCTCACGGTGAGGTCGCCGCCGGCGAGCCGCGCGCTCGCATCGGTGAGCTTGGTCAGGTGACGCGTGAGCCAGAACGCGACGCCCACCATCGCACCGGTCGAGAGGATGAGCAGCAGCACGCCGATCGCGAGGTTCTCGCGAATGAGCTCGACCCGCGCGGTCCTGAGGTAATGGGTGGGCAAGCCGATCGCGAGCTTGCCGTGACGCTCTCCCCCGACATGCAGCTCGACTTCGGTATCGAAGATGTCGTCGTCGTCGCGGGCGCTCAAGGACTGCTCGCGAGGCGGCAGCGGTTTGCGGCGGTCCCAGCCGCTGGAAGCGACGATCTTGCCTTTGCGGTCCAGGAGCACGACGTAAGTCATCGCCTGGTCGCGCCGCGCGGCGTCGAGCACCTCCTGTACGTGCGTGCGGTCGCTTTGCGCGAGCGGTCCGGCAAGCGCAGCGTTGAGGAGCTGTTTCTGCTCTTCGAGGTGTGCCCTCGCGCGCTCGACGAGCTTGTCGTCCATCACGCTGATGCCGTTGTAGATCAGGAGCCCCAGCATCGCGAGCTGGACGACGGCGCTGGCGAGGAGCAGCCGGGAGCGCAGCGGGAGGAAGCTGCGCAGCGGGCTCGTCGCTGCTGCCGGCGCGCGGGCGGCCGGGGATTTATTCAAATGCGTTTCACCAGAACGACCGAGCGCCGCTGCCAGTTGTACAGCGCGCGCTTGGGCGCCGGCAGCTCTTCGATGTCGACTTCGGTGAATCCGCGCTCGACGAACCAGTGCTCGGCACGGGTGGTCAGCACGAAGAGACGCTTCAGCTTCATCCGGCGCGCGCGCGCTTCGATTTCGCTCAGCAGTCGCTCGCCCGCGCCCTGGCTGCGGAAGTCCGGATGCACCGCGAGGCCCGCGAGCTCGCCTGCATGCTCGTCGGGGAAGGGATAAAGCGCCGCGCACGCGATGACGATGCCGTCGTGCTCGAGCACGACGAAACGGTTGATCTCGCTCTCCAGCAGCCCGCGGTTGCGTTTGACGAGGATGCCTTCGGCTTCGAGCGGCTCGATCAGCTGAAGGATGCCGCCGATGTCGTCGGGCTTCGCCGTGCGCAATGTCTGGATCGGGTCGGGCGTGACGAGCGTCCCCACGCCTTTGTGCGTGAAGAGCTCGAGCAGGAGCGAATCATCGATGTGCCCGGAGATCAGATGGACGCGCTTGACGCCCTGATCGCACGCGCGAACCGCCCACGGCAGATAGAACTGCACATCGGTCTCGGCCTGGCCGCTCCGGGCGATGAGGCTTTTCGCCTGCTTCACGGTGAGCTCGCGCTGGAGCTCGCCGCGCCGGCCGGCCACCCCGGGCGTGTCCATCATGAATATGAGCTTTTCGGCGCCGAGCGCGATCGCAGCGGACGCCGCCACGTCTTCGAGCGCGAGATTGAAAACCTCGCCGGTCGGGGAATAGCCCAGCGGCGAGAGGAGCACGAGCTCGTTGTCCGAGAGGCGCTTGCGCATCGCATTCGCGTGCACTTTGCGCACTTCGCCGGTGTGCATGTAATCCACGCCGTCGAGCACGCCGAGCGGCTTGGCGGTGATGAAGTTGCCGCTCGCGACACGGATATCGGCGCCTGCCATCGGCGAATTGGGCAGGCCCATCGAAAGCCACGCTTCGATCTCCACCCGCAGCCTCCCGCTGGCTTCCTTTGCCGCGGCGAGCGCTGCATCGTCGGTCACCCGCAGGCCTTTGTGGAAGCGGCTGTCGTGGCGGCGCTCGAGCAGCCGCGCCTCGATCTGCGGCCGCGAGCCGTGGACGAGCACGAGCTGCACGCCCAGGGCTGCAAGCAGGTTCAGGTCATGCGTGAGATCGTAGAAGCGCCCGTCGGAGACGAGGTCCCCGCCGAAAGCGATGACGAAAATCTTGCCGCGAAAAGCGTGGATGTACGGCGTGACCGACTGGAACCAGTCGATGAAGCGGTCCTGGCTCGAAAGCCGCTGGCGGCGAGGCGGTTGCGGAGCATCCGCCGCGCCATCGTCCCCCGCTGGCTTGACCTGTTTGTTCGTGATTGCGGTGCTCCTGCTGCGCGGCTTGGCGAAGGCGCACTGCGCTCGCTCGTACAGCGCGGATATTATGCGAGATTGGTTCTCAGGAAAAGGACCGGAGGCCCTGAAAAGCAAAGAAATTTCTGCGTTTCAGAAGTCTCCCCAAGTCGCTTGCAGGCAAGCGAGCGCGGCGAGCGCGGCGGTCTCGGTCCGCAGCACGCGAGGCCCGAGCCGAAGCGGCGTGAAACCCGCGGCGTGGGCGTCGTCCTGCTCGCGCCGCGAAAGCCCGCCTTCAGGTCCGACGAGCAGCACGATGCCTCCGGCAGGCCGCGGAAGCTCGCGCAGCGTCGACGCGGCGCCGAGCGAGAGCGTGAGGCGCAGCGCACCCGAAGGGACCCGCGCGAGCCACCCGGTCAGCGATGCGACCGGAAAGACTTCGGGCACTCGATTGCGGCCCGACTGCTCGCACGCGCTGGCCGCGACGCCGCGCCAGTGCTCGACGCGCTTTGCCGCGCGCTCGGCGCTGAGCTTGACCACGCTGCGCTCGGTGGCGAGCGGCTGTATTGCCGTAATGCCGAGCTCGACCGCTTTCTGCACCGTGAAGTCCATGCGCTCGCCGCTCGAGATGCCTTGCGCGAGGGTCACTGACAGCGGCGATTCGCGATTCACCAGCTCGGGGTCGCCGACGCGCAGAGTCACGGCGGATTTCGATATGCGCTCGATGACTCCGGCGTACTCGTGTCCCCGGCCGTCGAATACGGTGACCGCGTCACCGGCGGCAAGCCTCAGGACGTGCGCGACGTGATGGGCCTGGTCGCGTGGAGCGTCGAATACGCCGTGCACCGGGATCTCGTCCGGGACGTACAGGCGACAGCGGGATTTAGCGGGGGATTTGCCGGGGGCCATGATGCGTGACGATTATGCCTCACGGGCCGGCCTCGCCGGCACGCCGCGGCTGCGACTGCTGGCCCCGCGCATCCGCCAGGAATAGAATCCGCCTCTTTCCGGCGTAAAGAGCGGACGTCTTGAAAATAGTGATACTCGGCGCCGGGCAGGTCGGATCGTCGGTTGCGGAAAACCTGGTTTCGGAAGCGAACGACATCACCGTCGTCGATCTTTCCGCCGAAAGGCTGAAGAAGCTGCAGGACCGCTTCGACCTGCGCACATTCGTCGGCAACGCCGCGCACCCCGCCGTGCTCGAGCAGGCCGGCGCGCGCGACGCCGACATGATTCTCGCAGTGACGCAGAGCGACGAGACCAATATGGTCGCGTGCAAGCTCGCCGCGACCATGTTCAACATCCCCACCAAGATCGCCCGCATCCGCTCGGGCGATTACCTCTCGCACCCGGAGATCTTCTCGCCCGAGAATTTCTCGGTCGATTCGGCGATCTGCCCCGAGCAGGTGCTCACCGATTACATCTCAAAGCTGCTCGAATTCCCCGAAGCGCTCCAGGTGCTCGAGTTCGCCGAAGGCCGGGTGAGTCTGGTCGCGGTGCGCGCTTTCCACGGCGGTCCGCTGGTCGGACACGCGATCTCGCACCTGCGCAGCCACATGCCCCAGATCGACGCGCGCGTCGCGGCCATCTTCAGGCAGGACAGCCCGATCATCCCCGAAGGCGACACCGTGGTCGAAGCCGGCGACGAAGTCTTCTTCATCGCCGACACGCGGAATATCCGCGGAATCCTGCGCGAGCTGCGGCGCATGGACAAACCGATCAAGCGCGTAATGATCGGCGGCGGCGGCAACATCGGACGGCGTCTCGCCAAGCAGATCGAGCATCGGTACGAAGTGAAGCTCATCGAATACAACAAGGCGAACGCCGAAAAGCTCGCAGCCGAGCTCGACAAGACCCTGGTGCTCATCGGCGACGTGACCGACGAGCAGCTCCTCGCCGAGGAGAACGTCGCCGAGATGGACGTGTACTGCGCCCTCACCAACGACGACGAAAACAACATCATGAGCTCCTTGCTCGCCAAGCGCATGGGGGTGCGCAAGGTGATCGCGCTGATCAATCGCGGGAGCTACGTGAATCTGGTGCAAAGCGGCCAGATCGATATCGCGATCTCGCCCGCACAGGCGACGATAGGCACCCTGCTCGCGCGCGTGCGGCGCGGTGACTGCGTTGCGGTGCACTCGCTGCGGCGCGGTGCGGCCGAAGCCCTCGAGCTCGTCGCGCACGGCGATGCGCGCTCGTCCAAGGTCGTGGGGCGGCGGATCGAGGAGCTCGACCTGCCCAAAGGCGCGACGATCGGCGCAATCGTCAGGCGCCACGCGCGCGAGGCCGGACGTCATGAAGGCGCCAAGCCGGTGTACGACTACCAGGTGCTCATGGCCCATCACGACGTGGTCATCGAGCCTGACGATCACGTCATCGTGTTCGTGGTTAACAAGCGCAACGTGCCCAAAGTCGAAAAGCTTTTCCAGGTGAACGTCAGCTTCCTGTGACGGCGGATATGTATCCCTCGCCCCGGGCCCCTCTCCCAGAGAGCGAGGGGAGATGCAAGACGCCGATGGCCTGCGGTCAGTTGCGTAAGTCTTGATCCGTATGCCCTGGATCGTTCCCTGCCTGCCGGTGCTCGGGCTCATCGCAATGGCGATGAGCCTGTCCTATCTGCTGCCGCTCGGGGTCTCGCTCTGGACCAACGACGGCACGGCCGGCATCTTCGGCGGCTCACTCGTGGTCAACTTCGTCACCGGTTTTCTGCTGTGGTTCACCACCCGCCGCTACCGCCGCGAGCTCCAGCTTCGCGAAGGCATACTCTTCATCTCGCTCATCTGGGTCGGCGGCGCCCTGTTCGCGTGCATGCCGCTGCTCCTCGCGCTCGGCCTTTCTTTCACCGACGCCTATTTCGAAGCGATGTCCGCATTGACCGCGACCGGCGCCACGCTCCTTTCAGGACTCGACAATCTGGCGCCGTCGCTCAACGTATGGCGTGCCGAGCTCCAGTGGCTCGGCGGCATGGGCGTGATCGTGCTGGTCGTGGCCGTACTGCCGATGATCGGCGTGGGCGGACGGCAGATCACCAAGGCCGAAATCCCGGGGCCGATGAAAGACGACCAGCTCACCCCGCGCATGACGCAGACCGCCAAGGGACTGTGGATCGTCTATTTCGCGCTGACGCTTGCGTGTTTCGCCGCGTACAGGCTTGCCGGGATGTCGTGGCTCGACGCGCTGATCCACAGCTTCTCGACGCTTTCGCTCGGCGGCTTCTCGTCGCACGACGCGAGCCTCGGTTACTTCGATTCGCTCCAGATCGAAATCGTCGCGATCGTATTCATGACGCTCGCCGGGATCAACTTCGCGACCCATTTCAGGATCTGGCAGGCGCGCAGCTTCGCCGCCGCAAAGCTCGACAGCGAGCTTCCGTATTACCTTCTCGTGCTCGTCCTCAGCGTCGCCGGGATCACGGCGTTCCTGTGGCTGAAAGGCGTGTATCCCGACCTGTCGTCGGCGCTGCGCTACGCCGCCTTCAATACGATTTCGGTCGCAACGAACACCGGCTATGCGACGGTCGATTACGCCCAGTGGCCGGTGTTCGCGCCGCTGTGGCTCATGTTCCTCGGCACCTTCGTGGCGTGCTCGGGGTCTGCGGGCGGCGGGATCAAGATGATTCGCGCGATCATCCTCTACCGGCAGATGCATCGCGAGCTCAACAAGCTCGCGCATCCGAGCGCAGTCTCGCCCCTGAAAATCCAGAACCGCGTCGTGCCCAACCAGGTGGTCTTCGCCGTGCTGGCGTTCTTCTTCGCGTGGCTCGCAACGCTGGTGAGCACTACGCTGCTGCTCACCCTGTCCGGGCTCGACGTGCTGACCGCGTTCTCGGCGAGCGTCGCTTCGCTCAACAACATCGGCCCCGGTCTGCACGAGATCGGGCCCGCCGCGAACTTCTCCATCCTCGACGACTTCCAGACGTGGGTGTGCTCGGTCGCCATGCTGCTGGGGCGCCTCGAGCTGCTCACCGTCCTGGTGATCCTGACCCCGGGTTTCTGGCGCAGGTAGGCTCCGCAGTAGCCTACCTGCGCCATGGCGCGGATGAACGCCAAGGAGGGAAACCAGGGTTTCCCTCCTTGAACCTCCTTTCCTTCGGCTCGCTTGCGCTCGCTCCATAGCATCGGAGGGTAAAGCCCGCGCGGTTTTGTGCCCGTCGGCGCGGGCATCTACAATCGAGGCATGCAGAAAGTAAACCTCACGCAGCACTTCCTGATTGCGATGCCCGCGATGTCCGACCCGAATTTCGCGAAGTCGCTCACTTACGTGTGCGAGCACAACGACCAGGGGGCGCTCGGCGTGGTGATCAACCGCCCGATCGATATGAACCTGCAGACGCTGCTCGAGCAGGTCGACATCACGCCCGAGATCGGCGATTTCAAAGCGGTGGCGGTGCATTTCGGCGGGCCGGTGCAGGTCGACCGCGGTTTCGTCCTGCACACCCCGCTCGGCGCGTGGCAGTCGACGCTCGCGGTGACGCCGGAGATCGGCCTCACCACCTCGAAAGACATCCTGCAGGCGGTCGCGCGCGGCGAAGGCCCGCGCCAGATGCTGGTGACGCTGGGCTATGCCGGGTGGGCGCCGGGACAGCTCGAGCACGAGCTCGCGCAGAACGCGTGGCTGACCGTCGAGGCGACGCCTGAAATCATTTTCGCGCTCGCCGCCGAGGCACGCCTGCCAGCGGCGATGAGCCTGCTGGGCGTCGATTACGCGAAGCTCTCGGATGTGGCGGGGCACGCGTGATAAATGCGTGAGGAGTGAGGAGTGAAGCGAAAGCGTGAGGCGTGAAGCGTGAGGAGTGAGGCGCGAAGCGAAAGCGTGAGGCGTGAAGCGTGAGGCGCAAGACGTGCGGCACCGGGAATGACGCACCTCACATGTCACACCTCACTCCTCACACCTCACTCCTCACTCCTCACTCCTCACTCCTCACGCAGTCACTCCTCACGCAGTCACTCCGCATGACCGCTCCCGACACCTCACCCCTCACGCCTCACGCAGTCAACACCACCCTCCTCGCTTTCGACTTCGGCGAAAAGCGCATCGGGGTCGCGGTCGGCGATTCTGCGCTGCGCATCGCGCACCCGCTGACGACGATCCACGCGGAAGACAACGCGACGCGCTTCGCCGAGATCGGCAAGCTCATCACCGAGTGGCGCCCGGTCGGGCTCATCGTCGGGTTGCCCATGCACGCCGACGGCGCCGAGCACGAGGTGAGCCGTCTCGCCCGGCGTTTCGCGCACCGCCTCGAAGGGCGCTTCGGCGTCGCCGTCGAGCTCGTCGACGAGAGACTGACTTCAGTCGCCGCCGAATCGCGGTTGCGCGAAAGCGGCGCCCGCCGCGACGAGATCGAAGCCTCGCTCGACGCCGC
>JAQGMV010000350.1 GCA_028292225.1 Betaproteobacteria bacterium
GCGCGGCCACACCGCAGGCGGCAGAGCTCGCATTGCTCACGCGCAGCAGGGCCTATTTAGGCCTGCGCAACCGGGACGCGCAGCCGCGCAAGCGCCGTTACCGCGGTTACGCATGGAGCCTCGGGACGACCGCGATCGCGACGATGGTCTGCGGTCTGATGTTCGAGCGTCTCGAGCTCGCCAATCTCGTCATGGTCTATCTCGTCGGCGTGGTGGTCGTCGCGACGCGGTTCGGCCGCGGTCCTTCGGCGGTGGCTTCGCTGCTGTCGGTGGCCGCTTTCGACTTCTTTTTCGTGCGGCCGCGATTTTCCTTTGCGGTGACGGACATCGAGTACGCCGTCATGTTCGCGGTCATGCTGCTCGTCGGCCTCGTCATCAGCACTCTGGCCGCCAACCTGCGATCCCAGGCCAAGGTTGCGTCGTATCGCGAGCGGCGCGCGTCGGTGTTGTATGCACTCACGCGCGAGCTGGCTGCCGCACGCAGAGAAGACGAAGTTGCACGCATCGCAGTTACGAAAATTGCAGAGGAGTTCGAGGGGCCGAGCGTGCTACTTCTCCCGGACGCGGATGGGAAGATTCGCTATCCGACGGGGCACAGCATTCACGGTTCCTTCCATGCGGCGGACCTCGCCGTGGCGCAATGGGTGTACGACCACGGGCAGATCGCGGGCCAGGGCACCGACACGCTGCCCGGGACCGAAGGCGTATATTTCCCTGTGAAAGGTCCCGATGCGACAATCGCAGTGCTCGCGCTGATCCCGGTGAATCTGCGCCGCGTGTTCCTTCCCGAACAGCAGCGTCTGATGGATACGTTCATTACGCAGGTCCTGCAGGCGATCGAGCGCGTCAGGCTCGCCCGTGAAGCGCAGGCTGCGAACGTCAAGGCACACACCGAGGGGTTGCGCAATTCTCTGCTCAGCGCCATTTCCCACGATTTCCGTACGCCGCTCGCGGCGATCGTAGGCGCATCGAGCAGCGTGGCCGATCCGCTGACCCGCCTTAGCGATGAAGCGCGTGTGGAGCTCGGCAGGACGATCTATGAGGAAGCTCAGCGGATGTCCAGGCTCGCCAACAGCCTGCTCGACCTGGCGCGTCTCGAAGCGGGGAGCGTGGCGTTGCACCGCCAGTGGTCCTCGGTCGAAGAGATCGTCGGCAGCGTCGTCACGCGATTGCAGAGTCGCATGAGCGCGCATCCCGTTGCAATCGTGGTTCCCGCGACGCTCCCGCTCGTGAACGTCGATCCGGCAATGATCGAGCAGGTGCTGGAGAACCTGCTCGAGAATGCAGCGAAGTACACCCCGTCCGGCACATCCGTCGAACTGGGAGCGGAGGCGCGGCGCGATGAGATCGCCGTGTGGGTGGCCGATCGCGGACCGGGCCTGCCGCCGGGGACTGAGGAGCGGCTCTTCGACAAGTTCTATCAGGCGCAGGCGGAGCGCGCGCAGAGCGGGGTGGGGCTCGGGCTTACGATCTGCCGCGCCATTGTGGACGCGCACGGCGGGACGATCACGGCGTCGACCCGCGCGGACGGCGGCGCCGTGTTTCGCTTCACACTACCTGCCGCCGAAGAGCCGCCGCGCGTCGAAGCGGAGTGCGAACCCACGGCGATTACCACGTGAGCGGGCTCAAACCGGTCATCGGCATCATCGAGGACGATCCGCAGATCCGCCGCTTCCTGCGCACTGCGCTGGACGTGCATGGATTCGTGACCTTCGAAGCCGAAACCGGCAGGCAGGGCCTGACGATGGCCGCGACGCACAAGCCCGACCTGATCATTCTCGATCTCGGTCTTCCTGACATGGACGGCGTCGAAGTGGTGGCGGGGCTGCGCAAATGGATGGCGCAGCCGGTGATCATCCTGTCGGCCCGCGACACCGAGCGTGACAAGGTGACCGCGCTCGATGCGGGCGCCGATGACTATCTCACCAAGCCATTCGGAACCGACGAGCTGCTGGCGCGCATACGCGTCGCTTTGCGACGAGCCTCGCGGGATCGGGAGCAGGAGGCCGTTTTCGTGTCCGGTCCGATCAAGGTCGATCTTGGCCGCAGGCAGGTCTTTCGCAACGGTGACGACGTGCACCTGACCCCGATCGAATACCGGTTGCTGGCTCTGTTGGTGCAGGAGGCGGGAAGGGTGCTCACGCAAAGGCACCTGCTGACGGCGGTATGGGGACCGTCCCACGTGGAGCACAGCCATTATCTGCGCGTGTACATGAAGGCGCTGCGCCAAAAGCTCGAGGACGACCCCGCGCGTCCTGAGATGTTGCTTACCGAAGCCGGGGTTGGATATCGTTTGAAAGTTTTGAACGAGCACGAGCTCGACGGTGAGCGGAAGCGGGCGACCTGAGCGCGACGCCCAAGATCGTGGGCCCGTCGAGTCACCGCACGTCATCGATCAAATGCAATTTGGAATTGCATTGCAGTGAGGCGAGGGCTCGACGGTCTCACACTCTAATGCGCACCCGCTGATGCGGTCCTGGAACTCGCCTGTGTATCCACCGCGCGTTTGACCGCGCGCGCGAGGTCAGCCGCTTTTCCCTTGCCCCAGTAGTGCAGGAACAGGTAGCGCGGCTGCTCGCCGCTCATGTGCTGATGGATGGCGACGATATTGATGCCGTCTTTTCGCATCGATTTCAGGACCGCCTGCAGCTCGCTTTCCAGCATTGCAAAATCGCCATCCACGACCGCAGTGTCATCGGTCCCGGCGAATGCCGCCCACGTGTTCAGTCCCATGTCCTTGCCGAAGTCGAGTCCATGCATCTTTCCGCTCCGGCCGATGACGACTTTGTACATGCCGTTGTTCGATTCTCCGGGAGTGCCGAAAATGGCTTCGAGCGGCTTACCTGTGATCGAGTTGGGCTGGGCAGTGGGATCTCCCGGGAAGCGTGTGGCCGGTCCCGGGCTGGCCTTGCGAATCTCGGCAACCTTGTCGTACATCTTCCTGATCCCCTGAGCGAGCGTGCTCGCTTCGCCTTCCCCCCCGATGTGCATGAAGTAGACCTTCGGTTCATCGAAGAAGAAGTGGTTGTGCAGGGCAGTGACTTCGAGACCCGAATCGAGCGCGATGCTCATCACCGGATTCACTTCATCCTGGAGAAGCACCGTGTCCCCCATCACCATCGCGTTGGAGCCGTGCCCTTTGATGAACATGGCAGTGGAGGTGAGTCCCATGAACGGCGGCATGGCGATACCGTCGACGACGAACTTCACGTCATCGCGCGGCTTCGCAATCTTGTAAACATCTTCTTTGGGGACGTGAGTCACCTTCAACCCGGTGACCTTCTCGATCACCGCCGGATCGAGGGAATTATCCTGCCCAAAACAGCCCGCCGAGACGATAGTCGCCGACGTCAGAAACAGCGCGCGAACGAGCATATTGCACATGAAACTCTCCTGTCATGAGCGAACGGTCGGAACGATTGCTGGTTGCGATCGTGGAAACGTTACAGTGGGCGAACCAGCTTGGTTACTTTTCCTTTGTTCGCCACAAGGATCTCGGCCACAGGCTTGTGATTTTTGATCATGGGCTTCACCGAGAATACGGTGCCTCCCTGCGCCTTCTGAACGCGCGCAATCAGGTCCGCCAGAGAGGTGCGGCCCAGCGCCACGATCGCGAGCTGTTCCGCTGATCTGGCAACGTGCGGCACATCCTTGAACACTTCTACTTTCGGCTCCCATCTGTTCTCTGGACTGCCGCTGAGCTCTTCAAGAACGTTTTCCTCGGCGCCGACCAATAAGCCTTTTTCGGCTGTGTAGACGGAGAGGGACAGCTTGCCATCTTCCATTTCGAATTTCGCAGAGATGGCTGCGCCGTGGTCTTTTTCCGCCTGACGAATGCCGTCCAGCAACGTCAGCTTACTCTTGCTGAGTGCCTGAACGAGCGGCTGCATGTCCTGAGTATCCTCCGCTCGTGCGGTGGCCGATCCGAGCATGGACGCAAACGGCGACGCGAGAAATGCGGCGAGGATGACAATTGGGCGGATTGATTTCGTGTTCATGAGCTACTCCTGGTGAGGATGAGACGACGAAGGCTTCACGGGCCTGCTGTCTCGGAGGAACAACATGGATGAGCGGACGCGCCCCGACGAGCGAACCAACGCTCGTGAAGAAGCACTGCATGAAGGCGTACTACGGTCAAGCTGGCCTCTCGCACCCGTGCGATCGGCAGAGCTTGGATGGCGGAGCCATCTTGGGATAGCCGGGGGTCTGCACGCCCCGACGTGACTTATCTTAGATCAGCCGGGGCCTTATATCAACTTACGCGCGTGACAATCACTGGTGACGCAAGACACCTTCCATGATCGTAATGCCGTCCCGACGGTATTGGATCTGATCCTTCGATTGCCACACTTCGAAGCATTCACTGACAACTCGTTTAGCTTTTCGCGTGAGGCATAGCTCATCGTTTTCGATTTTCCACGACCCAGGCCTGCGCTGTCCAAGCTCGAGCGCGATCAGCATACCGTCTGCCGTGAACGAGTCCGACCAATGCGCTTCATCAGTAACCATATGTCCCGGCAAGCGCGCAGCCATATCACGCGCCGAGAGCCTGTTGAAAGAATCCGCAGCCCCGGCAGGCGCAATTACAGTAAGGAATAACGACAGTGCTACTACCGCTGGCCGATGCGCCATACATCCTCTAGCCTTGCGAAGCAGAGTCGGCGAATGGTCGAGACCGCCAGCTGCATGTGCAGCCTAATGATCGTGCTGGTGGTGCGCATCAGGATAATGCGCATGTGAATGCGTCAATGATTCGTGCTGGTGCCAGTGTGTGTGCCGCACGCCTGGGGCGGCAGCGGTCGCGTGCGCGTGCAGATGATGTTCGTCGTGCTGATGTTCATGCTCATGGGCGAGGACGCCGTGCGTATGCTCGTGCTCGTGCCGCTCGGTCAGATGAATCCATACGCCGACTCCCATGAAAAGTCCCGCAGCGACGAGTCTCGCGGTCACCGGCTCGTGAAGCAACAGCACCGAGACGATCGCTCCGGCGAATGGGGCGAGCGCAAAGTATGCCGCGGTGCGCGCCGTACCGAGGTGGCGCAGGCCGATCACGAACAGGACGAGGCTCACACCATAACTTACAAATCCCAGAAGCGCCGAAGCGCCGACGGTGGGCCAGCCCGGAACCGGCACGCCTGCAGCCAATGCAAGCAGTAGGTTGACGGCGCCCGCAGCAAGTCCCTTGATCATCGCAATGAACGTCGCGTCTGCGAGCGACACCTTGCGAGTCAGGTTGTTATCGATTGCCCAGCAGAGACATGCGCCGATTACCGCAAGCGCCGGTAATGCAGCGCCGAACGTGGCCTGTCCTGGCCAGGCCAGTAAGGCCCCTCCGACCACGATAAGGCTCATGGCAGCAACGATCCGGCGGTCGAAGTTCTCGCGGAACACGAACCATGCGAGGAGCGCAGTGAACACGGCCTCGGCGTTGAGCAGAAGGGAGGCGTCCGACGCCGGCATTACGCTCAATCCCCACATGAGGAGCACCGGCGCAGTCAAGCCACCGGCGGTCACGGCGCCTATCAGCCACCCGATCTCGTCGCGGCGCAGGTGAGGCAGGCGGTTGCGCCGAAGCGCCCTAAAGGCGAGAAGGCCCAGCCCGGAACCGGCATAAAGCAGTCCCGCGAGCAGCCACGGATTCGCTTCCCCAAGCAGCAGCTTCGCGAGCGGCGTGCCGAGACCGAATAGGGCGGCGGCGCTCAGCGCCGCCAGGATTCCCATGTGAGGCAGTTGCATGGTCGTTTGGATCATCGACCCGGCATGATCGTTCAGCGGCAGGGCGGCCTTTAATCCGCATTGACGCCTGGAGTCGCGCCTTGCTACTCTTCAAACACGCGGGGGTCAGCAGCCTCCCCGCTTCCAAGACGCAGTTCGCGTCCAAGGCTTGCTCTGACGGCGTTCGTCCATAAGGAGCTTGCTTTGATGTCTGAATCTGCAACATCCACGGTTTCAATCCCTCGGGCAGATGTCCCTTCGGTTCCTTTCGCCGAAGCGTTCTGGTTCTGGCTGAAGCTCGGTTTCATCAGCTTCGGCGGCCCGGCCGGACAGATTTCGGTGATGCACCAGGAGCTCGTCGAGCGGCGCCGCTGGATCTCCGAAGGCCGCTTTCTGCATGCGCTCAACTACTGCATGCTGCTGCCGGGCCCCGAGGCTCAACAGCTCGCCACTTACATCGGCTGGCTCATGCACCGAACGTGGGGCGGGATCGTTGCCGGCGCGCTCTTCGTGCTGCCGTCGCTGTTCATCCTGATCGCGCTGTCCTGGATCTACATGGCGTACGGGACGGTCCCGTCGGTTGCCGGCATACTCTACGGCATCAAGCCTGCGGTGACTGCGGTGGTCGTGTTCGCGGCGTATCGCATCGGGTCGCGGGCGCTGAAGAACTGGGTACTGTGGACGATCGCTGCTGCGGCGTTCATCGGCATCTTCGCTTTGCGGCTCCCGTTCCCGCTCATCGTCATCGGGGCAGGCATCGCCGGGATTATCGGGGGCCGGATCGCGCCGGCGAAATTCCAGACGGGCGGTGGACATGGCTCCGGGGATAAGAGCTTCGGGCCCGCAGTGATCGACGACGACACACCTACGCCTGAACACGCCCTGTTCTCGTGGACGAGCCTCGTCAGGGTTCTCGCTGCGGGACTCGTGCTATGGGGTTCCGCTATGGGTGTGCTGGTCGCGGTCTACGGCTGGGAGAGCACCCTCACACAGATGGGCTGGTTCTTCACCAAAGCGGCCTTGCTCACTTTCGGAGGCGCGTATGCCGTACTGCCCTATGTCTATCAGGCCGCGGTAGAGCACTATCAATGGGTGAGCGCTACACACATGATCGACGGCCTGGCGTTGGGCGAGACCACCCCGGGGCCGCTCATCATGGTCGTCGCTTTCGTGGGATTCGTCGGCGCGTGGCTCAAGGAAGTGTTCGGACCCGATGCGGTGTTCATGGCGGGTGTGGCGGGCGCGACAATCGCCACCTACTTCACCTTCCTGCCCAGCTTCATCTTCATCCTCATCGGAGGCCCGCTCGTCGAGACGACACACGGCCAGATCAAGTTCACCGCGCCGTTGACCGCCATTACCGCTGCCGTGGTCGGCGTCATTCTCAATCTTGCGGTGTTCTTCGCTTATCACGTCCTGTGGCCGAACGGCTTCGGCCCCGGATTCGAATGGCCTCTTGCGGTCGTCGGCATCGCTGCGTTCATCGCACTTTGGCAATACAAGATCGGAATCATCCCGGTCATTCTCGCGTGCGGCCTTGCCGGTCTCGCCTGGACGTTTATCGCGCCGATGATCAATGCGCAATGAGAGCTGACCATGACCAAACTGTCGCACTTTCTTACCCTCGCTGTCGCAGCGGTCGGAGCAACGGGAGATGCCATGGCCGATACGATTAATTTCGACGCGCTCGGTCCGGGTGCGCTGCCGCCGGAATGGACGTGCGGAGTGACCGGTTCGGGCGGCTCACGCTGGACCGTAGAGCCCGATGCCGATGCGCCGAGCAAGCCGAATGTTCTAAAACAATCGGGCGTCGGAGATTTTCCATGGTGTGCGCTCAAGAGCGCCTCGATGTCCGACGGCTATGTGGAGGTCAAATTCAAGGCGCTTGCGGGACGCAGCGACCAGGCGGGCGGCGTGATGTGGCGCTGGAAGGACGGCGACAACTATTACGTCGCGCGTGCAAACGCCCTCGAAAACAACGTCTCCCTCTATTACACGACGAACGGGCGGCGGAACACGATCAAGTACGTCGACGCGCCTGTGGCCAAAAACAGATGGCATACCCTGCGTGTGGACTTTGCCGGTACCTCGATCAGGGTGTCCCTGAATGGCAAGACCTACATCGACGTGCAGGACAAGCGCATCTCAGGCGCCGGCGCCGCAGGTATGTGGACCAAGGCCGACAGCGTTACCGTGTTCGACGATTTCGTTTACGGCGCAGCGGCACCGTCGAAATAGGGTTACAGGAGACAGCCATGTATGAAATGAAACCCCTGGGATGCGACCCGCAGCGCCTCGCCGGCCTGTCGGAAAAGCTCATCGTCAGCCACTATGAAAACAACTATGGCGGCGCGGTCAAGCGGCTCAACCAGATCGTCGAGTACCTCGGCGACGTGGATTTTGCAAAGGCGCCGGGCTTCGTGATCAACGGAATCAAACGTGAAGAGCTGATCGCCACCAATTCGATGATCCTGCACGAGATCTATTTCTCGGGGCTTGGCGCATCGGATCGGTCCGCGGCTATATCTGACGTCCTGGCTCGCGACTTCGGCAGCGTCGAGCAGTGGCATGCGCAGTTTTCTGCGATGGGCAAAGCGCAGGGCGGCGGCTCGGGGTGGGTGCTCCTGAGCTACTCGCCGCGCAGCGGAAAGCTCGTCAGCCAGTGGGCAGCGGACCATACGACCACGATAGCCGACGGCGTCGTCTTGCTCGCGCTCGACATGTACGAGCATTCGTATCATATCGACTACGGCGCCAAAGCGGCGGCTTATGTCGACGCTTGCATGCAGAACATCAACTGGCAGAACGTTGCGGAACGTTACCGGCGGGCGGCAGCGCAGCCATAAAGCCATGTCGCTCCGCCTGGCGGCACACATAGAGCTCCCTGCCCATCAGGGCAAGGGCGGCTTCGACCACGCCGACGTTCACGCAGCCTCGGACCGCCTGTATGTCGCACATACGAGCAACAATGCGCTCGACGTCATCGACTGTGCGCAGGATCGCTACATCGAGTCCATCGGCGGTCTGAAGGGGGTCGCAGGCGCCCTCGTATCAGAAGCTCGTGGTCTGGTGTTTACTTCGAATCGGGGAGAGAACACCGTTTCGATGTTCGCTCCGGGTGCGGAGGAGGCTGCGACGAAGATCGGCGTCGGCGTGAGGCCGAACGGCCTCGCGTTCGATGCCGAGCGAGGGATACTGATCGCAGCAAACGTCGGGGATCCTGAGATAGCCGGCTCGTTTACGATCTCGGTCGTAGATGTCGATCGCAGGGCGCGCGTTGCCGAAATCGCGGTGCCCGGCCGCACACGCTGGGCCGTGTACGACCGGCGGAGCGACACGTTCTACGTCAATATCGCCTCGCCGGCGAAGATCGTGGCAATCGCGGCGGACAACCCGACCGTAATAAGGGCGGAGTACGACGTGGCAGGCGCCGGGCCGCATGGCCTGGATATCGACCCGGCGACGGGCCGCCTCTTTTGTGCGTGCGATTCGGGTGTGCTCGTCGTGATCGATCCTGCGTCTGGCCGCGCGCTCGGCGAGGTCGCCCTCAGCGGTGCGCCAGACGTCATCTTTCTTCAACCTTCGAGCGGGCGTCTCTATGTTGCGATCGGGGACCCGGGCGTCATCGATGTGATCGATACCGCCCAAATGCGCCGCGTGCAGACGGTGCAGACCGAAAGCGGCGCCCACACGCTCGCGCTCGATAGGAAGCGCCGGAAAGTGTATGCATTTCTACCGGAAACGCAGCGGGCTGCCGTCTACGCGGACGACGCCTGACTAGTCCGGTTTCGCGCCGGAATCTTTGATCGCTTTCGCGTATTTGGCCATGTCCGATTTGATCAGAGCGGTGACCTGATCGGGTCTGCCGCCCATCGCGGTCGCGCCGAGCCCGCCCAGCTTTTCCCTGAAATCCGGCTCGAGCAGGATCTTGTTGATCTCGCCGTTGAGCCGCGTGACGATCGGTTGCGGTATGCCGGCAGGGCCCATGATGCAGTACCAGCCGAGGACCTCGAGCTTGACGCCGGACTCGATGAGCGTCGGCACCTCCGGCAGCGCGGGTGAACGCTTCGGCGAGCTCACTGCGAGCGCGCGCAGCCGTCCGCCTTTCACGTAAGACACGATCGCAGGCATGTTCGGAAACATGAACGAGATCTGCCCGCCGAGCAGGTCGATGAGCGCGGGGCCATCACTTCGGTACGGAACGTGCACCGCGCGCGTGCCGGTGGCTGCCTTGAAGAGCTCGGCGGCGAGGTGCCCGGTTCCACCGGTGCCGGAAGAACCGTGCGTCAGCTTTCCATCCAGCGCCTTGGCGTGTGCGATGAACTCCTGGAGGGTCCTGCCCGGGAAGGCGGGTGTGACGACCAGTGCCACCGGAACGCCGGCGAGTGCGACGATCGGAGTGAAATCCCTCACGGTATCGTAGGGCAGATCCGGGAACAGACCGGGATTGATCGAGTGCGATGCGTTGGTCGCGGTGAGCAGCGTGTAACCGTCTGCCGGCGCCTTCGCGGCGATGGTGGTGCCGATGATGGAGTTGCCGCCGCCGCGATTGTCGACGACGACATTCTGCCCGAGGGTTTGCGTGAGGCGAGCCGCGAGCAGTCGAGACAGGATGTCGGTGCCGCCTCCGGCCGCGACGGCGACCACGAGCCTGATCGGACGTGAAGGATAGGTCTGCGCGTGCGCGGCGGAAAGCGACAGCGCGGCAAGCACGAGTGCTGAAAGACGACAGCGTGTGCTGCGCGTGGTGCAGCGGCGGAATAGAGTCGACATATCGGGTCTTTATGCGAGAGGTGAGGGGGGACGTCCGGCTGTATCGGCGATGCCGGCCCGCGCCTATGGGGTCGGCTTTGCCAGACCGACTTCCTGGAAGATCTTTCGGTAGAGCGTGCTTTGCTGTGCGAGATACCTGCGCGCGCGCTCGCCCGTCAGGAAATTGTCCGTCCAGAAATTGCGCTCGAGATCTTTTCGCCACTCGTCGCTTTTCATCACTGTCGCTACGGCGTCCTGCCAGTATGCAAGTTGCGCGGGACTCATGTTCTTCGGGCCGAGGATGTTGCGCCAGGTCGTGAATACGGCGTCTATACCCTGATCTTTCAGCGTGGGTACCTGGGCCATGACGCCGTTGAGACGCCGCGGCGAGGTCACGCCGATCGCCCGCAGGCGCCCGGCCGACAGCAGCGGCGGGTAATTGGCGACGGTGCCGACGGCGAGATCGATCTCGCCCGCGAGCACTGCGGTGGCGGCTTCCCCCGCCGACTTGTAGACGACGAAACGCACATCGCGCACACGCACGCCGGCAGCGCGCAGCGCGACCACCGCCCCGATGTGGGCGCCGCCGCCGAGCGCGGGCCCGCAGCCGATGGTGAGCGCGCCCGGGTCCTGCTTCAGGCGTTCGACCGCGTCCCGCAGGCTTCCGAGCCGGGAATCCGGCCGGACCACGAATGCGATGTAGTCGTCGAGCAGCATCGCGATCGTCGTGACGTCGGTGTAGCCGACCGGATGCAGGCCCGTGATCTCGTTGGAAATGAGGTTCGGACCGCCGAGCGCGATCGCGTGGCCGTCGGCGCCTTTGTCCTGCATGTAGGCCCACGCCAGCCCCTGGCCGGCGCCCGGCTTGTTGATGACGATCACGGGCTGCCCGACCGTCTTCTGCTGGTCCCACACGCGCTGCATGAGCCTTGCGGTCAGATCGAGGCTGCCCCCGGGCGTGGCGCCCACGACGAAGGCGACCGGCCGGCTCGGCTTCCAGGTGTTCTGCGCGCCCGCGCCCCCGGACGCACAAAAGAGCAGCAGGGCGACGATCAAGGCATGAGGCGCGACTCGCGCCCGGATCCCGGCAGCTCGCGCGCTCATCGCGTGTCGACCCGAAGATGACCGCGGTCGCACGCTTCGAACACGCGCCGCAACTGCGACACGGCGCGATCGTGAAGATCGACTCGAAGGTCGAGCAGCGGATGTTCGCCGCGATCCACGACGCACAACCACGCCGAGCGTTCGGGCCGGGGCTGACCGTTGGACGCCTGGCCGCCGGCGTCACGGCCGCCTTCGATCGCACGCAGGAGCCGGTCCTCGAGCGCCGCATCCGGTTCGGCCATGAAACCGCCGAGGATGCCTTCGACGACCTGCGGGCCGGCAAGGCCGTTGCCGAACGCGACGCACTGGGGACCGATCGCGTGACCGGCCCATGGGCCGATGTCGCGGCCGGTATGCACGCCGATCGTGCCGGCGCGGTCGATTATCCCGAGCTGCCGGTATTGGAAATCAGGGTCCTGCGCCTCGAGCACGCCGAGCGCGTACTGCGGCGTGTACCCCTGGGCCAGCAGGTTGAGCACGAGCGGATCGGTCGCGCGGTCGTAGAACGCCTGGGACTTGCTGATGCCGACGTTCGCGCGGACGCTTTCATTGCGGCGGCCGCACGCGATGGAGAAGGTTGCGGTGCCCACGCCGAAGCGTCCGGTGCGCGGACAGCGGGCGACGATGGAATAGGTCATCGCGTGTTCCCTGACCGCCCGGCATACAGCATGTCCGCGAACTCGCGTTGCGGAATCGCCTGCCGCGGATGTTTGCCGCGCTCCAGGTAGTAGGCTGCGAAAGGCTGGTACTCGTCGTAGGTGCGCCGCAGCTCGCGAATCGCATCGCCGTGCAAGTCGACCCGGAGATCGACGTCCGAATAATCCTGGTTGCCGAATGCCACGATGCCCACCGAACGCGGAGGGGTCGCGCATTCGGCGGCGGCGGATTCCAGCGCTTTCAGCAGGCGCTCGTCGAGCTCGAGCGCGGCGCTGGCGGTGAACGACTGCACGAGCGCTTCCACGAGCGACGGCTTCACCGCGGCGCCTGCGAGTACCGCGAAACCGGGCTCGATCCGGTGCAGGGCTGACCGCGTGAGCGCCTCGCCCGTATGGGCAGCGACGCGTCCGTGCCGATCGATAACAGCGATCTGCCGGCTCTCGCACTGCGGATCGTTTGCCCGCAACTCCTGCAGAACGCGGGCAGGCGCGTAGCCTTGCGCCAGCAGGTTGCACGCAAGCGTGTTGTTGCGCCCAGGCGAACCGCCCAGCGTGACGCTGCCCCCGGTGTTGGAGCGCAAGGCGTGCGCGAAAACTGCGCCGGTGCACAGGTCCTCGCTGGCGATGGCGAGCCCGATGCGGCCGGTGCGGCCGCAGCGTGCGAGCAATGCAAAAGTCATGATGTTGTCCTTGTGTGCGAACCTGAATCGGCGCCGCCCCTCGCAATTACCGCGCCAGTGCCGCCGGGTTCGTCGCGGCTCGTCATTATAGTACTGGCGCGCTGAGCGGCTGCTCATCCACGGACGCGCACGCAATGGAAGCACGCGATGCACCGAATTGGATAGTCTTGCGACCAGCGCTATCGCGTGCGATCCTCGGGTCGAGAGCGGGCCGGCGTTGTCCCGCAGCAATATTGTCGAGGACATCGATGGTTTCACGTTGGGCCCGGTCGTGGGCGTGCTGTGCGTGCGTGGCGGCGGTGGCAGGTCCCGTCGATGCGCAGTCGTACCCGACTCATGCCGTACGGATGATCGTTCCGTTCGCAGCCGGCGGCGGCACCGACTTCATCGCTCGCGTCGTGGCACAGAAGCTCGCCGAGGCGTGGCGACAGCCGGTCGTGGTCGACAACCGGCCCGGAGGCACCACGATCGTAGGTGCCGAGCTCGTCGCTAAAGCGCCGCCGGACGGATATACATTGCTCGTTACACCCGTGCCTTTCTCGATCGTGCCCAGTCTCGCGAAACTGGCGTATGACCCGCTGCGGGATTTCGAGCACATCGGGTTGCTCAACACCGCGCCGCTCGTGTTCATCGTCAATCCGAGCGTTCCGGCGCGTACGGTCGGTGAGCTCGTCGCGCTGGCGAAGGCCCGGCCTGGCGGGTTGAACTTCGGATCGTCCGGCACCGGCAGCTCGAACCACCTCGCCGGCGAGCTCTTCAATGCGATGGC
>JAQGMV010000354.1 GCA_028292225.1 Betaproteobacteria bacterium
TTTTTTCTCGATGGCTTTGCGATACCACTTCGCGAGCCCGAAGTTGCCTTCCATCGCGACGATGCCTGCGCGCACGCGCCTCACCGCGCCCGCGCGGCAGAGCAGGTCGAGGTCGTAACCCGGCGACGGCTTGATGATCTCGAGGCCGCGCCGCTGCTGCCTCGCGAGCTCGCGCACGAGCGCAAAAGGACCGCGATGCAGGAATACGCCGCCCAGGCCCAGCGCGCAGCCGTCGGGAACGCGCGAGGCGAGATCGGCGATCGAGCACAGCTTGGCGTGAGTGGAAGTCGTCATGGTCGGGCTCCGCGTCTGGTTCATGTGAACGATCATAGCATCGCGCGTGCGCTCGACATCCGGACTCGCGCCGCGTAAACACATCCGGCAATGAGATAATCCGGCGCAATGAAAACGGGAGTTCGGATGAACGCGTTCGTATTCGCTGAATCGGGGTCTGTCCCCGATTTTGGTTGGGATCGGGCAGCGGTTTCAGGATTCGCGCTCGTCGCGGTGTCATTACTTGCCGGCGTCACCAGCGAGAGCTGTGCTCAAACCTATCCGAGCCGTCCCATTCGCATGCTCGTCGGCTACCCGCCCGGCGGACCGGCGGACGTCACCGCGCGGCTCGTGTCGCCGTACTTGGGCGAAGCGCTCGGGCAGTCGATCGTGATCGACAACCGCTCCGGCGCGGGCGGCACCGTGGCTTCGACGACGCTCGCGCGCGCGGAGGCCGACGGCTACACGATCGGCATCATGGCCAATGGCGAGCTTGCGATCTCACCCAACCTGCGCAAGCTGCCATACGATCCGGTGCGCGATTTCGCGCCGGTGAGCCGCATCGGCGTGAACCAGCTTGCGCTCGTCGTGCACCCGTCGGTGCAGGCGAAATCCACCGCGGAACTCGTCGCGCTCGCTAAAGCGAAGCCGGGGGCGGTCAACTTCGCGTCCGCAGGCAATGGCTCGACCGCGCATCTCGCGGGCGAGCTTTTCAAGACGCTCGCCGCGGTCGACATCGTCCACGTGCCTTACAAAGGTGCGGGACCCGCGATGACCGATCTGATCGGCGGCCAGGTGCACATGCTGATCACCGGTTATCCCGGAGCGCTGCCGCACATCAAATCCGGCAGGCTGCGCGCGCTCGGTGTGACGGGCGCCAGGCGGCTCGCAGCCGCGCCCGAGCTTCCGGCTATCGGCGAAACCGTCAAAGGTTACGAGGTGACGTCTTCCTACGGCGTGCTGCTGCCCGCTCGCGCATCGCAGCAGCTGGTCGCGCGACTGCACAAGGAGACCGCCGCGGTGGTGAAGAAGCCCGACGTCCAGGAAAAGCTGATCGCACTCGGCTTCGAGCCTGAAGGCAACACACCCGCCGAGTACGCGGGGCAGATCAAAAGCGAGCTCGCGAAGTGGGCGCGCGTCATAAGAATTTCGAAAGTGCAGACGGAGTAGCCATGAAACCACCCCGGCTCTCGTGCGCCACGAGATCGCCCTTTGACAGGCCCAAGGCAGGCCACGTCGTCTGCCCGCTCCTCGCGACGACACTGTGGAATGTCATTGCGAGAAGTGATGCGACGAAGCAACCCGGAGGCGCTCGAAAAGCCACTCCGCGGTCCACAATGGCACGAGTCGTATTCGCCGCTGCAGTGTCGATCAGCAGCCACGCCGGCGCCGCGCAAGCGTCCTTGCCCCCATACCCGACCAAACCTGTCCGCATGATCGTCGCCGTGCCTCCCGGCGGTCCGGCTGACACGCTCGCACGGCTCGTTGCGCCGAGGCTGACCGAATCGCTCGGGCAGACGGTGGTGATCGACAACCGGCCGGGCGCGAACGGAATCATCGCGTATGAGACGACTGCGCGCGCAGCGCCCGACGGGCATACGTTCACGGCTGTCGCCGCGGGCGTGGTGATCAACGCGAGCCTGTACAAGAGCGTGCCGTACGATCCGATCAAGGATTTCGCGCCGATCACGCTCGGCATCACGGTGCCGAACATCCTCGTCGTTCATCCTTCGGTTCCGGCGAATTCGGTGAAGGACCTCATCGCGCTCGCGAGAGCGAAGCAGGGCGCGGTTACTTTTGCATCGGCGGGCAACGGCACGTCGGGGCATCTCGCGCTCGAGCTCTTTCGCACGAGCGCACGGGTCGACGTCATCCACGTGCCCTATAAAGGCGGCGGCCCGGCGCTCTCCGATGTGCTCGCGGGGCAAGTGCAGGCGCTCTTCAGCATCGCGCTGGCGGCGGCGCCCCAGATCAAGGCGGGCAGGCTAAGGGCGCTCGCGATCACCAGTGCCAGGCGCTCACCGGTCTCGCCCGACCTGCCGACCGTCGCAGAAGCAGGCCTGCCGGGCTTCGAGGTGGTCGGGTGGTTCGGCTGGCTCGCGCCGGCCGCGACGCCGAAGCCGATCATCAACCGGCTTCACGACGAGATCGTCCGCACCCTGCGTCTGCCGGACGTCCGCGACCGGTTGCTGAGCCAGAGCACCGAGCCGGTGGGCAACACGCCGCAGGAATTCGCGGCGTTCATGAAGAGCGAGCACGAGAAATGGGGCCGGCTCATCAGGGTTGCGAACATCCGGGTCGAGTAAACTGCACGACAGATCAACAGCATCAACGCCAAGGACGCAAAGGATAACGACCGGGATGCAAAGAGTTCACCAATTGAATCTCCCGGCGTCCTTTCTTCTACCTTCGCGTCCTTCTCTTTCTGCTTTTGTTTGGGGGTGAGTCAGTGAGTCACGGTAAAGGCATCAAGGAAGTCGCATACGTCGACGTGAAGCAGGGCGGCAGCGCGCTGTCGCTCGGCGGTAGAAAACAGATCGGGCCGGTGTCATGGACCGACTGCGCGGGGGGCGGACAGGTCGTGGTCGAGCGCGGCATCGCGTACATCGGCAACATGCGCAACCCGCAGGGCACCCTCATCGTCGACGTAAAGGACCCCAAGAGGCCGAAGGTCCTGTCGCAGCTTTCGATGCCGCCGGGCACGCACTCGCACAAGGTTCGGGTGTCGGGCGACATCATGATAACCAATCGCGAAGCGCTCGGCCTGCACGCGCTCAATGGCGAAGTGCCTCCCGACGGCTATACCGGCGGTTTGAGCATTTACGACGTGTCGAAACCGGAGACGCCGAAGCTCATCACGCATTGGGACGCGAGCGACGCGCCCGGCGCCCGCTACGCGCGCGGCGTGCATCGATTCGATTTCGACGGCCGTTACGCCTACATCTCGCCGACCATGGACGGCTATATCGGCAATATCATGATGATCCTCGATCTCAAGGACCCCGCGAAGCCCGAGGAAGTCGGCCGCTGGTGGATGCCGGGGCAATGGACCGCGGGCGGCGAGACCCCGACGTGGAAAGGCGACGCCCACAAGTGCCACCATCCGCTGCGCTACGGCAACCGCCTGTACACGAGCTACTGGCAGGGCGGCTGGGTCATTCTCGACATCGAGGACATGAGCAAGCCCAAGCGCATCTCCGGCATGGACTGGAGCCCGCCTTTCCCGTGGCCGACCCATACCTGCTTGCGCATCCCGTTCAAGATCAAGGGCCGCGATTTCATGGTGGTCACCGACGAGGACGTCTTCCGGCAGGAGGACTACCACCCGTATCCCGCGTCGTTCATGTGGCTCGTCGACATCACCGACGAAAAAAACCCGATGCCGATCTCCACGTTCCAGATCGAAGACATGCCCGACACCCCGCAGCCGCGCATGACCGGGTGCCACCAGCCGTGCGAGATCGTGACCGGCACCGAAATCCCGGTGGCGTGGTTCGCCTACGGGCTGCGCATCATCGACATCGCCAATCCGCATTCGCTCAAGGAAGTCGCTTACTTCATGCCCGACGTGCCCCCGGGCTGCGACCGGGTGCAGAGCAACGACGTGACCGTCGACGACCGCGGACTGATCTACTTATACGACCGCGTTCGGGGACTCCATATCCTCGAACGCGTATGACGCACGCGGTGGATATCGCTTACGATCGTCATCAAATCCGGAATTGGAAATGAGCGACGGTCATGAAAGAATCGAGCTGGATTAGGCCTTTGCACCATGCAGAAATCTGACCGACAACTCTCCGCCTACTACGCCGCCCGTGCCGGAGAGTACGAGCGTGTTTATGACAAGCCCGAGCGCCAGGCGGACCTGGCGCGGCTGCGTGATCTGATTCCCGGCTACTTCGTCGACCGAAGGGTCCTCGAGATTGCGTGTTGCA
>JAQGMV010000009.1 GCA_028292225.1 Betaproteobacteria bacterium
GAAGCGGTAATCGATCCGGTCGATCCACGCGAAGTCCGGGCCGAATTTCACCTGGCCGCCGAGGTCGATCGTCACGTGAACGCCGAGCCAGTCCTGGCGCGCGACCGGGTAGATCAACCGGTTGAAAGGCGCGGCGCCCGACAGCGTGTAGTAATGGCCGATGGCGTAGTAGGTCGGCGGGATGCTCGCTTCGGGAACGCCTGCAATGCTGCGCGAGACCGCCTGGGCGTTGAACCCCGCGGAGTTGATCACCGTGTTGCACAGGAGGGACATCGGCTCGGCGCCGCCGACTTCGAGCAGGATGCCTTCGTCGGTCACGCGGCCCGACACGACCGGGCTCGCCAGCGCGAGCGCGGCGCCATGCGATTCCATGTCGCCCAGATACGCGAGCATGAGGCCGTGCGCGTCGATGATTCCCGTGGACGGCGAAAGAAAACCGGCGACGCAGCGCACTTCGGGCTCCATTTTCGCGAGCTCCGCGGCGTCGAGGAGGCGCAGGTCGTCGCAGCCGTTGATCTGCGCCTGCTTGCGGTATTTCTCCAGTCCCGCGAGCTCGGTCTCGTCGCACGCCACGATGATTTTTCCGATGCGGCGGTGGTTCACCGCGTGCTCTTCGCAATATCGATACAGCGCAGTGCGTCCTGCGACGCACAGCTTCGCCTTGAGCGAGCCCGTGGAGTAATAAATCCCGGCATGCATGACTTCGGAGTTGCGCGAGCTGGTGTGCGTGCCGAAGTGCTCTTCAGCTTCGAGCACGACGACTTCGCGCCCGCTCATCGCCAGCTTCCGCGCGATGGCGAGGCCTACCACACCGCCGCCGACGACTGCGCAATCTATTTTTTCCGCCATGAAGCGCCTGTGTTCGTTATTCTCGGGTCTCCCCGAGCAGGAAAAGCGCGCCATTTTATCTTATGGACTGGGATCCCCGCTTCTGTGAGCGCTCTCCGATGCTCCAGCCGTTCGCCACGTTCGCGGCGCGGTTCGCCGAATGTGCGGGCTGGCCTCCGCGCGCAGCGATGGCGTCGCTTGTGAGCGCGCAAGGTCTCCGCAACGCCCGCGGGTTGCCTCTTCGCGTGGTCGCGTCCGCGGGCGCGCCGGCGCTTACCTACGAATCGCGCACCTTCGAGTCCGGAGCGCTCGAAGTGCGCGAAGGCGAGTGGCACGACCTGTTCAACGTACTCGCGTGGACCGCGTATCCGCTCACCAAAGGGGCGCTGAATGCGCGTCACGTGAAAGCCGCGCGCGAGGACCTGGAGGGCGGCCCCCCCGCAGACGCGGTTGCAGCGAACCGCGGCCGGGTGCGCGATGCCCTGACCCTTTTCGACGAAAGCGGCGCGCTTTTCGTTTCCAGCGAGGCCGATCTCATCGACGACCTGCGCGCGTTTCGCTGGAGAAAACTCTTCTGGGAGCAGCGGCAGCGTGTGCGCGCGTCGGTTCGCGTATTCGTTTTCGGCCACGCGATGCTCGAGAAAGCGCTCGCGCCGTATGTCGGCATGACCGCACACGTGATTGCGCTTCACGTCGATGATGATTTTCCGGAGGCGCCGCCGCGACGGCAGCTGGAAATCGTGGATGAGCTCGCCGCGGCATACATGGCCGATCCCGCGCGGCTTCGAACCCCGCAGGATCTGGCGCCTTTGCCGGTGCTGGGTGTTCCCGGCTGGTGGCCTGACAACGAGTGCGGAGCTTTTTACGACGACGCCAGCCACTTCAGGGCCGGCCGCACGCGCAGGCGGTAGACGGCTTCAGCCGGCTGCGGCGACGAACGCGCGGGCGGTAGCCACGGTGACGCGGTTTTTCCCCGCGGTCTTGCTCGTGTAGAGCGCCTGGTCGGCGCGCTCCATGACCGTGTCCAGATCGCTGGCATGCTCCGGATAGGAGGCGAGGCCGATGCTGACCGTGCTGCTCACCGGATCGTCGCGGGTGGCGAGCACCGCGGCTTCCACCCGCTGGCGTATGCGCACCGCGAGCTTCTCGGCGCCGATCGAGGTGGTCTCCGGGAGGAGCAGAACGAATTCATCGCCGCCGTAACGCGCCACGATGTCGGTTTCGCGCAACTGCGCCTGTATGCATTGAACGAGCATCTGCAGGAGGCGGTTCCCGGCGGGATGACCGTAGCGGTCGTTCACGATCTTGAGGCTGTCCGAATCGATCATGACGATCGTATAAGGGTGGTTGTAGCGCGAGGACTGGCGCGAGAGGCGCTCCGCGATCGCGGTGAATGCGCGCAGGTTGAGCACGCCGGTGAGCTCGTCGGTCTCGGACAGCGCCTTGATGTGGATGAGCGCGCGCCGGATGTCCGACGAGAGCATGGTCGTGATGTACGCGACCAGTATCATCGGCGCGAGCTGGGCCGCGAGCCCGGCGACGTACATCGGGAGCGATTGTGCATCGCCCGGCCCGGCGAGCCAGATATAGCACGCTGCGATCAGCGCCATCTGGAGCAGGGTTGCGGCTTTGCCGAGCGTCAGTGCGGTGGTGATGACCACGAGCAGGTACAGGTTGACGAGCGGGCTCTCGAGGCCTCCGGTGTAGGTCAGGACATAGGTGATGAAGCCGATCATCACCCAGGTCTCTATCGCAATCTTCCAGTTGGATTCCTTGCGGTAGAAATTCAGGTAGTGAAAGCTCAGAACGAAGCCGCCGAATACCAGAGTGCCGAGTGCGAGCGCGGCGGAAGCTTCGGGGCCGGGAGAAAAAACGACCTGGTAGAGCAGGACGAGAATGACGGTCAGCCATTCGATCTCGGCTACGGTCCTGGAGAAGCCGCGCAGCTCCTCTTCCGAGAGCGTCGGATCGAATATCAGGCTGTTTTTCATATTATGGTAAGCAGAAAAAGCGTTGCGATTGAACGCGTTCGGCTGCGTATTTACCGTCCCCTGTGAGGCATGGTAATGGAAATCCTGACATTTTGGGAACTATCAGCGCGAACTGATGAGAAAGCCCGACATCCCGCGCCGGCGCGCACGAACGGCTGCACGGGCGACGCGGCGGTGGCGCTGAAAAGGAGTGGTGCGTGATGCGCAATTCCGGGTGTACTTCCGCTACACAGAACGGCGCCGACGGTCACACGCCGATTCCGGTATTCAAAAACGTAATAGGACCACGCCGCCCCACGTTGCGGCGGTCACCAAAGCATCGGCGATCCGGACCTTGAACTGTCACGCGGGCACCTCCATCTAAAGCGAAGCGCCGACAGTAGGGCGCTGCTTCCAACGAGGAAAAACGACGGATGAAACGGATCTTCCTGTTCCTGGTAACCAATATTGCGGTTCTGCTCGTGCTGAGCGTGACGCTGCGCCTGCTCGGAGTCGACCGCATCCTGAATGCGCAGGGCACCGGTCTCGACTACAACTCGCTGCTCATCATGGCGGGCGTGATCGGCTTCGGCGGCTCGTTCATTTCGCTGCTGATGTCGAAGTGGTCGGCCAAGATGGGCACCGGCGCGCGCGTCATCGAAACGCCCGCCAATTCAACCGAGAGCTGGCTCGTCGCCACGGTCCAGCGCCAGGCGCAACAGGCCGGCATCGGAATGCCTGAAGTCGCCATTTACGACGCGCCGGAGATCAATGCGTTCGCGACGGGGTGGAACAGGAATGCATCGCTGGTGGCGGTGAGCAGCGGGCTCCTCAACAACATGAGCCAGGACGAAGCCGAAGCTGTGCTCGCCCACGAGGTGAGCCACGTCGCCAACGGCGACATGGTGACGCTCGCGCTGGTGCAGGGCGTGGTGAACACGTTCGTCATCTTCTTTTCGCGCATCATCGGCTACCTCGTCGACCGTCTGGTGTTCAAGGTGGAGCGCGGACACGGCCCTGCGTTTTTCATCACCAGCATCATTGCGCAGCTGGTGCTCGGCGTGCTGGCGAGCATGGTGGTGATGTGGTTCAGCCGCCATCGCGAATTCCGTGCCGACGCGGGAAGTGCCAGGCTTGCGGGGCCGAACAAGATGATCGCGGCGCTGGAGCGGCTCAAGCTCAACTACGGAGAGCCGCCGCAGCTTCCCGATCAGGTGAAAGCGTTCGGCATCTCGGGTGTCACGGGTTGGGGTTTCAAGCGCCTGTTCATGTCGCACCCGCCGCTCGAAGAGCGCATCGCGGCGCTGCGCGCGGGCAGCTGACCCGCGGCTCCGCAAAAAAACGGCACGCCTGGCGCGTGCCGTTTTTTTTGTGTTGCTGTGCGCGAGACTCAGCGCACGAGCTTCGGATCCTTGACCGTGCCCGACACCGTATAGGTACCTTGCGCCACGACCGCCGAGCGCGAGCTCAGCCGGGCGTTGACGCGCCCGCTCAGTTGCCCTCCAGGCGAGACGTCGACATAGCCGGCGCCATCGAGCGGGCCCGATGACAACTGCAGGTTGCGGTAGCTGTACTGGCCGCCGCTGAGCTGAACCGACCCTTTCAGCTCGTCGAACGTCGTGCGGCCTCCGTTCAGCGAACTGCCGCCGGTCTGCACTGCGCGCACGAGGTCGATTCCGGTCAGCTCGCCACGCGTGATGGCGAAAGTGCCCTCGAGCAGCGCTTTTTCCATGAGCCCGCTCGCCGTGTCGGCCTGCATCGCGTAACGCCCGGCTGCGCCGAGCAACCCTTTCGCGCGGAAATTCGGCGACACGAGCGGGGTGAGGTCGTCGAGCCGCGCGCCCTGCAGCTTGAACTCGCCGCCGACGATCATCGGCCCTTCCCACCGCGCTGCCAGGGTGCCGGTGAGATCGCCTCCCCCGATCCTGGCCGAGAGTGTAGTCGTGGCGAACTGCTGCTTGTCGGCAATGCCTTCGAGCGTGAGATGGCTGAACGCAAACGCAGGGCCGAAAGGGGCACGCCAGTCATGCGCGTTGAGCACCACGCGAACACCGTTCTGCTGGGGAACGATCTCCAGTTTAAGGTTCTCATTATTGAGCACCGCCTGGATCACCGTGCCATTACGCGCGAAGCTCACCTCGCCGCTCATGCCTTCCAGCTTCGAATCCGGCCCGTTCAGCCTGACGTCCGACAGCCTCAGATGGCTCGAGTGCACCGCGCCTGCGCTGCGCCCGCCCGTCCATGTCGGGATGAGCCCGAGCATGCCCGGGTCGATGCTCACGCCCGTCGCTTCGACACTATCGAACGCGAGCGGGCCCGAAATGAAGGCCGTAGGCCACGCATGCGCGTCGACGCGGTCCACGTGTATGCCTTGCGCGGCGCCGACCCTCACGCCTTCGAGCACCACGCGAGGGGAAGGCAGCAGCACGTAGCGCAGCGTCGAAATGGTCGTCGGCTGGTTCAATCGTTCCGACAGCGCTTTCTGCGCATCGGGCACGTAGCTGTTGAGCGGCATGAATTGCAGCCATGCGATCGCGAACGCAGGGATGGCGAAAGCAGTGACCACCAGCGCCCGGGCGGCCTTTCTGCGCTTTTTCTCCTGCAATGCCAACCCGGCACGGCGCGCCTCGTCCTCCTGGCGCTGGCGCCGCGTGTCTATCGCCTGGCGGCTGAGCGCCAGGACGTCCGCCTCGCGAGTCTTGGCGGCGGCTTCGGCGATCAGCTCGTGCGCGGTGCGGTCGACGTTCAGCCGCTCGTGCAGCGGATCGGCCTCGTCCAGCGTCGGCAGAGTCGTGTCTTCTGCGACTGCCGCGGGAGGCGGCGCGGGTGCCGGCGGCTCGCCTTCGGGGTAGTAGGGCGCTCGCCCCGTTTCGGCGGCCAGCGTGAGCTCCGGCTCGCCTGCGGCTGCGGGCGCGAGTTCCGCAGGCGCGCTCGCTCGCGCAGGCGGCGGAGCGGCGGGCCTCGCGGGCGGCACGGAAGGCGCGCCACCGTTGGCTTCGGGCTGGGATTCGGTTTGAGCGGCCCTCGCCATCATGGCGCGCTCGAGCGCGCTGGGAACGTGGTCCGGCGTCGTGTGCTTGATGTCGCCGCGGCCCGCGCCGGATGCGAGGCTGATCGTCGGCAGCGCCGCGTCGGCTTCGGCGCCTGCCGCAGGCGCGGATTGCCCGTTGCGCTTGGGCGCAGGCGTGTCGTCGCTGTCGGGCGCGAACTGCAGCGACGGAAAGCTGTTCGTATCCGTACGCGCTCCGCTTGCGTCGGTGTCGCCGTCGGTGCGGGAACGCCGCTCGGCTTCGTCGCGCGCGCGCCGCTCCGAGTACACCCTTGCGGTGAGCTCTTGTGCGAGAGTGCCGAAGGGGGTGTGCGCGGCGGGCTCCGCCTTGGGCGCGCTTTGAGCCGCCGCAAGGGCTTTCGTTTCGGCGCGGGCGCGATCGGCCGCGTCTTCACGCTCGTCCAGTTGCACCCGCGAGGGCGATGCGTCGCCTTGCGCGCGCGCGTTCGCGACCGCCAGGCTGTGCGCCTGCAGTGCGGCGTGGGCGCGATTTTCCGCTGCCGCCCGCGCCTGCGCATGCTCTTCGCCCGCCGCGTGTTTCTGTGCTTCTTCACGGGCGCGCTTCTCGGCCGCTGTTTTCTCATCGACGAGCGCCCGGGCGCGTGCTTCGGCTTCGGCGCGTGCCTCGGCTTCGGCTTGCGCGCGCACTCCAGCCGCGCTCGCCGCACGCATCCGCGTTTCGGCATCTGCCCGCGCTGCGGCGTCCGGGGCGGTCGCGGCATCCTGCTCGGCCTGTGCGCGCGCGTTCGCGGCGGCAAGCGCCGCTGCCTGCGCTTTTGCGCGCGCTTCGGCTTCGCTTTGCGCACGCGCCTCGGCCAGCGCTCGCGCGCGGGCTTCCGATTCGGCGCGAAGCTTCGCTTCGAGCACGGCGCGCGCTTCCTGCTGGGCGAGCTTGCCCGCTTCGGCGCCTGCCAGCGCGTGAGTCGCGGCTTCCATATGGAGCCGGCTCGCCGCCGCGGTCGGATCGAACTCGACGTTCGCGTCTGCGCCGGCTGCAGGCTGCGGGGCGGGCGCGGCCACGGTCTTGATGTAGCCGTCGGACACGAGCGTGCTGAGCGCCTGGTGAAGCTGCGGCGCAGTCATGCCGGACTTCGGAAGCAGCTCAGTGGCGGTGGCTTTGCCGTCGACGGACTGGAATACCGCCGCGAGCTCGCGCGAGAGCCTTGCGGATTTGTTCCGGATCTCGAGGATGCCCTTGGCGGTTTTGGTATAAACCGTCTGCTGCGCTGAGGTCGTCATACTCTCCTGCGGCGTTGCAATGCCGCAATCATTATAGTTAAACTGCCTTTGCTCAACACAAATCAGGCGCGCCGGATGACCAGCGGGACCTATAGGCGCAACGAGTTCGACGTTACCGACAGCGTCAACACGACGGCTCCCGGCGCGGTTTCCGGTGAAGTTTTCCGGATCTATCTGGATCTTTACCAGCAGGACGATCCGGGCAATCTCGTCCAAGCCTTCGAGGATGTTACCCGACTCTACAAAGGGGAGTATCCCGGCTACAGGCCGTGCGACACGTCGTATCACGACATCCAGCACGTTCTCGACGTGACGCTCGCGATGGCGCGTCTCATGGACGGCTGCGCGCGAGCGACCGATGCCGATGTCCTCAACGAGCGTCTCTTCCGCTTCGGCATCATGACTGCGCTGTACCACGATTGCGGTTATATCCGACATCGCCGCGACACTCGCCACGCGAACGGCGCCGAGTACACCAAGACCCACGTCTCGCGCGGCGGGCGCTTTCTCGAGGACTACCTCGTGAAGATCGGCATGGGGGAGTTTGCGCCCGCCGCTTCACGCACGCTGCATTTCACCGGTTACGAAATCCCCGTCGAAAGCATCCGCGTGGAGCCGCAGTTTCGCCTGATCGGCAACCTGCTGGGCAGCGCGGACATCCTCGCGCAGATGGCGGACCGCTGCTATCTCGAGAAATGCCACGACCGGCTGTATCCCGAGTTCGTCGCCGGCGGCATTGCACGCCAGCCCAAGCCGGACGGCACCGAGCAGGTGATCTTCGGATCGGCCGCCGACCTGATATACCAGACGCCGCGGTTCTATCACAGCGCACAAAAGCGGCTGAACGTCGATCTCGGCGGCTACTGCAGCTATGTGGAGAAACACTTCGGCGGCGAGAACCTGTATTTCACGGAGCTGGAGAAGAACATCAGTCACGCCCGTGCGATCGCTGATCGCGAAGACCTCTCCATGCTTCGCCGCAAGCCGCCCGACACTTTGCCGGCGTCAGACGACCAGGCGCATTCGTGAGCGGGGAACCGTAAACGGTGAACCGTAAGACTGTCGTCCTTACTCCAAACTGCTTCGCCTCCCGTAACCGCAGACGGTTCACCGTTTACCGCTGACCGTTTACGGAACTATCCTCACGGAATCAACAGAATCTTGCCGACGTGCCCGGCGCTTTCCATCATTGCGTGGGCTCTGGAGGCTTCCGCGAGCGGGAAAGTGGTGCTGATGACGGGACGGATGCGGCCGGCTTCGATGTGCGGCCACACCTGCGCTTCGAGCTCGGATGCGATTCTCGCCTTGAAAGCCGGCGGGCGGGTGCGCAGCGTCGAGCCGGTATAAGTCAGGCGCTTCAACATGACCGGCATGAGGTTCACTTCGACTTTCGAGCCGAGCGCGAACGCGAGCTGGATGATGCGCGCGTCGTGGCTCGCGGCCTTGAAGTTCTTTTCGATATTGGGGCCGCCGACGATGTCGAGGATGACGTTCGCGCCGCCTTCCTGCCGGACCCCTTCGACGAAATCCTCGGCGCGATAGTCGATCACGCGGTCCGCGCCGAGGTCTCGGCAGACCTGGCAGCGCGCCGCGGGGCTGTCGGTCGCCAGCACTTTTGCGCCGAAGGCTTTACCGAGCTGGATGGCGGTGGTGCCGATGCCGCCGGCGCCGCCGTGAACCAGAAAAGTCTCGCCGGACTTGAGCTGCGCGCCGATGAAGACGTTGCTCCAGACCGTGAAGAAGGTCTCCGGCAGGCCGGCCGCGTCGCTCAGCTCTATCCCTTTCGGAATCGGCAGGCATTGCTGCGCATCGGCGACGCAGTACTGCGCATAGCCTCCGCCGTTGGTGAGCGCGGTGACCTTGTCGCCGGCGGTCCAGCGCTTCACGCCGCTGCCGATTGCGACCACTACACCCGAGACTTCGAGGCCGGGGAGGTCGGACGCGCCCGGCGGAGCCGGATAAAGCCCTTTGCGCTGCATGATGTCGGGGCCGTTCACGCCCGCGGCGGCGACCTCGATCAGGACCTCGCCGTCTTTAGGCTGCGGCACCGGCCGCTCTGCGGGTTTCAATACTTCAGGACCGCCGGGGGCGCTGATCTCGACGACTTTCATGGTTGCAGGTAGGTTCATTACGTTTCCTTGATCGATGCTTTACCGCTGACGTCTTCTCTGAAACTGCGTATCCGTTCTTTCAGCCCCGGCGCGCTGACCGAGCGCGCGAGCGCCGCCATGTCTTCGGCTCGGGTATCGGGGATCGTGTGCCGGTGCAGTGCGACCGCTGCCGCCGGAGACAGGCGCTCACACTGCACCCGCGCCGCCCACGTGATGGCCTCCCATTCGGTCTTCGCCGCGACGCGTGTGAGAAAGCCGCTGTCGAACGCTTCTTCAGCGTCGAAGCTTCGCGACGCCGAAAGGATGTCGCGCGCCTTGTCCGCGCCGACACGCGAGGTAAAGCGCCTCGTGCCGAGCACGACGCCGAAGCGCAGTCCTGGCATGCGAAAAGCGGAGTCGGGCGTGCCTACGCGAAGGCCGCAACTCGCGATCAGGTCCGCGCCCGCGCCGAACACCCGCCCGTGCGCGAGTGCGAGGGTTTCGTATGGCGCGTGATGCAGTGCCTGGAGGAGCACCTCGATGCGAACGAAGCGCAGCGCGAGATCGCCTTCGGCGGCCTTCTCGAAATCGGTGAAGTCGAACCCCGCGCAGAAATGCGAGCCGCCGCCGTCGAGGATCAGGAGCCGCGTGCCGTCGGTGCCCGCGTAATCGGCCGCGTCGATCAGCGCCTCGACGAGCGCGGCGGAAAGCGCGTTGCCTTTCTGCGGCCGGTTCAGCGTCAGGCGCGTGACGTGGCCTTCGTGCTTCCTGATGAGCTCGTCGATCATGTTTCAAAACCTTTCGCCCCGGCGAGCACTTCCTGCGGGAGCATGCGAAGACAAGGCCTGGAAAGCTCGTGATTATAGGCGCTGCGGATGAAGCGTGAGAAACTCGGGGGGCAGCAACCCATCTCATACGCGACGATATCCCATGGCCGACACACCGCGCATCGATCCCGACCGACTCACGGCATTCGCCACCGCCGTGTATACGCGCCAGGGGATGCCGCAGCCCGATGCGCATCTCGTCGCCGATACGCTCGTGCAGGCCGATCTGTGGGGGCACCAGTCGCACGGGGTATTGCGGCTCGGCTGGTATCTCGACCGCCTGCGCAACGGCGTGATGAAACCCGAGACCAAGCCCGACTTCGTCGTCGACGGCGGCGCGATCGCGGTCATCGACGGGCATGACGGTGTCGGGCACGTGCTGACGATGCTCGCGACACGCGAAGCGGTAAAGCGCGCGAAAGTGCACGGTATCGGCTGCGTCGGCGTGCGCTACTCGAATCACTTCGGCACGTGCATGTACTACACGCTGACCGGCGCGAGGGAGGGATGCGTCACGTTTCTCACGAGCAACGGCGGACCTGCGATGGCGCCGTGGGGCGGCCGCAGGAAAATCATCGGGACCAACCCGTGGTCGGTCGCGGCGCCGGCAGGACGCCACGCGCCTTTCGTCGTCGACATGGCGAACACCGGCGTCGCGCGAGGCAAGATCTATCTCGCGCGCCAGAGACGCCAACAGATTCCGCTCGGCTGGGCGATCGATGCCGACGGCGCGCCGACCACCGACCCGCAGAAAGCCATCGACGGGATCATCCTGCCGATGGCCGAGCACAAGGGCTACGCGATCGCGGCGATGGTGGACATGATGTCGGGGGTGCTGACCGGAAGCGGATTCCTTTCGGCGGTGCACAGCCCTTACAAGACTGCCGAGAAAAGCAACTGCGGACACCTGATGATCGCGATCAACATCGAAGCCATGCAGCCGCTCGAGCAGTTCAACTCGCGAATGGAGCAGTACGTGAGCGAGATCAAGGCCGTGCCCACGGCCCAAGGCGTCGACGAGGTTTTCTATCCGGGCGAGATCGAAGCGCGCAACAACGCGAAGCATCGTAAAGAAGGCCTGCTGCTGCCGGAGGACACGCTCACCGACCTGCGGCGGATCGCCAAGGAGACGGGTCTCGAGGCTGAGCTTCCGTTCTGAAACCAAAAAAGCAGGAAGAGAAGGACGCCAAGGTGAAAAGCAGGGACGCAACGGAGTTGAAATGCCATCGGGCGCCCGTATCGGCTACTTGGCGTCCTTTGCTGCCTTGGCGTCCCTTTATTCCTGCTTTTTATGTTCGGATCGTGGGGGCGGCATTGTGCGGCGTGCTCAGTTGCGTGCAGAGCGCGCTCGCGCAGGATTATCCCTCGCGCCCCATCCGCTATATCGTGCCGCAGGCGCCGGGCGGGTCTTCGGACACGCTCGCGCGCATGATCACCCAGCGCGCGGCCGACGGGCTCGGCCAGCCGGTCGTCGTGGACAACCGCCCGGGCGCCACCGGCATCATCGGCGCCGAGGTGGTGGCGAGAGCGAATGCCGACGGCTACACCCTGCTTCAGGCCGCGACTTCGCACGCGACCAATCCCGCGATGCAGACCAAGCTGCCGTACGACAGCCTGCGCGATTTTGCGCCGATATCGCTGCTCTCGCAGCAGCCGAACATCTGGATCGTGCACCCTTCGGTCCCCGCAAAGAACATGAAAGAGCTGATCGCGTACGTGAAGTCGCGGCCGGGCCAGCTCAACTTCGGCTCGTCGGGCACCGGCGGATCGCAGCACCTCGCGGGCGAGCTCCTCAAAGGCATGGCGGGGATCGACATGGTGCACATCCCCTACAAAGGCAGCCCGCCTGCGCTCGTCGATCTCATGGCGGGGCGCGTGCCGATCATGAGCTCGACCATGCCTCCGGTGCTGCCTCACATCAGGTCCGGCAAAGTGCGCGCGCTCGCGGTCACCAGCGCCAGGCGCTCGCCCGCGCTGCCTGATCTGCCGACAGTCGCGGAATCCGCGGTGCCGGGATATGAAGCGATCGCGTGGCAGGGCCTGCTCGCGCCGGCGGGCACGCCCAGGCCGGCGATCGCCCGCATTCACTCCGAGTTCGCGCGGGTGCTCAGGCAGCCTGAAGTCGTGGCGAGGCTGGGCGAGCAAGGCTACGAGACCGTCGCGAGCACGCCGGAGTGGTTCGCGGCTTACACGAAGACCGAGATCGCGAAATGGTCGAAAGTGATCAAGGCTGCGGGAATCAAAGGGGGCGAGGGATAACATGAAGATCACCGCGGTGCGCGCTCACGCGCTTTCCTATCCGCTCGACCAGGCGCTGTGGACCGCGCACGAGGCGCTGAAGGATTCGAGCCTGATCCTCGTCGAAGTGGAGGCGGGCGGGCTCACCGGCTACGGCATCATCCATGGCGCGCCGATGAAAGCGATCGCGGACTGGGTCGTGCGCTTCGGCGAGATCATCGACGGCGACGACGCGCTCGCGCACGAGATCATCTGGAACAAGCTCTTCATGCTCACGGTGCCGCGGCCACGCGCGATGTTCGGCGCCGATGGCCTGGTGCCGCCGATCGCACGCTCGGCGCGCGCCCAGGTGATGGCGGCGATCGGCGGCATCGACATCGCGCTGTGGGACCTGAAAGGCAAAGCCGCGAAGATGCCGGTGTACAAGCTCCTCGGCGGCCAGAACCGGCCGGTCTTCACGTATTCGACCGGGGGGTATTACCCGCGCGACGCGACGGTCCACAGCGCGGCCGAGGAAATGGCCGCGTTCGTCGCGATGGGTTACCGCGCCGTGAAGCTGAAGACCGGCGGCTTCAGCGTAGAGGAAGAGATCGAGCGCGTGGCGGCAGTCCGCGCGGCGATTCCACGCGACACGCTGCTGATGCTCGACCTGAACGCCGCGTACGGCCTCAACGACTGCATCCGCTTCGCGCGGGGCGTCGAGCCGTACGACATCACGTGGCTCGAAGAGCCGCTGCACTGGTACCTACAGCCCGACGATTACGTGCAGCTCGCCGCGGCTACCCGCATCCCGCTTTCGCACGGCGAGCGCGAAATCCATCGCTTTACCGTGCGTGACTTCATCGAGTGCGGCGCGATCAAATACCTGCAGTTCGACTCCACCCGCGCCGCGGGTTTCACCGAGTCGATCAAGGTCGCGCAGCTCGCGGAGCAGCACGGCGTCTACGTCGTGCCCCATCACTCGCCCGAGATCCACGCTCATCTCGTCCTCGCGCTGCCGGACGTCGGCTACTGCGTCGAATCGCACGGGTCCGCCGTTCGCGACCCGCTGCCTCATCACGTCTTCAGGGATCGCGTCACTTTCCGTGACGGTCACATCCATCTTGCCGACACGCCGGGTTTCGGGCTGAACATCGACTGGCAGGCGGTCGAGCGCTATCGGGTGTAATCGCCGGCGGGCGTCTTGTCCACGAAGCGTCTCCCGGAGCCGGCCTCCGGCTGTTTGAGCGATACTGCCGGGCCCTCCTTGCCTTCGCGATATTACAGCGGGCATAGTGCGGCCTTTTCGACGGCCCACGGCGCGGGCCCGCACCAACCGCAACAAGGAGCAGTACATGAAAGTCTGGCCATCCCTTCTGGCAGCCGCGTTCGCCTCGCACGCTGCCTGCACCGTCGCGCAAACCTATCCGAACCACCCGGTGCGCATCGTCGTGCCGTTTTCTCCCGGCGGCGGAAACGACATCGTTGCGCGCTTCGTCGCACAGCGGCTGACCGAATCGTTCGGCCAGACCGCCGTGGTCGACAACCGCGCCGGCGCCGGCAGCACGATCGGCACGGACATCGTCGCCAAGTCGGCGCCTGACGGTTACACGCTGCTGGTCACGCACAACGCGATAGCGATCAACGAGACGCTGTATCCGAAGCTGCCGTATGACGCGGAAAAGGATTTCGCGCAGGTGATCCTGGTCGGCAGCACGACGAACACACTGGTCGTGAATCCGAAAGTGCCGGTCAAATCGACCAAGGAGCTCATCGCGCTCGCGAAGTCGAAGCCGGGCGCGCTCAATTACGCGAGCACCGGCGCGGGCGGCACGTCGCACCTGGCGATGGAATACTTCAAGCTCTCCACCGGCACCGATCTCACCCACATCCCTTACAAGGGCACCGGCCCGGCGCTGACCGACCTCGCGGGCACCCAGATCCAGGTGATGATCTCCGCGCTGCCCGGCACGATCCCGTTCATCCAGGGCAAGCGGCTCGTCGCGCTCGCGACGACCGGCGCGAAGCGCTCGGCGTTGCTTCCCGAGCTGCCTACGCTGAACGAATCCGGCGTTCCGGGTTACGAGTTCGACACGTGGTATGGCCTGCACGCGCCGGCCAGGGTGCCGAAGGACATCATCGCAAAGCTGAATTCCACGCTGGCGAAAGGCCTGAGCACGCCGGCGCAAAGGGACATGTTGTTCAAGGCCGGGCTCGAAGCGCAAGGCGGAACGCCCGAGTCGTTTCGCAGATATATGGTCTCTGAAATCCAGAAGATGGCGAAAATCATCAAAGCCTCGGGAGCCAAACCGGAGGTTTGATCAGCCAGCCGCTCGTCGCGCGTATTCACATTGCCGACATAACCAGGAGGTCCGCGTGAAGCTCCCGCAACAAACCCGCTACGATTATTCCCCCATTACCGAGCGCAAGGACTACAGCTGGCCGCAGTCGAAGCGCCTCGCGTTCTGCATCACCACCAACATCGAGTGCTTCGCGTTCGGCAAAGGGCGCGGACACGACAATGCCAAGCACGGCGAGCCCCAGACGCAGCGCAACTACTCGTGGCGCGATTACGGCAATCGGGTCGGCATCTGGCGCCTGTTCGATCTCGCCGACGAGGTCGGCATGCCTCTCGCGCACAACACCAACAGCCTGCTCTACGACTACGCGCCGCAGATTTTCGAGCGCCTGCGCAAGCGCGGCGACGAGATCGTCGGGCACGGCCGCACCAACTCCGAGAACCTGCAGGATTTCCGCTGGGAAGACGACGAGCGCCGCGTGATAGCCGAGGTCACCGACACCTTCAAGCGCAACGAAGGCCGCCCGCCGAAAGGGTGGATGGGGGCGGGCGCGTATGAGAACTCGACGACGCCCGATCTCCTCAAGGAAGCAGGCTACGAATACGTCATGGACTGGCCGCACGACGACCAGCCGATCTGGATGCGCACGCGCTCGGGGCCGATACTTTCGGTGCCGTACCCGGTAGAGCTCAACGACTCACCGCAGGTCGTGCACCGCCAGCATACGGGACGCGAGTTCTGCGACATGCTGGTCGACCAGTTCGAAGAGATGGTCGAGCAGAGCGCCAGGCATCCGCTCGTGTGCAACGTCTCTATCCATCCGTACGTCTTCGGCTACCCGTTCCGCCTGCGCCCGCTGCGCAAGGCGCTGCAGCACTGCTTCTCGAGCAAGTTCATGGACCGGGTGTGGAAGTGCAAGCCGCAGGACGTATCGGACCACTGCCGCAGCCTCGAGCCCGGCATCATTCCCGGCTCTTAGAAATCGGGGTCTGTCCCCGATTAACACGGCCTTGCTCCGGGGGCAGTGGAGCGAGCACGGCGAGCCGAAGGAAAGGAGGTTCAAGGAGGGAAACCTTGGTTTCCCTCTTTGGCGTACACCGCCTCCTGCCGGAGGCAGGGAAACCTTGGTTTCCCTCCTTGGCGTTAACGCTAATCAGTCGAACTTCGTTCGACTAATTAGCCGCGAAGCAGTACACCAGTCCTGCGCCGCCGGTGCTCTTCAGGTTGTCCTGGCTGCAGCCTTTGGACGGATGAGACGCGTTCCACGACTTCGCCGGCGGATCCTCGGTGAGCCCGATGCGATCGTGGTGGCCCAGCATCGCCGAGCCTGCGCTGCTGCTCGTCCAGTTGCTGCACGTCATGTCCTTGTCCGCGGACATCGCGCGTCCGTCGGCGGTCGATCCGGTGAGTATGTCGTGCATATTGACCGGATCACCCCGACCGGAGATGACTTCGCCTTTTTCGGTGATCGAATGCTGCTTGGAGAGCTGGTTGTTCGCGCTGTGCAGATCGTTCACGTCGCGAGCGACCACGACGCCCTTCGCGTTCTGCCACGGGCCGCGTCCGATGCGGTCGCGCGCATTGACCGCCTGCGCGCCGCTCGTGCTCAGATAAGCGCGCCAGGTCTTGTTGCCTGCGCCGACCGACTGCGCGAGCGACTGGCAGTGGCGGTCCGCGCCGGCGATCCCGCCGAGATCGGCGCCTTTGCCCGGGCCTGCGCTGGTGACGAAAAACGACATCGGGTTGCCGCCGCCTTGCTGCCCATCCATGGCGCAGCTTGCCGACGCGAGCGCGAGACCGACTGCAAGGGCGAGCTTCATATTCTTGATGTTCATGATGTCCTCCATGTGGGAACAGAGAGATTACTGCATGCACCGGCCGGTTCACAGGGCGTGACGTGTAACCGCAGACGGAAGAACGCGAGCGCGCCCAGTCTGTTCCGCGCCGAAGGGCAACTCCCGCATGTAAGCTGTAGGCCGAAGTCGTGGCGCACGAGCCGAAATCGACAATCCGGGAGGAGCACATGAAATTCGGAATCATGCGGAGCGTGAGTACTGCGGTCGTGTCGATCGGCGCGCTGCTCGCCTGTGCCGGCACTGCGGCGCAGCAGTATCCGACGCGACCGCTGCGCATCGTCGTGCCGTTCGCCGCCGCGGGAGGCTCCGACATCGTGGCGCGGCTGGTGGGACAAAAGCTCAGCGAAAGTCTCGGGCAGCCGGTGATCGTCGACAATCGGCCCGGCGCGGGGGCGAACATCGGGATCGGGATCGCGGCGAAGTCTCCGCCCGACGGCTACACGCTGCTGGTGTCGAGCTCGGCGTTCACGGTGAACCCGACGCTGTACGCGAAGATCCCCTACGAGCCGTTCCGCGATTTCATTCCGGTCACGTGCATCGGAAGCTCGCCGAACATACTCGCGGTCTATCCGCAGTTGCCGGTCAAAAGCGTGAAAGAGCTGATCGAGCTCGTGCGCTCGCAGCCGGGCAAGCACAACTACTCGTCCCCGGGCGCGGGAACGACGCCTCACCTCTCGGGTGAGATGCTGAGGATCGCTTTCAAGATCGACTTGAGGCACATCCCTTACGGCGGCGCCGGCCCCCAGGTGCAATCGATGATCTCGGGGCAGGTGCCGATCGGCTTCGCATCGGTGCCGAGCTTCGCGCCGCAGGTCAAGGCAGGCCAGCTTCGCGGGCTCGCGGTGACCGCGGAGAAGCGCACTTCGGCGCTGCCCGACGTTCCGTCGATGGGCGAGCTCGGGATCAACGGGATGGTGGGCGACACGTTCCAGGGTGTGCTCGTTCCCGCGGGAACCCCGAAACACATCGTCGCCCGGCTGCACGCCGACATCGTCAAGGCGATCGCGTCGCCCGACATGCGCGATCGCATGAATGCGATCGGTCTCGAGCCGGTCGGCAATACGCCCGAGCAGTTCGCGGGGCAGATCAGGTCCGACATCGCGCGCTGGGGCGCGGTGATCCGCCAGGCCGGGATAAAAGTCGACTGACGTCGACATTTATTCCAGTGTGTGCCGCGGAGGGAAACCACGGTCTCGCTCCGAGACCTCGCTCCGCTCGGCGGGCCGGTAAACGACTCGGAGGGAAACCAGGGTTTCCCTCCGAGACCTGCCTTCCTTCGGCTCACTGCGATCGCTCCGTCTCTTAAGGCCAAGGCGCTGGCGAGCGGGTGCGATGAGGCCGTTACAATGGCGCATTCGTTGCGTCAGTCGACGCACTTTCGCAGGTCTGGAGTCTCCATGGAACAACTGCTGCCTCTGGCAGAAAAGGTCGCCGCGCTGCTGAAAGCGCGCAATGAAACGATCGCAGTCGCCGAGTCGTCGGCGGGCGGCTTGATCAGCGCGGCATTGCTCACGGTGCCCGGCGCGTCCGCCTATTTCGTCGGCGGCGCAGTCGTGTATACGCGCGTGGCGCTGATTGCGATGACGCAGGTCGAAGAGGCCGCGCTGAAGGATCTGAAGCCGGGTACGGAAGCATCGGCGCTCGCTCGGGCCGGGCTCATCCGCGAGCGCCTCGCCACCACGTGGGGCGTGAGCGAGAGCGGCGTCGCAGGTCCCGCCGGGAGCCGCTACGGTTATCCGCCCGGCCACTCGTCGATCGCGGTGAGCGGACCCGCCGACGCGGCGCGGATCGTCAATACCGGCAGCTTTGAGCGCGTCGCGAACATGTATGCGTTCGCAGCCGCTGCGCTCGAGCTGCTCGCTCAGACACTCGCGGAAAGAGGCTGAAGGCGCATGCGCACCAAAACATCACCGAACACCAAAACGTCACCGGCCAAAACGTCACGGAACACTAAAACGTCACGGAACACCAAAACGTCACCGGACACCGCACCCGCACGCTTCAACGCACGCTATTACTCGAAGTGGTACGGTGATACCGACGACCGCGCCGACATCGCGGCGCGAGCGCTGCGCTTCGTGCTGAGCTACATCGACTACATGGACGCTGACGTCGACAGCATGCTCGATCTCGGATGCGGACTGGGATTGTGGAAGCAGGCGCTGAAGAAGCAGGCCAAAGGCATACGTTATACGGGGGTCGAATACAGCCCGTACCTCTGCGAGAAATACGGGTGGGAGCAGGGCGACGCGGCCACGTATTCGCCGCGGAAGACATTCGACCTCGTCGTGTGCCAGGGGGTGCTGCAGTATCTGCCTGACGCGGCCTGTGAGCAGGCGATCGCCAACCTCGCGAAGCTGTCGCGGCGCTTCCTCTACCTCGAAGTGCTGACCAAGGCGGACGCCCGGGAAGTGTGTTGTCCCGAAGGCACCGACTTCGACGTGCATTTGCGCGATGCAGCATGGTACGCCGTCCGACTCAAGGACCACTTCGTTAACCTGGGCGGGGGGGTGTATGCGAAGCCCAGGATGAGGGATCACTATTTCGAGCTCTGGTGTACAAGCCTATGACACCGGCGTGCAGAATTTCCTTCGGCCGGGAAAACCGATATGATGGCGAGATAAGCAGGTAACGCGGCAGATTCGGTATAGGAGGGTGGAATGGAGTTTCTGATCGATCTCGCTATCGTGGTTGGACTCGAATACCTGCTCGTTGCGCAGACCTTCTGGGCCGCGGGCTGACGCATCCTCCGGGCGCCGCACCGCGCCCGCATCACAGGCCCCCGCCCACGGCCTCAGGCGCCGCCCACGCCTTAGATGACCTTCCCCGTTCCAGCGCAGGCCTCCCCGCCCGATCCGTACGCTGAACAGGATGCCGCCCGCTTCGGCAAACCCGCCGGCGGCTGGCGATTGCGGCTGTACGAGGTCGTGTTCGAGTCCCACACTCGTTGGGTATTTACCCAGGAATGTCCAGACGAATGAGCGAGTTCCGAGTGCCACGTTCTTTCCGAGTACGTCGGACGCCGCTACGCGCTCGCGAAATGGGCTGAAATGTGGCAGGTCTTTGCTGTTGCGGAGATCGAGAGCGAGGGCCATACAACGCATATCGACCGCACATACGCTACCTACGCAAAGACTACAGACAATTTGCCGAGCTCTTTTGAGCGAGACGGCTCCTTCACAACGATTTCGACGTCGCGGCCCAGTTTGGTGAGGCAGTCCATTAACCGGCGTTCTGAAACGCCGCGAAAGCCTCCGCGCAGAAGCCGCGATAGTTTTGGTTGCGTGAGGCCCAGCAGTGCTGCCGCGTCTGTCTGATTGAGATTCTTGCGCTTGATGATCTCTGCGATCTTGCCGACGAGCTGCGCCTTGATCAGCATTTCGTCGGCGTCAGGATAGGCGAGGGCCGCATAGACACTGCCGGTCGTAACCTCCACCGGCACAACTTTCGTCTTACGTTTCGTCATCTCGGTAACTCCTTTGCAATCCGCTCGGCAAGTTTGAGGCGCTCCCTGATCAAGTCCAGATCAGGCTTGGGCGTTGCGATGCCGCGCGTCGATTTCTTCTGAAACACGTGGAGCACGAACACGGCGTGGGCAAATCGGACGGTGTAAACCGCTCGGTAGGTGTTGCCGCGCCAATCCTCAACGATCTCAAGCACGCCCGCAGAGCCGAAGCCCTGCAGCGGTTTCGCCTCGTCATGCTTTTGCCCCGCCTGCGCCAGATGCAGCGCATACCCGAAAGTGTCAATCACCTGCTCCGGTAACGCGAGCAGGTCCTTCTTCGTGCTCGCCAACCAGGCGATAGGTTTCAGCGCCGGGACGGCTCTTTGCGCCATGGCATGATTATACCAATATGGGCATAAGACCAGCGTCCGTATAACTCGCGGCTGTCAGCCGCAGAGGCTGCCGGGACGTTAACCGCCGGTACACCTATAAATTGGAACAATGATGAAAAGCAACACCTTCTACATGCGATGCGTGGCTGCGCTGATGATCGGCAGTCTGGCGGCGCCGTATGCGCTCGCGGACAAACCCGAATGGGCGGGCAAGGGCAAAGGCCACGATAAAGGCGAGGGCCGGCAGGACCGCGGTGACGACCGCGAGCGCGAGCGCGGGCATGACCGCGACTCGCGGCGCGGCGACGATCACTATTTCGCAGACCAGCATCGGATGGCCGTGCGCGAGTATTACGGCGACGTCGGCAGGTCGGGCCGCTGTCCGCCCGGGCTCGCGAAGAAAAACAACGGATGCATGCCGCCGGGGCAGGCGAAGATGTGGCGGATGGGGCGTCCGCTGCCTCGCGAGGTCGTCTATTACCAGGTGCCGCAGGATCTCGTCGTCAGGCTCGGCCCTCCGCCCTCCGGCCATCGCTACGTGCGTGTGGCGGGCGACATCCTCCTGATCGCCATCGGCACCGGGATCGTGGTCGATGCTCTTCAGGATCTCGGAAGGTAGGGGAAGGCTCGTAAGCTGTGAACGGTGAACGGTGAATGGTGAATGGTGAACCGTTACCACCTGTTGCCGATGCGACGGTCGAAGTCCCGCTACAGCTCAAACCGGGTTCACCGCTTACCGTTCACCATTTACGCCTCTGACGGCGCATGCATCGACACCCGACGGAGCGCAGCGCTTACTGCAGGTTGCCCCACCGCTCGACGGCGGGCTCCGCGGCCGCCCACTTCCACACCTCGCCGTGGCGGCATGCGGTAGTCGTGAACCACGCAGCCGGTTTGTCGGCGCTCTTCGTGACCGAAAAAAGCAATTCCTTGCACGTCGCGAGCGGCGTCTCGATCAGCCGCAGCACTCGCACCTCGCCGCCCTCGGTACCGGAGCCGACGAGGTGCGCGTGCTGCCACTTTCTGATCTGTCCGGGCTCCATGTCGGCGACTGCCGCGACGATCGCATCGTGCTCGGCATGCTGGCGGCGGCGCGCGACGTAGCGCAAGGTCTCGTCCGTTGCGGATTGCGCCGCGACGCCTACCGCAAGGCCGAGGGCGGGATTGGCTGTGGCGAAGCTCGTCGCGATACTCGCCGCGGCGCCGACGAAACCGCCGATCGCGCCGCAGCCCGCCAGCAGCGCTGCGGCGAGGCCGGCGGTGCACACACGCGCCGCACTCACTGCAGCGCGCCCCAGCGCTCGGTCGCCGGCTCGGCGGACGCCCACTTCCAGCGTGCGCCGTCCTGGCACACGATCGCGACGAAGAAAGCGCTTTGCGGAACCGCGTCGACGACCTTGTCGACCGAAAACACCGCTTCCTTGCATTGCATGACGCCGGTGCTGATGACACGGCTCACCGTGACTCGTCCGCGCTGATACGGCTCGAGATTCGCCTTCGGGTCGATCGCCCACTGCCCCACGTTGCCGACGTCGAGCTGGCCTGCCGCCCGCGCGATCTCGTCCTGGACCTCGCGATGCACCTGTCGCTGGGCGTAATGGATGCCGGCCCGCGCGATGGCCTGAACGCCGAGGCCGATGCCTGAGGCAACTGCGCCGTTGTTCGTGACGGCCGTTGCGATTCCGGCCCCCGCGACGCCGGCAACTTCGGCGGAGCCGGTGTTGAGCACCGTGCCGCACCCACCGGCGCAGCAGACGACGGCCGCGGCGGCGCACGCGCGGATGATCGGTTTCATGTCTGCTCCCTGTCTGACGTTTGTCCTGCGCAACCGTGAATTCGGGCGTGTGATGCACGGAGCGTACCGGCTTCGGGTGGCTGAAGGCGCGCGCGCTGCTTGCCGCCATCGCCGGCGCGATCTCGCATCCGGTGAAGCCTCCCGCGCCGGCGACGATCACCACTTTGCCGTCCGCCACTCGCGTGATCGATGCCTCCGGGTCGCCGTAAAGATTAACGGGGATTCGGCGTCACTCGCGAAGAGTTCAGGCGATAATCAGGGCGTCATATCGCGCGTACCGTAGCCGGGGAGGCATCAGGAATGCCCGTAGAAGAATATTGCCTGGGGCTGGAAGCTCTGGGGCAGTGCGCAGTATCGAGCGACCCGTTGTTGTCGATCGGAGAGGCGATTGCAGTTGCCGCGCTGCTGCTCGGCTTCTACCGCTTCAGCAGCCGGCTCGTTCAGATGCGGTGGCGCACTCGCGGCATCTCCGAAAAGACGGTTTTCACACTCGTGTGCGTGAGCTTCGCCTTCGTTTTCATCGGCGCCTCGCTGCGCCTTTTCGGACGGCCATGGACGCGCGTGCCCGTGGCCGGTTACCCCGTGTCGTGGGAGATCGCGGCCGGCTTGCTGCTCGCCATCACCGCGATCGTCCTCGGCGTGATCGGACTGAAACAGGCACGCCTGAAACCACGAACCGCCGCGCATTACCTCGCGGACAGCCAGGACATCGTCGCAGCGGGTGACGAGCGCGCGCTGCGCGAGCTCGGGCGCGAGATCGAGCCCGCCGTGGCTGCGGTGACGGCGCACTGCCGCGACTACCGCGACCGCTCGGCGCGCGAAGGTCCGGTCGAGGCCGATGCGTATACGCGCGCGTGTTTCGCGCTGCTCGACGTCTGGTCCGATGCGCGTTTCTGCAACGCGCTGGTGTGCGGTTGCCCCGACACTGTCGCGGCGATCGTGAAGGCGCTCACCGAGCACGCGGTGCACGGAGACGGCGCAGCGCTCGGAGCCGAGCTCGTCAACCAGGCATTTGCGGACGAGCGCTCGGTGCTTTATTCGGAAGCGCGCGTGTCCGGGCTGCGGCGGCAGAAGGCGTTCCTCAAATCGATGTTCGGCGACTGGGAGCTGGTCGACAGCCCGGTGCGTCCGCTCGCGAGCTGGGACGTGTTTCGCGATTCGGCGATCACCGAGCGCAAGGTGCAGCGCTGGGCCGATGCGGTCGAGAGTGCGCTCGGGACTTTCCTCGAAAACGGAAAGCACGGCGAAGCGGTGTTCCGCATGCGCCAGGGCTTGGAGACGCTGAATCAGGTTTGTGCGGCGGTGCTGGCGGAGCGCGAGCGTCGCGCCGCGCCGTGGGTTTCAGTGCACGACCAGGTCTTCGAAATCGCAGCCGCTTTCAGGACGATCGTCAAGCGCATCCGCACGAGCAACCTCCCGGTGCCCGTCGAAACGACGGTGGAGAACTACGATCCGCTCCAGGACGAGACCCTGCACGGCGCGATCGCCGAGGAGCTCTTCAACTTCTTCGGCCTGATCTGCGGCAGCGCCGACCACGAATTCCTCGACTGGATTTCGATGGGGCCATGGAAGGAGCTCTTCGAGGAAGGCGAGCTCACGAACAACCTGCGCGCGCTTCAGGTGCGCGTCGCCTACCACCTGACCCTCAAGGTCGACGACAACCTCGATCCGCGGCGCCGGTTCCTGCCCGCCGTCACGCGCATGCTCCTGGTTCGCTATCCGCTCGCCGTGCTCGAGCACAACCCGAAAGCGGTGATCGCGAAAGACCTCGAGGGTTACTTCGTCGCCGCGCTCAACGAAAACTTCCCGCAGGTGTGGAGAGAAGACCGCGCGTTCGCGGCGCAGCTGCTTCCCGACAACGTGGATTACGACGAGGTGAAAGCCGTGCTGCGCATCAGGCACTCACGACGGCAGACGCAGAGTCTGCAGCTTACCCGTCCACATGATGAGCAGAAGGGCAGCCGAAAAGCCTGAGATCGGGTAAGCTCCCGGTCCTACGCTGCACGCTGCTGATCCACTCGGATTTGCAGTGCCTGCAAATCGCTATCTTTCGATCCCAGGAGAGCCCCGGTATGAGCGCAGAGTCCACATCGTCCAACGTCAGCCGCCTGAGCACGGCAGCCACTCCCGCGCGCGAGTCGCTGCGCAACCGCGTGAGCCCGGCCGAATGGGAAGCGCGCGTCGAGCTCGCCGCGGCCTACCGTCTGGCTGCGATCCAGGGCTGGTCGGACATGCTGGGCACCCACATCTCGTGCCGCGTTCCCGATACCGACGACCAGTTCCTGATCAATCCCTACGGCGAGCTATTCGAAGAGATCACTGCGTCGTCGCTGATCAAATGCGATATCGCGGGCAACAAGCTGTCGGAGTCGCCGTACGAGATCAACGCGGCGGGCTTCACGATACACAGCGCGGTCCACATGGGCCGGCCCGATGCTCATGCAGTCATGCACCTGCACACGGGGTACGGCGTTGCCGTGTCCGCGCAGGAAGACGGCCTGTTGCCGGTCACGCAGAAAGCCCTCACCACGCCTTATAACCAGATCCGCTATCACGACTACGAAGGCGTCGCGCACGACCACACCGAGCGCGAGCGCCTGCTCGCCGACCTCGGCGACGGCACGATGCTCATCCTGCGCAACCACGGCACCCTCACGGTGGGCTCGAGCTGCGGCGAGATGTTCTCGCGCATGTACCGCCTCGAGACCGCGTGCAAGTTCCAGATCCTGGCGATGGCGGGCGACGCCAAGCTGCGCCGGCTGCCGCAGGAAGTCATCGACCACACGATGCAGCAGGGAATCGAGCTCTCCGCCAAGGGCGGCCGGCACGCGGGCGGCAAGCTGATGTGGGATGCGCTGCTGCGCAAGCTTGCTCGCGAGCAACCTGAATACGCATCCTGATGCGTATTCTCGCTGCTCGCGGCTTGCGCTTGCGGTGAACGCCAAGGAGGGAAACCAAGGTTTCCCTCCTTGAACCTCCTTTCCTTAGGCTCGCGGGCGCTCGCTCCGCCGTCTCGAATCCTTGAACCCACTCCCATTCCAGCCTTCCCCCTGAAGGGGAAGGAGAGTTATTCCCCGCTGGGCATTACAAAAACATTCCCTCAGGGGGCAAAGCCGGGGCGGGGGTTGGTTTCAAGGAGGGAGGCGCGGAGGGAACCTTGGTTCCCTCCGCAGCCGTTCACCGGCGAGCGCGCGTAGCGCGGATCACGTTCTCCAGCAGCAGCAGGAGAGTCCCGCCGACGAGCAGCGCCATGAGGAGGAGCGGGGAGGCCAGGCTCTCGACTCGTGCCATCATATAGATCGCGACGAGCAGGGCGAGGATCGCAAGTGCGAGGCTGCCGTCATCGAAGAAAAGGCCGAAAACCGTCTTAATCGTCTGAACGATGGCGTTCATGATCTGACCTCCGCCAGTTTGGATTGCATTCCGCGCACAGACCGGGCGAGCCTGACGCCTATCGTCGAGCCGACGAACAGCACGCCCATGAGCCCGAGCAGCGCGGCGTCCGCATACGGCCACTCGATGCCGACACCTTCCCCGAACCAGAACAGGCCGAACGCAGTCATCATCACGCCGACCACGTACTTGAGCGCGTTTTCAGGCACGCGCGCGAGAGGCCGGTGCAGCAGCATCCCGGCGATGACGACAAGCCCGCACGCGGCGAGGGCGCCTATGCTCGCGGGGACAAGCATGTTGCCGACGGCTCCGACGCCGATCACGATGATGACGACTTCGACGCCTTCGAGCACGATCGCCTTGTACGCGGTCAGCATCGCCACCGCATCCCATCGCCTGGCTGCGCCGTGCAGATCGGTCAGCGCGCGGGTCTCCTCGACATAGAGCGCGGCCTCGTCCCGCAAGGCGATAACCCCTGCCGAGCGCAGGATCGCTTTGCGCAGCCAGCGTATGCCGAAGAGCAGCAACAGGGTGCCCACGACGATCTGGAGGTATTCGATAGGCACTGCAGCGATCGCAGGCCCGAAAACCGCAATGATCGCGGCGAGCGTGAGCAGGCCCGCAGCGGTGCCGGCCAAAGCCGATCTCCAGCCGCGGACGATCCCGGCCGCGAGCACGATCGTCATGGCTTCTACTGCCTCGACCGACGAGCCCAGAAATGCGGCGGCCATCTGCGGCCCTCCCTGGATCCAGCTCAACATAC
>JAQGMV010000075.1 GCA_028292225.1 Betaproteobacteria bacterium
TACAAGTCGACCACGAGCTACGTAGTGGCGGTTCGCCTGAACGATGGCAGCACGCGCGAGTTCACCTACGAGAACGACCCGGGCGTGCAGGCAGGATCGAAAGTCCGCGTCGTCGACGGGCGTCTCCTGCACGGCTAGCCAGTCCCGCTCCGCGGAAACCGCGCTACGGCGCGGTTTTTCACGCACTTGACCGTATACCCCCATGGGGTATACTGGCTTCGTGAGCTCGATCATCCGCCTTCCCGCTTCCGATGCCCCCGCCGCAGCCACGCCTTCGGCGAGCGTCGACCTCGCCGTGGACGGCATGACCTGCGCAGCCTGCGCCGCGCGGATCGAGAAAGTCCTCAACCGGCTTCCCGGCGTGACCGCCCACGTCAACTTCGCGAGCGAAAAAGCGCGGGTGCGTTATGCACCCGGCAGCGCCGACCTCGAGAGGATCGTTGCCGCGGTACGCAAGGCCGGTTACGGCGCGCGAACCCTTGCAAGCCGCGAAGAGGACAAGGCCCGTCGGGTCGCGGACTATGCCGCGGAGCGCCGGCGTTTCGCGGTATCGCTGCTGCTCACCCTGCCGTTCCTCGTCCAGATGGTCGCGATGTTTGCGGGGGTCGGCCACGATCTCATGCCCGCGTGGGTGCAGCTCGTGCTGGCGACGCCGGTGCAGCTCTGGGTCGGCAAGCGCTTCTACGCCGGCGCATGGCACGCGCTGCGCGGCGGCGGCGCGAACATGGACGTGCTGATCGCGCTCGGCACCAGCATCGCGTACCTCTACAGCGCGGCGGTCACCGTGCTCGGCCTGCCGCTGCACCTCTACTTCGAAGCGAGCACGGCGATCATCACGTTCATCCTGCTCGGCAAGCTGCTGGAAGCGCGGGCGAAGACGCGCACGACCGCGGCGATCGAAGAGCTCATCAGGCTCCAGCCGCAAACCGCGCTCGTTGAGCGCGCGGGTGCGCTCAAAGAAGTACCCGTGGCCGAGCTTCGCGTCGGCGACGTCTTCGTGGTGCGTCCCGGGCAGAACCTGCCGGTCGACGGCGTCGTTCTCGAAGGCGCATCGGGTGTGGACGAATCGATGCTCACCGGCGAGAGCCTGCCGGTGTCGAAAGAAGCGGGTGCGCGCGTTTTTGCCGGCACGGCCAACACGACCGGGATGCTCAGGTGCCGCGCCACGGGCGTCGGCGCCGACACCGCACTGGGCGCTATCGTGCGCCTCGTCGAAGACGCGCAAGGCTCCAAAGCGCCCATACAACGGCTGGCGGACAAGGTCGCCGGCGTGTTCGTGCCGATCGTGATCGGGATCGCCGCATTCACCTTCGGCGCGACACTCTGGATGACCGCGAGCGCGGCAGTCGCGCTGATGCATGCCGTGGCCGTGCTGGTGATCGCGTGCCCGTGCGCGCTCGGCCTCGCCACGCCCACCGCGATCATGGTGGGCAGCGGCGCGGGGGCGCGCGCCGGGGTGCTGATCCGGAATGCGGCTGCGCTCGAGCACGCCGGGCAGATCGACACGCTCGTCGTGGATAAGACGGGGACGCTCACGCTCGGCCGGCCGGAGGTGACCGACGTCGTGGCGTTCGATGGCGCCGGCGAAAACGAGGTGCTCGCGCTCGCCGCGACGCTGGAGCACGGCTCAGAGCACCCGCTGGCGCGCGCGATACTCGAGCGCGCCGCGGCCTCGGGAATCGCACCCGGACCTGTCACCGCGTTCGAGGCCATTCCGGGCAAAGGCGTGCAGGCGCTCGTTCGCGACCAGCCCGCGCTGCTGGGTGCGCCGAGGCTCATGCTGGAGCGCGGCATCGGCGTCGACGCGGCGCGTCTGGAATCGCTCGAGAAGCAGGGAAAGACTGTCGTCGTCGTCACGTGCGCCGGGGTGGCTCTGGGCGCGATTGCGATCGCCGATCGCCTGAGGCCGAGCTCGCATGCGGCGATCGCAGCGCTGCAGGCGATGGGAATCGAGATGATCATGTTGACCGGCGACAATCGCACCACGGCGGCGGCGATCGCTCAGGAGGCCGGCATCGCGCGGTTCGAAGCCGAAGTCCTGCCCCAGGACAAAGCCGAGCGCGTCGCTGCGCTCAAGCGCGAAGGGCGCGCGGTCGGCATGGTCGGCGACGGGGTCAACGACGCCCCTGCCCTCGCGGCGGCGGACGTGAGCTTCGCCATCGGCGCGGGCTCCGACGTTGCGATCAACGTCGCCGACGTGACACTCATGCGCTCCGATCTGATGAGCGTGGTGGATGCGATCTCGCTGTCGCGCGCGACGCTCACCAAGATTCGGCAGAACCTCTTCTTCGCCTTCATCTACAACGTGCTCGGCATACCGCTTGCGGCAGTCGGCATGTTGAGCCCGGTGATCGCCGGCGCAGCGATGGCGTTGAGCTCGGTGTCGGTCGTGAGCAATTCGTTGCTGCTGAAACGCTGGAAACCCGGTAAACGGTGAGCGGTGAACCGGGCGGAACGGTACGGAATTCTTTCGAGGTCGGTAACGTAGCACCGTGAAAAACGGCTTACCGTTTACCGTTCACGCTTACGAGCCACGATAGGAGACAAAATGGAAACCACAACCCTGAAGATCCGCGGCATGACGTGCGGCGGCTGCGTGGCCTCGGTGCAGCGTGTGCTGCGCGAGCTCGACGGTGTCGAAAACGCCGACGTGTCGCTCGCCGATTCGACGGCGACGGTGCAATACGAGCCGGCGCGTGTGAAGCCGGCCGACCTGCATGCGGCGATCGAAGACGCGGGCTATGACGTCGTCAGCTAAACCCCGGAAAACCACATCGGCCCCGGACACGCCGCGCGTCGCACAGCCTCATCGCGACGCGCTGCTCAAAAGGCTCTCCAGGATCAGCGGCCAGGTGCGGGGGGTCGCCGGGATGATCGAGCAGGATCGCTACTGCGTCGACGTGCTCACCCAGATCGCCGCGATACGCTCGGCGCTCGACGCCGTGGCCATGCAGTTACTCGAAGACCACGCCCACGGCTGCGTTCAGTCCGCGATCAAAGCCGGCCGCGGCGAGCCTGCAGTCGACGAGTTCATGTCCGTAGTAAAACGCCTGAGCCGGTGAGGCCGCGAAGCGCTCGGTAGAGCGCCGAAGAAAGGGCGGTGCCGGAGGGAAACCATTGGTTTCCCTCCGGCTCGTTACTGAGCCGCGGCTGCGCGCGTTTTATGCGCGCTTGGCTTCACCGCCGCCGCCAGCGCGCTACCAGGTCCACGGCCGCCACCATGATGTATTTCCCGGTCCGCCGCCCCTGAGGTACACGCTCTTCGGAAAATTCTTCTTCATGATGCGCTCTGCGTCGTCGCGAAGGTCGTTCATGCCGAGCGCGTCGTAGGCCTTGACCAGGATCACCAGGCCCTCCTCGTTCGCGGGCGCGTTGGGATAAGTCTTCAGCGCGAATTGAGCGCGATTGGCCGCGGCAATATTCGCCCCGCGCTTCAGGTAATAGCGCGCGACGTGAACCTCGTGCGCGGCGAGGGCGTTCACGAGGTACCTCATGCGTTCCAGCGCATCCGGCGCGTACTTGCTTTGCGGGTAGCGCGCGACGAGCTCCTTGAACGAGTCGAACGACTCGACCGCGGCTTTCGGGTCGCGCTCGCTCTGGTCCTGCCCGCTGAGAAAACCCATGATGCCGAGGTCTTCGTTGAAGTTCGCGAGACCTTTCAGGTAGTAGACGTAGTCGACGTTGGGATGATTCGGATGCATTTTGATGAAGCGGTCGGCCGCCGCAACGGCGAGCGCCGGCTCGGCCTGCTTGTAATGCGCATAGGCCACTTCGATCTGCGCCTGCTGCGCGAAGCGGCCGTAGGGATAGCGGGCTTCGAGCTTCTGGTAATACTTGATCGCCTGGTCGTAATTGCGATCGCCCAGGTTCGACTTGGCTTCCGAGTACAGCTTGGCAGCCGACCAGCCCTTGGTCTCGTCGACGTCCTTGAACGCGCTGCACGCGCCGAGCGTCCAGCCGAGAAGCAGCACGAGGATTGCCGCTAAACTACGTGTGATCATGCAAAAACCCCACGAAAAACAGAATTATAGCGCACGGGTCGAACCTGACGCGGTGCAGCTCAGGGTGCCCGCCGAGTGCGCCGGACTGCGTTTGGACCAGGCCCTCGCGCGATTGTTGCCGGAGCATTCACGCAGCCGGCTCGCGCAATGGGTGCGCGACGAGCGCGTGATCCTGGACGGCGCTGCCGCGATCCCGCGGGTGAAACTTCGCGGTGGTGAATCGCTCGAGGTTCGGCCTGCCGCCGACCCGGCAGCGCTGAGCCATCTGCCGCAGGACATCCCGCTTTCCATCATCTTTGAGGACGAATCCCTGATCGTCATCGACAAGCCGCCGGGACTCGTCGTGCACCCGGGCAGCGGCAACTGGGACGGGACGCTCCTCAACGCGCTGCTGCAGCACGAGCCGCGGCTTGCGGGCGTGCCGCGCGCGGGCATCGTGCACCGCCTCGACAAGGATACGAGCGGGCTGCTCGTGGTCGCGAAGACGCTGACCGCGCAGACCGAGCTCGTGCGCCAGCTCCAGGCACGCACCGTCAAACGCGAATACGCGGCGATCGCCCACGGCCACGTCGCGCGCGACGGCAAGGTCGACGCGCCGATCGGCCGCCATCCGGTAAGCCGCACGCGCATGGCCGTGGCGGCGCGGGGAAAACCGGCCGTGACGCACTATCACGTCGTTCAACGCTACGCCCATGCGACTCTCCTCCAGTGCAACCTCGAGACCGGCCGCACCCACCAGATCCGCGTGCACCTCGCCTCCATCGCGCATCCACTCCTCGGCGACCCGGTGTACGGCAAGCGCAGCATCAGGCCGGAGCTCGCGTTTCACCGCCAGGCGCTGCACGCGCAAAAGCTCGGCCTGGTGCACCCGGCCTCGCGCGAGCCGATGAGCTGGCAGGCGCCGATACCCGAAGACCTGCGCGAGCTGATGAGAGCGCTCGCCAGCGTGGCGATCACCGAGAGACACTGAGCATTCGTGGCTGATGCGCAGCAATCGGCGCAGCGTCCTCTATTCATCATTCCGCATTTCGCATTCATCAATTCACATGCATTCCGACTGGATCGTCCCCGACTGGCCGGCGCCCGCGAACGTGCACGCCGTCATCACGACTCGCGCGGGCGGCGTGAGCTCCGGCCCTTATGAGAGCTTCAACCTGGGCCACACGACCGGCGACGACGACGCGTCGGTGGATGCGAACCGCGCGCGGCTGCGAGCGTTGCTCCCGGGTGAGCCGCGATGGCTCAGGCAGGTGCATGGCGCCCGCGTCCTCGAAGCCGAAGGCGTTCTCGACCGTCCTGAAGCCGACGCGGCGGTGGCTACGGCTTCGGATACCGTCTGCGCCATCATGGTCGCCGACTGCCTGCCCGTACTCTTCGCCGAGCGCAGCGGAAGCGTGGTCGCCGCGGCGCACGCGGGGTGGCGGGGACTTGCCGAAGGCGTCATCGAGAATACCGTGCACCGCATGACGGCGCGCGGCGCGAAGGCACGCGAAGTGCTCGCGTATATCGGCCCCGGCATCGGACCCGACGCGTTCGAAGTGGGTGACGACGTGTACGAGGCATATACCTCGCGCGACGCGGGCGCCGCTGCTGCGTTCAAAGCGCACACGCCGGGCAAGTGGCTCGCGGACCTGCCGATGCTGGCTCGACATGCGCTCGAGCGCTGCGGCGTGACGTACATATACGGCGGCGGCCTGTGCACCTACTCGGACCCGCGGCGCTTCTACTCGTATCGCAGAGACCGGACCACGGGCAGGATGGGCGCGTTCATCTGGCGTGCCGGCGCGCTACGCGGCGGCACCGGTGAACGAACACAGGGAAACCAGGGTTCCCCTCCGTAACTTCCCTTGTTCCGTGCGCCACGAGGTCGCCACGCCCCCTTCGACAAGCTCACGACAGCTTCGACTTCGCCGCACTACGCTCAGGGTGACCGGGAAAGGCTCCTCGTCATGACCGTCATGGCCATCGAGACGAAGCCGGGGGAAAGCCTCGGCGTATAATCCGCCGTTTCGCGCGCGGCGCTCTCAGCCGCGCAGCGCCTCTTAAGACCGTCTCATGACAACCCTCTCCTGGATCATCGCCGCCACGCTCCTCGGCGGCGTCCTCTCCGTGCTCGCCGCTTTTGTCTTCGCGGCTTACGCCAAGCCGGCGCAGGTCCCGATGCTGATCAGCTACGCGGTCGGCGCACTGCTCGGCGCAGTCTTCATCGAAGTGCTGCCTCACGCTTTCGAGATTGCGAGCAGCGCACACTCGATGGCTGCCACCATACTCGCGGGCATCCTGCTTTTTTTCGTACTCGAAAAGCTCGTCCTGTGGCGGCACTGCCATATCGAAGAGTGCGAAGCGCACGATCCTCACGCGCCGCCGGTCCGGAGTCATGGTCATGGCCACGATCACGGCCGCAGCGGTCTGATGATACTCATCGGGGACACCTTCCATAATTTCGTCGACGGGATCCTCGTCGCCGCAGCGTTCCTGGCGAACACCGAGCTCGGCGTCGTGACCGCGCTCGCGATCATCGCCCACGAGATCCCGCAGGAAGTCGGCGACTTCCTGATCCTGCTGCATTCGGGTTACACCAAACGCATGGCGCTATTGCTCAACATGCTCTCGAGCGTGGCGATGGTCGTCGGCGGCGTCCTCGCCTACTTCACGCTGCAGACCGTCGAGCAGTGGATCCCGCCGCTGCTCGGCCTTGCCTCGGCGAGCATGTTGTACGTGGCCGTCGCCGATCTGATTCCCGGCCTGCACCGACGTCCCGAGCTGGCGGCAACCGCGCAGCAGGTGCTCCTCATCGGCCTGGGCATCGGGACCATCTGGCTCGTAGCCGAGCTTGCACATTCGCACACCTGAAGCGCCCGCGGTAACGCTGCGCACCGGCACAGTGCATGCTGGTAAACAAGTGCGCCGCACTTTGCAGTCATGCGTCGCGCGGCCTTTCACCGGTAGAATGAACCGAGAGATCACGCCATCATTCATGGAAGACTCAGGGAATACTCCGATGCAGGCGCTCGCCGAATTCAACCGGCAGCTCCTCGAGAACGTGATGAAGCCCATCTCACGCGACGGCGTCGTCCCCGGCGCACCGGAGATGATGCAGTCGCTCACCGCGGCTTTCGCGAACGATTCGGAGCGCTGGCTCGAGATCCAGAACCGGTATTACCAGAAGCAGCTCGAGCTCTGGTCCGCGGTGAGCGCCCAGCACGCTGATGGACCTCCGCCCAGGGTGGTCGAGCCCGAGCCGGGCGACCGGCGCTTTCGCGGTGCCGAATGGCAGCAGCCGTATTTCAACCTGCTCGCGCAGTCGTATCTCCTGAGGTCGCGCTGGCTCGGCGAGCTGGTCGATGCCGCGGAGCTCGAGCCGCACGCGAAAAAAAAACTCGCGTTCTACGCGCGCCAGTACATCGACGCCCTCTCCCCCGCGAATTTTCCGTGGAGCAACCCTGAAGCACTGAAGCTTGCAGCCGAGACCAACGGCGAAAGCCTCACGCGAGGCCTGCGCAATCTCGCGCTCGACATGGATCGCGGGCTCGTGTCGATGACCGACGAAACCGCTTTCGAAGTCGGAGGCAATCTGGCCGTCACGCCCGGGGTTGTCGTGTTCGAAAACGAGTTCATGCAGCTCATCCAGTACCGGCCGGGCACCGATACCGTTTACGAGCGCCCGCTCGTCGTGGTGCCGCCGTGCATCAACAAGTACTACATCCTCGATCTGCAACCGGACAATTCGTTCCTGGGTTATGCCGTCAGCGAAGGCCACACCGTTTTCGTCGTGTCGTGGCGCAACATGCCCGAGACCATGGGCAAGGCGACGTGGGACGACTATCTCGCGCATGGCGTGATGCCTGCGCTCGACGTCGCGCAGGAGATCACCGGCGCCGACAAGGTGAATGCGCTCGGGTTTTGCGTCGGGGGCACGCTGCTCGGATCCGCATTGGCGGTGCGCAGGGCGCAGAATGATGAGCGCGTCGCCAGCCTTACACTGCTCGCGACGATGCTGGATTTCTGCGATACCGGCGAGCTCTCGGTTTTCGTCGACAAGCCTTATGTGGACAAGCGCGAGCGGGATTTCGCCGAGGGCGGCGTGCTCCCCGGCCGCGAGCTCGCGCTGACCTTCGCCAGCCTGCGCGCGAACGATCTCATCTGGCAGTACGTGGTCAACAACTATCTCAAGGGCAAGACGCCCGACCCTTTCGACCTGCTTTACTGGAACAGCGACAGCACCAACCTGCCGGGCGCGATGTATGCCTACTACATCCGCAACATGTATCTCGAAAACAATCTTTCCCGGCCCGGGACGCTTCGCATGTGCGATGTCCCGGTCGACCTGCGCAAGATCGACATGCCCGCGTACGTGCTCGCGACCCGCGAGGATCACATCGTGCCGTGGAAAACGGCGTACGCCAGCGCGCGCCATCTGCGCGGAAAAATCACCTTCGTGCTGGCGGCGAGCGGCCACATCGCGGGTGTCATCAATCCGGCTGCACGCAACCGGCGCAATTACTGGCTCGGCGGTAAACTGACCAAGGACCCGGAACGATGGCTGACCGGCGCACGCTCGGCGCCCGGAAGCTGGTGGACGCACTGGAGCGCGTGGCTCGCCAAACACGCGGGAGAACGCGTACCGGCTAATCACGTGCTCGGAAGCGGCGACTATCCGGAGATCGAGCCGGCGCCCGGGCGGTACGTGAAGGAAAAACTGAGTTAGCAGTCAGCGCGAAGCACGGCTTTTTTGCGGAGGGACGACATCATGGCACAGCGAGTGGCGGTGGTTACCGGCGGTATGGGCGGCCTGGGCGAAGCGATCTGCGTGAAGCTTTCAGGCATGGGTTACAAGGTCGTCACAACGTTTTCGCCGGGCAATACGAAGTCCGCGCAGTGGCTCTCGGAGATGAAATCGCAGGGCCATGAATTCTTCGCAACCGAAGTCGACGTCGCGGAGCACACGTCGTGCGATCGCGCGCTCAAAGAAGTCGCTGCGGAGTTCGGCCCGGTCGACGTGCTGGTCAACAATGCCGGCATCACGCGCGACATGACTTTCCGCAAAATGGACAAGCCCAACTGGGACGCGGTGATGAAGACCAATCTCGACAGCGTCTTCAACATGACCAAGCCGGTCATCGACGGCATGGCCGAGCGCGGCTGGGGCCGCATCATCAATGTCTCGTCGGTCAACGGCCAGAAAGGCGCGTTCGGCCAGACCAACTACTCCGCGGCAAAAGCCGGCATGCACGGCTTCACCAAGGCGCTCGCGCTCGAATACGCGCGCAAAGGCGTGACGGTCAACACGATTTCGCCGGGGTACATCGGGACGAAGATGGTGCTGGCGATCCCGAAGGACATTCTCGATTCGAAGATCGTGCCGCAGATCCCGGTCGGCCGACTCGGAAAGCCCGAGGTAGTTGCGGGGCTCGTCGCTTACCTGTGCTCCGATGAAGCCGCTTTCGTCACCGGCGCGAACATCGCGATCAACGGCGGCCAGCACATGCAGTAGGAAATCTGCGTCGTTGCGCTACCGCGCCCCGACCGCTGCGCGCCCTACGTGGCAAAGTCGCTGGATGCGTAGGGTGTGCGATCGCGCACCAGCCGATTTCATGAAGTAATTCAGACCTTTAATTGTCACCCGCAAGCGGCTGTGGAATAATTGCCGCTCG
>JAQGMV010000076.1 GCA_028292225.1 Betaproteobacteria bacterium
GTGCTCGACAAGTGGCTGCGCGTGCAGGCGATGTCGCGCCTGCCCGGCACGCTGGCCGAGGTGAAACGGCTCACGGCGCACCCGGCGTTTTCGATCTCCAACCCCAACAAGGTGTACGCGCTCATCGGCGGCTTCAGCGCAGGCAACCACGTTCGCTTCCACGCCGCCGACGGCAGCAGCTACGACTTCCTCGCCGACAAAATCATCGAGCTCGACGCGCTCAATCCGCAAGTGGCTGCGCGCATGGCCCGCAGTTTCGACCGCTGGAAGAAGTTCGACGCAGGCCGTCAGGCGCACGCGCGTGCGGCGCTCGAACGCATAGGCCGCGCTCCGGGGCTTTCGAAAGACGTGGCGGAGATCGTGACCAAGGCGCTGGGGTAAGGCCGCACAGCCATCCGCTGGATCCTGGGCAGGCACCCTGCGCAGGAGAGGAGGCGCGCCATAGAGCTCCGCGGGCAGAAGCCGGCGTCACATCCTTGGCGCGGTCTCGTCATTCGACCTTGGCGCCGGACTCCTTGACCGCCTTCGCCAGCTTCGGCACTTCGCTCTTGATGAACGCGGAAAACTCCACAAGGCTGTTGCGCCGATAGTCGAGGCCCTGCTGAGCGAGCTTGTCCCTGATGTCCGGCAGCTGGAGGATACGGTTGATCTCGGTATTGAGGCGCGCGGCGACGGCGTTCGGCGTTGCGGCGGGCGCGAAAATCCCGAACCAGTTGAGCTCATCGGAGCCTTTGTATCCCTGCTCGGACACGCTAGGCACGTCGGGCAGCCACACCGAGCGTTGTACGCTCGTGACGGCGAGCGGGCGGATCTTGCCGGCCTTGATCTGCGGGAGCTGTATCGACAGTGAGATCGACAATACCGGCGTCTCGCCGCCGACGAGCGCGGTGACCGCCTGCGCCGGTTGATACGGCACGTGCGTGATGTCGATCTTCGCGAGCGTCTTGATGCGCTCCATCGAAAGGTGCGGCGCCGTGCCGATACCCGGGGAACCATAGGCGAGCGGAACGCGCTGTGCGAGCCTGATCAGCTCCTGCAGGTTCTTCGCCGGCACCGACGGGTGCACCGAGATCGCATTCGGAGTGCTGGCGGCGAGGATCAGCGGCACGAAATCTTTCAGCGGGTCGTACCCGGCGTTCGTGTACAGGCTCGGATTGACCGCGTAAGCGCTGCTGGTCATGAGGATCGTGTAACCGTCGGGTGCGGCATGCTGTACACGTTGCGCACCGATGTTTCCACCCGCGCCGGGGCGGTTTTCCACGACGACGGCCTGGCCCAGGGACTCCGAAAGCTTCTGGCCGATCAGCCTCGCGATCGTGTCGGTGACGGATGCGGGTGCGAACGCGACGACGAACGAGATCGGCTTCTGCTTCGGCCACTCCTGGGCGGTTGCCGTCGAAACCGATACCGGAAGGGTAAGCGCGAGCAGCGCGGCGACCGAGGCGTAGCGGCGCACATTCACATTCCGCGTCACTCGCCGGTCCCCGACTTGCCCGCCACCGAGGGCTCGTTGGCAGCGGCTCGAGCAGCGGTGTTGTCGACCGCCGCCACGACGTCCTTCACCGCACCGCCCCATCCATTCGCGGTGATGTCGACGACCACGCCGTCCGGGTCGCGGTATTTGATCTCGTAAAAACCACCGTCTTCCACGGCCTCGCCCATCCAGTACTGACCGCCCGCCGCTTCCACGGCCTCTTTCGATGCGGCGACGTCGTCGACCCAGAAGCCGAGGTGATGAAGCCCGACGAACTCGCGCCCGCGCCATTCGCCGGCCATCTGGTCGCTCTTGTAGTTGAGCAGCGCGAGATTGATCGTGCCGTCGCTGAGATACACGCCGCGGGCGCCGGACCAGTCGGTCTCGCCGACTTTCTTCATCCCGAACGCCTTCATGTAGAACTCGGCGGACTTGTGCGGATCAGCGACGCTGATGGCGATGTGGCGAAGCTTGGCCATGCGGACCTCCTCAGGAACTCTGCCTGGATATGTTGTCGATCGCACGCCACACCTTGGCCGGCGTGAGCGGCATGTCGAGGTGCTGTATGCCGAGCGGGCGGATTGCGTCGATGACTGCGGCGACCAGCACCGGGATCGAACCGGTGCATCCCGATTCCCCGACGCCTTTGACGCCGAGCGGGCTCACCTTGCTGGGAGTCGGATGCTCCTGCCCGCGGATCTCGCGCAGAATCCCGGCGCGCGGCATGTAGTAATCCTGGAAGCTCGCCGTCAGCGGCTGTCCGGTATCGGGGTCGTAGACGACCTGCTCGCCGAAAACCTGGCCCGCGCCCTGCACCACGCCGCCGTGCAACTGCCCTTCGACGATCGCGTGGTTGATCACGACGCCGCAGTCGTCGACCGCGCAGTACGAGACGATCTCGGTGACGCCGGTCTCGGGATCGACCTCGACTTCGGCGATGTGGCATCCGTTGGGAAACGTCGATCCGAACTTGCCTTCCGCGAGAATGCTCAGCGGCTTCTTCTTCGCGAGGTCCGCGAGCTTGATGCTGCGCCCCGACTCGTTCGACTTGAACTCGCCGTGTCCGTAGCTGATCTGTGAAGGCTCGAGATGCATCTCCAGCGCGGCGAGCGCCTTGCCTTCTTCGATGAGCTTGTGCGCCGCGAGATGGCACACGCTGCCCGCGCCGACCGTTGAGCGCGAGCCCCCGGTGTGATTGCCCTGGAGCGTGCT
>JAQGMV010000080.1 GCA_028292225.1 Betaproteobacteria bacterium
GCGGATGGAGGTCTTTGACCACGAGCGGAGCTCATGCGCGACGCGGGACCGAATCCTGCACAGCTTGTGCCGTATCGATTTCCAATACGGTGCGGGAGCATGAAAAAAGAATTCTCGGGTTTCGTCCACGTGCGCGGGGCGCGCGAGCACAACCTAAAGAATGTCGACGTCGAAATCCCGCGCGATGCGCTGGTGGTCTTCACAGGGGTTTCGGGCTCAGGCAAGTCGTCGCTCGCGTTCGGGACGCTCTATGCCGAGGCGCAGCGGCGGTATCTCGACTCGGTCTCGCCGTATGCGAGGCGGCTTTTCGACCAGCTCTCGATTCCGGAAGTCGACACGATCGAAGGGCTGCCGCCGGCCGTCGCGCTCCAGCAGCACCGCGGATCGCCGACTTCCCGCTCGTCGGTCGGCAGCGTCACGACGCTCTCCAACCTCCTGCGCATGCTGTATTCGCGCGCCGGACACTATCCGCCGGGCCAGTCTATCCTCTACGCCGAATCGTTCTCGCCCAATACGCCGCAGGGCGCGTGCCCGACGTGTCACGGCCTCGGCCGCATCTACGACGTGACTGACCGCTCTCTCGTGCCCGACGACTCGCTGACCATACGTGAGCGCGCAGTCGCGGCGTGGCCGCCGGCGTGGCAGGGCCAGAACCTGCGCGAGATCCTGATGACGCTGGGCTACGACGTCGACAAGCCGTGGCGCGAGCTGTCGAAAAAGGATCGCGACTGGATCCTCTTCACTGACGAGCAGCCGACGGTCCCGGTGTACTCCGGTTACGATGCGCACGAAGTCCGGCGTGCGCTCAAGCGGCGGGAGCAGCCGAGCTACCAGGGCACGTTCACGAGCGCGAAGCGCTACGTGATGAACACCTTCGCCAACACCCAGAGCGCGATGATCAAGAAGCGCGTCGCGAAACACCTCATCAGCACCGAATGCCCCGAGTGTCACGGCAAGCGCCTACGGCGTGCAGCGCTGTCGGTGACTTTCGCCGGTTGCGACATCGCGGAGATTTCACGCAAGCCGTTGAAGCGTCTCGCTGCGATCATGCGTCCGGCCGCGGAAGGCAATGGCAGCGAGATCAGGAAGATGGCCGCCGAGCATCCCGAGAAAGTGATCGTCGCACAGCGTATCGCCGAGGATCTCTGCGCACGGCTCAAGGTGCTGATCGATCTCGGTCTCGGCTATCTGACGCTCGACCGCAGCACGCCGACCCTGTCGCCCGGCGAGCTCCAGCGCCTGCGCCTCGCGACCCAGGTGCGGTCCAACCTCTTCGGCGTGGTCTACGTGCTCGACGAGCCTTCGGCGGGGCTCCATCCCGCGGACACCGAAGCGCTGCTGGTCGCACTCGATCGGTTGAAGAGCTCGGGCAATTCGCTGTTCGTGGTCGATCACGAAGTCGACGTGATCCGCCACGCCGACTGGATCATCGACATCGGGCCGGACGCGGGCGAGCACGGCGGCGAGGTGCTCTACAGCGGCCCGCTCGCGGGGCTGGCTCGCGTGCAGGAGTCGAAGACGCGGCGTTATCTCTTCGACGATCACGCACCCTACACGCGAACCCCGCGGGGGTCTCATGGACAGCTACGGCTGGAAGGTGTCACGCGCAACAATCTCAACAAGCTCGAGGTCGATATTCCGCTGGGTGTATTCACGACCGTCTCGGGGGTGTCGGGCTCGGGCAAGTCGAGCCTCGTGAGCCAGGTGCTGGTCGAACTCGTCGCCGGACATCTCGGTCACGAGATCCCCGTCGACGTCGAGGAAACCGAAGAGCTCGAGCGCTCCGCCTCGACTCCGAGCGAAGGCCATATCACCAGCGGGATCGAAAAGATCAAACGCCTCGTAGTGGTCGACCAGAAACCGATCGGGCGCACGCCTCGGTCCAATCTCGCGACCTATACCGGCCTGTTCGACAATGTGCGCAAGCTCTTCGCCGCGACCAGGCTCGCGAAGCAGCGCAAATACGACGCCGGGCGCTTCTCGTTCAACGTCGCGAAAGGCCGCTGCGAGAACTGCGAAGGCGAAGGTTTCGTGTGCGTCGAGCTCCTGTTCCTGCCGAGCGTGTATGCGCCGTGTCCGGTGTGCCACGGGGCGCGCTACAACGCCAAGACGCTGGAAGTCACGTATCGCGACAGGAACATCGCAGACGTGCTCGGGATGACGGTCGACGCGGCTCATCAGTTCTTCGAAGACGAGGCGCACGTGCGCCGCGCGCTCGGCGTGCTGCGCGAAGTCGGTCTCGGGTATCTGCGTCTCGGGCAGCCGGCGACCGAGCTTTCGGGCGGGGAAGCGCAACGCATCAAGCTCGCGACCGAGCTCCAGCGCATCCAGCGCGGCGACACGCTCTACATCCTCGACGAGCCGACGACGGGGCTGCACCCCGCGGACGTCGAGAAGCTCAAGGCCCAGCTCGACGGGCTCGTCGATGCGGGCAACACCGTAGTGGTCGTCGAGCACGACATGCACATCGTCGCGGGCAGCGACTGGGTGATCGACATCGGTCCCGGCGCAGGCGACGAGGGCGGTCGCATCGTGGCGGCAGGGACTCCGGCTG
>JAQGMV010000092.1 GCA_028292225.1 Betaproteobacteria bacterium
CGTCCATGAGACTCTCTCCCGACCATCCAGGAGTAGAAGCGCTGCTCACGCGCGAGGCGCGGGAGAGGCTCCCCCTGCGCCGACAATTCCTGCTGTACCTCGATCCTTTCGCTTTCTTCAAGGACGCCACGACCGGCAGCCCCCGCAGCCGCGAGCAGGCGCTCTGTTACAACGTCGGGCTCCGGTCGATCCTGCTCACCTACGCAGCGCGCTGGCTGCTCATCGCCGTAGCTTCGTTCCTCGGGATCGCGTCGGCGGAGGCGCTCGCCGCCCGTGTACCGCTGTTCATCATTCCCGCAGCAGGGTTCGGTATCGGCTGCAGCATTTCGGTCGCAGTAGCCGCATGGTCCGCCGCCGCTTATCTCATCCTCGGCACCCAGGCCATCCGGCGCTGACCCCCGGTACGGCATTTGCAATTCATCGGGAAGAGGAACTCAAGCCCATGAAACGTCAACACAAATTATCTCCACCATACAGAGACCGCCGCGCCCCCGCGCGCCCCGGGTACTGCTGGCGTATCGGCGATGCGAGCGTAAGCATCGAAGAACTCCGGGCCTGGCAACTCGGCCCGGCGCACGAGGCGGCGCGCCTGGACTCGGGGCGCCGGATACAGGGGCGCATTCAACAGTGGCCCGCTTAGGGCGCCCGGAGGGGGCGAGCGTGGATTACGCCTGTGAGCAGTGCGGCCGGTCCGGCGCGTTGTGCGTCAGCGACTGGGGCTACATCGCGGCCCTGTGCGAGGGCTGCATGCGCGACCGCAAGAACTACCTGAAGCTGCCTTGCAGCGAGCAGGTCGAAGGCTCGATGCCGCCTTCCGAGGCGGCTGCCGCGGTCTGACCGCGCCCCCCTGTCATCGCTGACGCCGGTCTGCGCGTTGGACTAGAATGAGTCAGGCCTACAGACAGGAGGAGCACATGAGCCTACGAACTTCGGCATTGGCGGTCGTGCTCGCACTCGCCGCCCCCGGCGTGATGGCCGGAGACCCGCTGTACAAGTCGACCATGCCCGACGGCAGGATCGTGTACGGAGAAAGCCCGATGCAGGGTGCGAAACGCGTCGACAAGGTCAATACGCCTCCGGAGGTCGCGGGGGTCGTGGTGGCCACGCCGGCAGACAAGGCCGCGGCGGGACGCATCGCTGAGCCCCGGGGCGGTGTGAGCGTTATTCCACAGCAGGTTCGTCCGCCGATACAACCTGCGCAACAGGGCTCCTCGGCGAATCCTTCCGGGGCACTGCCCGGCCGCTACTGAGAACCCGCGCCCCGTCTGGCGCGCCAGGCGGGTCCACGAAAAAAGGGTCAGCATCGCTGGCCCTTTTTCATTTCGGGTTTTTTGTGAAAACCGGTTATTCGATCTTCAGTCCCGCCGTTTTCACGACCGGCCCCATCTCCTTGAGCTCCTTTGCCACGAAAGCGCGGAATTCGGCGGGCGTGTTGGTCTGGACCGCCGTCAACTGCTGGTCGAAGGCTTTTTTCAGGTCCGGCGACTGCACCGCCTTGATCGTCAGCTCACGCAGCCTGTCGAGGATGGGCTTCGGCGTGCCTTTAGGCGCGAGCAGGCCGTTCCAGCCGCTGTACTCGAATGACGGCACAGTCTCTGCGACCGACGGCATATCACCCAGCAGCGCATTGCGTTTCGGAAGACTGTGCCCGAGCGCCCGCAGCTTGCCGCTGCGAATCAGCCCGGCCACAGCCGGCGCCGGCGTGATGGTCCATTGCGATTCGCCGGCGACGACCGACGCAACCGACGGACCGCCGCCTTTATAAGGCACGTGCAGTGACTGGAACTTGCCCTGGCTCAGCAGCACCACGCCCGCGAGATGGCTTTGCGAGCCGGGCCCGGCGGAAGCCATGTTCACTTCCCCATGCTTGCTGCGGCAGTACTCGATGAGCTCCTTCACGCTCTTGGCCGGCAGCGACGGATGGACGACGAGCACATTCGGTGTGATGCCGAAGAGCGTGACGAACTCGTAGTCCTTCAAGGGATCGAAAGGCAACCGCGAATAGATGTACGGCGCGATGGTCATCGCGGCGGTCGACGCCGAAAGTATCGTGTAGCCGTCGGGGTTCGCGTTCTTGCCGATCTCCATCCCGAGCGTGCCGCCCGCGCCCGCGCGGTTGTCGATCACCACCTGCTGCCCACTCGCCTGCGTCAGCGCCTGCGCGAAGATGCGCCCGAGCGTGTCCACCGAGCTGCCGGGTGCATTCGGGACGAGCATCCGGATAGGGTGGTTGGGGTAGTCCTTGGCAGCGTCCGCCGCCGCGGCGGGCGCCGAGGCGATGACTGCAAGGATCGCAGTCGTGACGGCGCCTCTCCGGAACCGTGTGAGTCTCATGCACTTCCTCCTTTGTTTTTACTTCGATCCGCTGGTTTACAACGGGCCGTAATTCTGTCCGGTTTACACCGCGCAGGCAAATATCGGCAGTGCAAAGCCGGCCAATTTGGTTGGTCTCGTGCGATCAACCTCGGTAGACTGTTCCAGTGAGCGGGAGCCCGGCTTCCCGCTGGTGCGCACTCTCCCTTCAATCACTTCATCGAAGCCGACATCATGTGCCAGCTCCTCGGCATGAACTGCAATGTCCCCACGGACATCTGTTTCTCCTTCGAAGGCTTCCATCGTCGAGGCGGCGAGACCGATCAGCACGCGGACGGCTGGGGGATCGCTTTCTTCGAAGGCCCGGGCGCGCGCGTGTTCCTCGACTCCAAACCGGCCGTCGAGTCGCCGATCGCCGAGCTCGTTCGCAATTACCCGATCCGCTCGATGAACGTGATCGCGCACATTCGCAAGGCGACCAAAGGCGTCGTCGCCCTCGAAAACACGCACCCTTTCATGCGGGAGCTCTGGGGCCGCTACTGGATATTCGCGCACAACGGAACGCTCGAGGATTTCGCGCCCGAGCTTCAAGGCCAGTACCAGCCCGTGGGGGCCACCGACAGCGAGCGCGCGTTCTGCTACATGCTCGAGCGGCTGCGCGCGCGCTTCCCTGAAGGGCAGCCTTCGCTGCGCGAGTCTTTCGACCTGCTGCGCGAAGTGACTGCGGAAATCGCGCAGCACGGCCGGTTCAACTACCTGCTGTCCAACGGCGAGTACCTGATCGCTCACTGCTACGACAACCTCTGCTACATCCTGCGCCACGCGCCTTTCGCGCAGGCCCACCTCATCGACCAGGACGTGACGGTCGATTTCAACGCTTTGACCACACCGGATGACAAGGTCGCGGTGATTGCAACGACCCCTCTCACGGACAACGAGACATGGACGCGGATGCAGCCGCGCGCGCTCGTCGCGTTCGAGCGCGGCGCGCTCGTCACCGAAGCATTCACGTAGCGCAGAGCCCTGCCTGCGGCAATTTCACGCATCGAAGACCTGCGTGCGCACCCTAGGCACACGTTCCAGCCGCCAGTTCGGCATCGCCCAATGCCAGATGTCGTTCATGCCTGCGGCTTCGAGGCCGGCGGGAGGTTCCTGACCGAGGAAGCGCAGCGCGAGTACCAGTGACTCGGCAATCCGGTCGCGATCCACCGGTTGGGCGAGGGTCTGCTTCGAGAGCTTCTGCCCCTGCGCGTTGACGGCGACCGGCAGGTGGGCGTAGACCGGCGTGCGCACGCCGAGCAGGTCCTGGAGATGGATCTGGCGAGGGGTGGAGTCGAGCAGGTCGGAGCCGCGCGTGACGTGCGTAATCCCCTGCTCGGCGTCGTCGACCACGACCGCGAGCTGATAGGCGTACACCCCGTCGGCGCGATACAGCACGAAGTCTCCGATGTCCTTTTCGAGGTCGTGTTCGACACGGCCCTGGATGACGTCGTCGAACCCGATCACCGCACCCCGGGTGCGAACGCGCCACGCGCGCGCCTTGCGCGCTTGCGCCAGACCGCCCCTGCACGTTCCCGGATACACGTAGCCTTCGATTCCCGCGACTGCCGAATCCGCGATCTCGCGGCGGCTGCAGGCGCACGCATAAACGTTTCTCTGCCGGCGCAATTCATGCAGGGCCGCGTGGTAAGCGTCGCTGCGCGTGCTTTGGTGAACGATGCTGCCGTCCCATGCCATTCCGCACGCCTCCAGAGTGCGCAGGATGTCGTCGGCAGCGCCCGGAACGACCCTCGGAGTGTCGACGTCTTCGATACGCACGAGCCACTCCCCGCCGCGTGCGCGCGCGTCGACATAGCTGCCGACGGCCGCTACGAGCGAGCCGAAGTGCAGCGGGCCCGTCGGTGAGGGCGCGAAGCGGCCTCGAGGTGCAGGATTCACGATTCAGGATCCGGAGTTCAGGATTCGGGATTCAGCCTTCAGAGGTTAACATTCGACATTCGGGATTTTCCCCGATTGAACTGAATCCTGAGGTAGAGCATGAAAGTCAAAGCCGCCGTCGCATTCGAAGCGGGCAAGCCGCTCGTCATCGAAACCGTCGATCTCGAAGGCCCGAAGGCGGGCGAAGTGCTCGTCGAGATCAAGGCTACGGGCCTGTGCCACACCGACGAGTTCACGCGCTCCGGCGACGATCCGGAAGGCCTTTTTCCTTCGATACTCGGCCACGAGGGCGCGGGCGTGGTGGTCGACGTCGGCCCCGACGTGAAGACGCTGAAGAAAGGCGATCACGTCATCCCGCTGTATACCCCGGAATGCCGGCAGTGCGAGTACTGCGTGTCCGGGAAGACGAACCTGTGCCAGGCGATCCGCGTGACGCAGGGGCAGGGGGTCATGCCCGACGGCACGAGCCGCTTTTCCATCGGCGGTAAAAAAATCATGCACTACATGGGCACTTCGACGTTCGCCAACTACACCGTCGTGCCGGAGATCGCGCTCGCTAAGATCCGTGAAGACGCGCCTTTCGACAAGGTGTGCTACATCGGCTGCGGAGTCACCACGGGAATCGGTGCCGTCATCAATACGGCGAGAGTCGAGCCCGGCGCGAAAGTCGTCGTCTTCGGCCTCGGCGGTATCGGCCTGAACGTCATACAGGGCGCACGCCTCGCCGGCGCTGACATGATCGTGGGGGTCGACCTCAATGCCGGCAGGCGCGAGCTCGCGGAAAAGTTCGGCATGACGCACTTCGTCAATCCGAAAGAGGTCGAGGGCGACCTCGTGCCGTATCTCGTGAACCTCACCAAAGGCGGAGCCGATTACAGCTTCGAATGCATCGGCAACGTGAACGTGATGCGCCAGGCGCTCGAGTGCTGCCATAAAGGCTGGGGCGTGTCGGTCATCATCGGCGTTGCCGGCGCAGGCCAGGAAATCAGCACGCGGCCTTTCCAGCTCGTCACCGGCCGCGTATGGAAAGGCACCGCGTTCGGCGGCGCCAAGGGACGGCGCGACGTGCCTGGAATCGTCGACTGGTACATGGACGGCAAGATCAACATCGACGACCTCATCACGCACAAGCTCGCGCTCGAAGACATCAACAAGGGTTTCGACCTGATGCACGAAGGCAAGTCGATCCGCAGTGTCGTCGTTTACTGAAAGCGAAAAGCATTAACGACGAAGGACACGAAGGGGCACGAAGGAAAAACTAAAAAGCTTTAACGCAAAGGACGCAAAGGACGCAAAGGGAAAGCGATGGACAATTCAGTCTGTGCGCGCCAGGAGCGAAAAAGTCGAGAATCACCGCTGAAAACCTTTGTTTTACCTTCGCATTCTTTGCGTCCTTCGCATTGAGGCTTTTGAAGTTCCTTCGTGCCCCTTCGTGTCCTTCGTGGTGAAAAGTTTTTGATTCTATGAGCCCCCCCCTACTCACAGAGCTGCCGTACCGACCCGACAGCGCCCCGCTCTTCGAAGCGATCGCGGACCTGCCGTGGGCGGTGTTCCTCGACAGCGGCAGGCATCACGCGGGGCAGTCGCGTTACGACATCCTCTCGGCCCAGCCGTATATCCGCCTCGTCACTCGCGGCAACCTGACCGAAATCGACGCCGACGGCGTCGAGCTCTCGCGCGAGGACCCTTTCTCGCTCGTGCGCACGATGCTCGCAGCAGATTCGCAATGCGCGAGCTTCCTGCCTTTTTGCGGCGGCGCGATCGGTTATTTCGGATACGATCTCGCGCGGAGGATCGAGCGCCTCCCCGTGCGGGCGCACGACGCGGAGCGGATCCCGGAAATGGCGATCGGCATCTACGATTGGGCGGTCGTCGTCGATCACGTCGAGCGCCGCACATGGCTCGTGGGACAGGGCCGCGATCCCGAAACCGATCTCAAGTGGGACAGGCTCGTCACGCTCTTCAGCGAGCCGCGAGACGAGCGCCGTCGCGCCGCATTCCGCGTGACCTCTAGCGTCGCATCCAACATATCGCGCGAGCGCTACGGCACCGCTTTCGAGCGCATCAAACGCTACATCGCCGAGGGCGACTGCTATCAGGTCAATCTCGCCCAACGCTTCGGCGCGAGCGCGTCAGGCGATGCGTGGCTCGCGTATCAGGCGCTGCGAGTGCTGAATCCCGCGCCGTTCTCCGCATACCTGAGCACGCCGTACGTGCAGGTCCTCTGCGCTTCTCCCGAGCGCTTTCTCGAGGTTCGGGACGGGCGCGTCGAGACGAAGCCGATCAAGGGCACGCGCCCTCGCGCGGGGCACGCTCGGCTGGACGCCGGGCTCGTGCAGGCGCTGCGCGAGAGCGCGAAGGACAGGGCCGAGAACGTGATGATCGTCGACCTCTTGCGCAACGATCTGTCGAGGAACTGCCGGACGGGCTCGGTGCGTGTGCCCAGGCTCTTCGACGTGGAGAGCTTCGCGACCGTTCACCATCTCGTGAGCACGGTGACGGGCGAGCTCGCGCCTGGACGCGACGCGGTCGATCTTTTACGCGGCTCGTTCCCGGGCGGATCGATCACCGGCGCCCCCAAGGTTCGCGCGATGCAGATCATCGAAGAGCTCGAGCCCCATCGCCGCGGCGTGTATTGCGGCGCGATCGGCTATCTCGGCTTCGACGGCAACATGGATCTGAACATCGCGATCCGCACGATGGTGTATTCGCGCGGTGAGATCAGGCTCTGGGCGGGCGGCGGAATCGTCGCCGATTCGCAGGTCGACGACGAGTATCAGGAAACGTTCGACAAGGCCGCGGCGATGCTGAAGCTGTTGCAGCAGAGCGCTTCGGTCAGCGCTGCGCGCTGAC
>JAQGMV010000128.1 GCA_028292225.1 Betaproteobacteria bacterium
GTCGCTTCGCGAAAAGGCATGCGCACCTGGAATTTCGCGGTCTCGCCCGGCTCGTAGCGCTTCTTCTCGGCGATGAGATCGATGCGGTCGTGGTTGGTCGGCTCGAACCACCACTCGTCGTCGCCGCGCACCCAGACGCTGGCAGTCGCAAACGATTCGCGACCGCTGTCGTCCTTCGCGCGCGCGACGAGGATCAGCTCGCCCGAGGCTTTGGGATTCACCGTGCAGAACATGAGCCCGCGAGCATCGGTCGATCCCGAGCACGCCGAGCCTGCGCGTTTGGTCTCGGTGCTCGTGTCGTACGCATAGAACCCGCCGACGAGGCGACGCCTGTTGGAATAGGTCTTGCGCTCGTAGACGTCCACCGTGACCGAACGATTCGCGAGCGGCTTGCCGTTCGGATCGAGCGCGACGACCTGTGCGCGGACCGCTTTCCTGTTCGCGGCCCAGCCTTCGGGTTTGATGCCGACGTATACGCCCGAGGGGTGCAGCGGCACGTTCGTGGCGACGGCGAGCACTTCGCCGTTCGGGTCGCTGTATTCCATTTCGACCAGAAGATTCGATGCGCGATCGATCGTCGGCAGTTTGTCGATGGGGAGCTTTGCGGTGCCGGCGGGATCGAGAGCCAGGGTTTTAACCGTCGTCGGACCTGCGCTGGCCGCGGGCTCGGTGTTGTCCTCGTCGGGCTCGAAGGTGCTCCAGATGTCTTCGACAGCGCCTTGCTGCACGCCTTCCTTCACCGGTTTGCCGCCGAACTGGAAGTCGGAGTAGTCGCGGAAGTCGACGCTGCGTTCTTCGACTCGATAACGCATCTTCACCGGGAGGTTCGCAGCAGGGCCGCCCGAGAGGTAGGTCACCGCTGCGTCGAGCTTCAGCGAGCCCGGCTTGATCGCCGGCTCTTTCGGCTGCGCGAGCACCGCGCGCATGAGCGGGATGCGGAAAGCCTCGACGCGAAAAACCCCGTTCGACTGCACGGGCTTGCCGGTCCACGCGAGGCGATAGGTCCCGAGCTTTGCTTCCTGCGGAATCTTCCACGCCGCTTCGGCGATTCCCTGATCGTCGAAAACCGCTTCCACCTTGTATTTCTGGCCGCTTCCCAGGTGCTCGATCTCGAACGCACGCGGCAGCTCATCGGCTTGCGGAAGGCGGAAGCCCGCGCCGACCGGAACGCGCGCGACGTGCTTCATGCTGACGGTCTCGCCGGCGCGGAACAGCATCCGGTCGAACACCGTGTGCACGCTGACCGGGCCGCGGCGGCGCTGCTCGGCGGCAAAATTGAAATTCCACGGCTGTATGCCTTCGTTCCAGTTGGAATAGGTGAATGCGAGATCGTCGCCCATGCGGGCAAACGCGATCAGGACGCGCTCGTAGTCGCCGCACTGGGGAATGAGCTCGTTGACCGGCAGCCGGTCGCCGGCGAGTGCCAGGCCATTGCCGTCGGTCTTTCCTTCGAACCAGACCTTGCCGGTGCAGTCCCGCACGGTGACGTTCGCGTTCGGCACCGGTTTGCCGCGGTCGAGCGAGGTCACCCATACGAGCGAGCTTTCCCGCCCGAGCTTAAGGTGCACCGAAAGATTGGTGACGAGCACGCTGGTGGAAACGTAATACGGCTTGTCTTCGCCGTGCAGCGCGCGCCCCAGCCGCGGGCTCGCGAGCTCGACGATATAGAAACCCGGTTTCTTCAGCGGAATGCCGATGACCTCGAGCTCCTTGTCGCCATGAGCCCGAGGGACTTCGAAAGGCACAGCTTTCTCGTTGCGGGGGATCGCCTGGATCTCGCCTTCGCGCACCTCGCGCTTCAGCGCTTTCCCGGCTCGCTTCTCGTTCGCCTTGCGGCTGAAATCTCGATTGCGCTGGATGATCGCGATCTCGTCGTCGACGCGCAGCGTGCGCCCGGGAATCGCCTGGCCGGTTCCCATCTCGACCTGACGGCCCGCGATCTTCGCTTCGACGTTGCGCACCGTGACCGGCAGCAGCGGATCGGCGTTGAGCTCGAGTATCCCGAAGCGGCCGGGAAACTTGGCGAGCGGCGGGAATTCGTCGGTCGCGGTCGAGAGGGGGAACGACGCCTTGTTGTCCGGCTCGCGGCCCGCGTCGTCCTTGAAGCTGCGCGGCAGCTCGATGGTGAAGGCGGTCTTCTCGGGGAAAGGACCGGCGAAAGTGACCGCAGTCACTGCGGACTTGTCGTTCTTTTCCAGCGTGGGCTCGTAGCTCTTGCCGTCTTTCGCCTTGAGCCGGATGCCCGCTGCGGTGTCGCGCGGAACCGGCGCGTTGAAGTCGAGCGTGATCGGCGTCACAGGCAGGCACGCCGCGTCCTTGTTCACGCGCTGGCACGTGAGCTTTACCGTGAAGGTCGGGCGCACCTTGAACGCGAGACGCTGCGGTTGGGCGCGCTCGATGCCGGTGCGGGTCTTGACCTGCGCTCCGATCACGAGCCCGACGTCGGCGCCGGCGGGTAGGCGCTGCACGCAGCGTACACCGACGATCGGCAGGTCTTTCCAGCGCTTGTCTTCGACCTTGAAGCGCGACAGCGGAATCTCGGAGCGGCCTTTGAGATAGACGCTGAAAAGGTCGTAGGTGCGGTATTTGTTGGCCTCGAGGATCTCGCGCGTTTCCTTCTCGGAGATCGTTCTGACCGGGATGCGCTCGTTGATTCCTGCCGCTTCGCACCACGCGCCGCTGACGAGGCTGCCGTTGTCGACAGGGGCATCGAGCGCGAGCAGGAACACCTGCTCTTCGTCTATCGATTCGGAGCCTTCGCGAGGCAGTGAGGCCATCACTGCCGGACCTCCGGTATGGAAGGCGAATTCTCGAGCGCCTTCGACGGGTTGGCCGTTCAGGCTTTTGAAATCGGCTTTGAGGGTGAAGCGGCAGCGCTGGCCCGCGGGAAGATCGGCCTCGAAGTCGTAAATCCAGTTACGGGTGTCCGCCCAGCGGCCGCGCCCTTTGGTCTTTGCCGCGTCGCCGTCGCACTGAATGGTGAACGGATCCGCCAGGCGCGGATCGCCGAACGCGACGACGGGTTCGCTGAATCGCGCGATCGCCTGGCGCACGCCTTTCGCTTCGCCTTGAGGATTGAAGACCTGGACCTGAGGGGCTGCGGCCGCTACAGCGCACGCGAGCGCGATGCAAAGAAAACCGAGCGCGCGCCGGATGTTGTGTTTATGGCGGCCGAAATGCATGTGCTGCTCCCTCGTCGACGCGTGGATTTGTTATCGCAGCATCATAGCTCAGCGAGGGACTGCGGCTGCGCCCAAACAGGGGCTCGCTAAGCGGCGACAGCGCCTGGCGCTCGCAGCAGGGCTTAAGGATTAGGGCTGACTGACCTTCGAATGAAGTTCGCGATCCACTGCCCCGCGACTTCGTGATCCGTCGGCGTGGTCAGGCTCGCTATCGCCGCATCCACCGGCCCGGCGCCGATATGCTCCCGCCGGATGCGCAGCAGCGCTTCCTCATACGCCGC
>JAQGMV010000129.1 GCA_028292225.1 Betaproteobacteria bacterium
GGCCTTCGATCTGCCACTGCGGCGCGCCGGTCCAGACCGCGTCGGTGCCCCAGACCACGTGGTCGTATCCGAGGCCTTTGCCGAGTATGCCCATCACCGCCGCGCCCAGGCGGGGCTCCGAGACGACGGTCCACGCGAAGATCTGGCCGAGGTCGCCGTAGACGTTCTTCACGCCGAACTTCTCCGGAATTTCGGAGAGGTCGGTGACCCAGTCGATGCGGCCGGTCTTGTCGAACTGCTCCATGCCGACCTTGTACGCACCGCCGGTATAGCGAAAGCCCGAGTGATACACGATGAAGTTCAGCTGCGGCCAGTCTTTCGCCGCTTTGCCGACGTCGCGGACGTCGGCATAGGGGAGGAGGTTGCCGAATTTTGCCGCGGTCTCGGGCGGGAACAGGCCCTTGTGAACGCAGACGTTGGAGAGCCCCGCTTTCACGAGCTTCTCGTAGAACGGGTACAGGAGCTTCTCGTCGTCGAGGCGCCACGGATGGCGCGCGAGATGCTTGTTGGTGTTGTCCCCCACGGTGTAGCCCTTGAACGAATCCGGCTTGAGCACTGCGATATCATGGTCGACCTTGTCCATCCACCCGGGCATTCCCGGCATGAAGATGGCGTGCGAGAACATGCGCTTCGAGCCCGTGAGCCGGTTCACCTTGGTGCGCGCATCCAGTTTCATCTCGTTCGTCAGGAACCAGTCGCGAGGCTCCTCCGATCCCGAGCCCGAAATCAGCGCGACCTGCGCCGCTGCACGGTCAACCTTGCGGTTTCGAAGCGCTGCGCTTAACGTAAGCGCACAACGACGGCCCTGCCGCTTGCGGCCGCACTCATCATAGGAGAGACCATGCAGGACCATCCCACGCTTGCCCTCGCGCGATTCGCAGCGAATCTGGATTTAGAAAGCATCCCCTCGGGCACGCGCGAGTACTGCAAGGACCTGCTGCTCGACACGCTCGCGTGCGCGATCGCCGGTCATCAGGGCGAGGAGACGAAGCAGGTCGCCGCCTTTGCCTCGGCGCTCGCGCAGTCCACTGAAAGCAGCATCATCGGCGGCGATCACCTGTCGCTGGCCGGCGCCACCCTGCTGAACGCGTATCTCGTGACCGCGGTGACGATGTGCGACATCCATCGCTCGACGCTCACGCACGTGACACCCGAAGTCATGCCCCCTGCGCTGCTGATCGCGGAGCGCGACAACCTCGGCGGCAAGGCGCTGCTCGTCGCGCTCGCGGCCGGGTGCGAGATCACGACGCGTATCGGCGTGAGCCTCGATTTCCCCGAGTTTCGCCGGCGCGGCTGGCACGGGCCCGGCGTCATGGGACCTTTCGGCTCGGCTGCTGCAGTCGGGCGGCTGATCGGCCTCGATACCGAAACCATGGCCAAAGCTTTCGGTCTCGCGGGCAGCCAGGCTGCGGGAACGTTCGCGGCGTGGGGGACACCCACGGTCAAGTTCCACCAGTGCCGCGGCGCGCTCTCGGGGCTGATGGCCGCGCTGCTCGCGCAGCAGGGTTTTCTCGCGACGCAGGAATTCCTGACGGCGAAAGACGGCGGCCTCTACAACACCTACACCAACGGCGGCAAGCCGGAGACCGCGCTCGAAGGCCTCGGCACGCGCTGGGAGCTCGAGCAGATCGCGCTCAGGCTGTGGCCTTCGGCGTCGACGATACAAGGCATGGTCACCGCGATGTTCGATCTCGTGGAGAAGCACGACCTCAAGCCCGCGCAGGTTCGAAAGGTACGCATCTCGATGGGCGAGACCGCGGTCAAGATGCACGGCATATTCCCGCGTTACCAGGGCAAGTTCGACGCGCTGCTCTCGACGCACTACGCGGCCTCCGCGATCCTGCACGACCGCGAGCTCACCCTCGCGCAGTTCGAGCCCGGGCGCTACAACGATCCGAAGCTCAAGACCTTCGCTGCCGAAAACGTCGAAGTCGTGGCGGATGCGTCGCTCAAGGAGGTGCAGAGCGTCATCGCAGCGGAGCTCCACGACGGCAGCATCCTGAAGGTGCGCTGCGACACGCCTCGCGGAGCGCCCGAGAACCGGCTCACGCGAGCGCAGATCGAGGCGAAATTTCGTACGTACGCGAAGCTGCGGATGTCCGGCTCGCGTATCGACGAGGTGATCGCGACGGTTGCGAAGCTCGAGGACCTGGGCTCGGTGCGCAAGCTCATGGATCTGCTGAGGGCCGATGCCGCGGTCGCGCCACGCAAGAGCGTGGCCGCTTAGGTCCCGTCGGGACCCGATGGGCGGTAAACGAACAGAGGGAAACCAAGGTTTCCCTCGGTAACCCCTTTCCTTTAAAACCCACCCCGATCCCGGGGCCCCTCGCACGCGAGCGTGCTCTCCCTGAGGGAAAGGAGAGCCTTTTCTTCCACGGGTGCGGAAGAAAACTGCCGCTCCCCCTTCAGGGCAAAGTCAGGGTGAGTGGGACTGCTGCCGATGTGCGGTATCGACGCGCTAAAATGAAGAACAATGACATCCGAGGAGTGTTCTTGAAGCAGCGCATTTGCTCCGCAGCGTGTTCTTTGTTCGCCATGGCGGCGTTCAGCGTGACGGCGTGTGCATTCGCGGCCGGCGCCGCCTATCCGCAGCGCGCGGTTCGCATGGTCGTCCCGTATCCGCCCGGCGGCGCGGGCGACATCGTCGGTCGCCTGATTTCCGCGAAGCTCACCGAAACCCTAGGCCAGCAGGTCGTCGTCGACAACCGGGGCGGCGGCGGGCAGGTCATCGCGACGCAGATTTCCGCAGCCGCGCCAGCGGACGGCTACACCGTGTTTCTCGCGAGCGCGACGCACTCGATCAATCCGGCGCTGCGCAAGAGTCTGCCTTACGACACGCTGAAGGATTTCGCGCCGATCACGCTCGTCGCGCAGTCGCCGCTCGTGTTCGTCGCGAATCCGACCCTCGGAGTATCGAGCATCAAGGAACTGGTCGCCGTCGCACGCGCAAAACCCGGGCGCATCAACTATGCGTCGTCGGGACCGGGCACCGGCGGGCACATGTCTTTCGAGCTGCTCAAATCGCTGACGGGCGCGGACCTCGTGCACGTTCCGTACAAAGGCGCGGGTCCTGCGATGGTCGACGTGCTCGGCGGACAGGTGCAGTTGCTGTGCACGAGCCCGCTGGCGGTCATGCCGCACGTCAAGAGCGGCAAGCTGCGAGCACTCGCGATGACCGGGCCTAAGCGCTCGAGCTTCGCGCCCGACATTCCCGCGGTCGCCGAGACGCTTCCCGGTTACGAGTCGACGCTCTGGTATGCATTGCTGGCCCCGGCCGGGACGCCACAGCCGATCGTGCGCAGGGTGCACGACGACACCGTGAAGATCGTGCGATCGAAAGAGGTGACGCAGCAGCTCGAATCGCAGGGCGCGGAGCCGGTCGGCAACAGCCCGCAGGAGCTGCAGAAATTCATCCAGTCCGAGATCCAGCAGTGGACCCGCCTCGTGAAGCAGGCGAAGATCGCACTCGACTGAGCATCACTCCAGACCGTGAACGGCATGTTAAAACCGCATGATCCTGTCAGCCGTCGAAATAACGATTCGTCCGGCCCGTTCACCCGCTCACGCACTTACAAAGGAAACCAGTGACAACCCTCACCCTGTACGATCCCACCGCCCCGCGGCGCGGCGCTGAAGATGCGCCCGGCACTGCGAAGATGCTCTCCGGTCTCGCCGGCAAAGTCGTGGGCTTCATCGATAACGCGAAACCGAACTTCGGCCTTCTGGCCGACGATCTCGGCGAGCTGCTGATGAGCAAGTACGCCGTGACTCGCGTGATCAAGCGCAGAAAGTCTTCGGCGTCGGTGCCTGCGAAGCCCGAAGTGATCGAAGAGCTCAGCGCCGAGTGCGACGTCGTCATCACGGGCTCGGGCGACTGAGGCTCGTGCACGTCGTGGAGTATCCACGACAGTGTAGAAGTGGCGAAGCGGGGAACGAGCGCCGTCACGGTGTGCTCGACCGCATTCC
>JAQGMV010000130.1 GCA_028292225.1 Betaproteobacteria bacterium
TCGGAAAGCGCTGCAGCCCTTCGACCGTTTCCCCGATGTTCTCGCCGCCGATCGCCGCGGACACGATGCTCTGCACGTCCGCGATGTTGAGCCCGTAACGCGCCGCGGCGTCGCGGTCGATGTTCACGTCGATGTAGCGCCCGCCCGTAAGGCGCTCCGCGAGGGCGGACGACACGCCAGGCACCCGTTTCACCACGCGCTCGATTTCTGCCGCGATGCGATCGATCTCGGCCAGGCTCGCTCCGGCGACTTTTACCCCGACGGGGCTTTTGATTCCGGTCGCGAGCATGTCGATCCGGTTGCGGATCGGCGGCACCCAGATGTTGGAGAGGCCCGGCACTTTCACGATGCGGTCGAGTTCATCCACCAGCAGGTCGGTTGTCATGCCGGCGCGCCATTGATCCTTCGGCTTGAGCTGGATCGTGGTCTCGAACATCTCGAGCGGCGCCGGATCGGTGGCGGTTTCCGCCCGGCCGGCTTTGCCGAAAACGCTCAGCACTTCCGGCACGGTCCCGATCAGTCGATCGGTCTGCTGCAGGAGCTGCGCCGCCTTGCCTGCGGAGAGACCGGGAAGCGCCGAAGGCATGTAGAGCAGGTCGCCTTCGTCGAGCGGCGGCATGAACTCGCCGCCCAGGCGGCTCATCGGGATGAGGGTGATCAGTGCAACAAGCACAGACGCGAGCAGGACCGTTTTCGGAAACCGCAACACGACGTCGAGCATCGGCCGGTACAGCGCGATCAGGAAACGATTCAGCGGATTCCTCTGTTCAGCGGGAATCCGCCCGCGGATGAGATAGCCCATGAGAACAGGGATCAGCGTGACGGAGAGCCCTGCCGCGGCGGCCATCGCGTAGGTCTTGGTAAAGGCCAGCGGCGAAAAGAGGCGGCCTTCCTGTGCTTCGAGGGTGAATACCGGGATGAACGACAGGACGATGATCAGCAGCGAGAAGAAAAGTGCAGGACCGACCTCGGCGGCGGCATCGCCGATGAGGCGCCAGCGCGCCTCGCCGGTGAGCGCCTCGCCAGGATGCGCGTGATTCCACGCCTCGATGTGCTTGTGCGCGTTCTCGATCATCACGATGGCCACATCGACCATGGCGCCGACGGCGATCGCGATACCGCCGAGCGACATGATGTTCGCGTTGACACCCTGGTAGCGCATGACGATGAATGCCGCGAGTATGCCCAGGGGCAGCGAAACGATCGCGACGAACGCCGAGCGCAGGTGGAAGAGGAAAAGCCCGCAGACCAGCGCCACCACGATGAACTCCTCCACGAGCTTCTGCTGGAGATTGCTCACCGCGCGGTCGATCAGGCTCGAACGGTCGTAGACGGGAATGATCTCGACTCCCGCCGGCAGTCCCGGTTTCAGTTGTTCCAGCTTGCGCTTGACCGCCTTGATCGTCTCCAGCGCATTCTTCCCCGAGCGCATGACGATGACGCCGCCGGCGACTTCACCTTCGCCATTCAGCTCCGCAATCCCGCGGCGCATTTCGGGACCGACCTGCAGGTGCGCGACGTCCCGCAGGCGTACCGACACCCCTGCATCGGTGGTGGTGAGCGGTATCTTGCGGAAGTCGTCGAGCGACTTCAGGTAGCCTGACGAGCGGACCATGTACTCCGCCTCGCCGAGCTCGACCACCGAGCCGCCGCTTTCCTGGTTGGCCTTGCGTAGCGCGTCGATCACCTTGCCGTGCGGGATGTTGTAGGCGCGGAGCTTTGCGGGGTCGAGAACGATCTGATACTGGCGCACCATCCCGCCGACGCTCGCGACCTCGGAGACGTTGGGAACGGTCTTCAGCTCGTACTTCAGGAACCAGTCCTGAAGCGCCCGCAGCTCCGACAGGTCCATTTTTCCGGTGCGGTCGACCAGCGCGTACTCGTACACCCAGCCGACGCCGGTCGCATCAGGTCCCAGGGCGGTTTTTGCCTGCGGCGGCAGCCGGGACTGCACCTGGTTCAGGTACTCGAGCACGCGCGAGCGCGCCCAGTACGGGTCGGTCCCGTCTTCGAAGATGATGTAGACGAACGAATCGCCGAAGAACGAGTAGCCGCGCACGGTCTTCGCGCCGGGCACCGAGAGCATCGTCGTGGTCAGCGGATAGGTGACCTGGTTCTCGACGATCTGCGGCGCCTGTCCGGAGTAGCTGGTGCGGATGATCACCTGCACGTCCGACAGGTCGGGTATCGCGTCGAGCGGAGTGTGCGAGAGCGACCAGATTCCCCACGCCGCGAGCACGACCGTCGCCAGCAGCACCAGGAGGCGGTTTGCGATCGACCAGCGGATCAGGCGCGCGATCACTTCGGCATGCCTTTGATCGCGCTTTTCGCATCAGGAGCCGGAGAAATGCTCGTGACTTCATACGCGCCGTCCGGGGTCTGGCGAAATTCGAAGCTCACGGTATCGCCGACCGCGATGTTCTTCGGCCGTACCTGGGGCGACGCCTTGAAGCCCATCGTCATGGGCCCCCATTTCAGCGACGGTATCGGTCCGTGGGAAAAAGTGATCTCGTCCTTGCCGATGCTTTCGACTTTGCCCGTGCCGCGATGGCGGGCTTCGCTTGCGCTCGGGCCCGGCAATCGGGGTGATTCATTGCCGGCGGAACCGAGGCGCGCCTCGGTCCCCCTCAAGCTCGCTTCCGAGTCGATGAGAAACTGTCCGGATGTGACGATCTTCTGACCCGCCTGCAGCCCTTTGACGATTTCTGTCCGGCCGTCTGCTTCGCGGCCGATCTGCACCTCGGCTGGCACAAAATGGCCCTGGTCCTGGGCAACCATCACCACATTGCGCCTGCCGGTGCGGATCACGGCTTCACTCGGCACGAGCAGCACGTCCTTCCCGCGCGCGGGCGTGAAGCTGACGGTCACGAACATCCCGGGGATCAACTGCCCACGCGGGTTTGCAAGCTCCATACGGACCTTGAGCGTGCGCGTCGCCGGGCTGACTTCGGGCAGGATGGCGCTGACTCGGCCTTTGAACACGCTGCCCGGAAGCGACGGTGTGCGCGCTTCGACATCGTTGCCGGAACGAACTTCGCCCGCCTGCGCCTCGGGGAGCTCGGCATTCACCCAGACCGTGCCCAGACCGTTGATGCGAAAGAGCGGCGCACCGGTCATGACCGTCATGCCTTCGCGGGCCGTGAGCTCTGCCACGACTCCGCCGATGGGCGCGACAATGCTCAGCCGCGGATGAAGCTTTCCGCTGGTCTCGACCAGTCGGATCTGCTCTTCGGTCATTCCCGCGAGGCGCATGCGCTGGCGGGCGCCATCGATCAACGCCTCGAGCGCAGTGCCGCTCATGCGCCTGACCGAGAGATATTCTTCCTGCGCAGCGACCCAGTCGGAGACGTACAGCTCGGCAAGCGACTGCCCTTTGCGAACCGGGTCTAGCGGCGCTCGGGTAAAAAGCTTTTCGATATAGCCATTGGCGCGCGCCTGCACGAGCGCGACGTCGCGCTCGTTGAAAGCCACGCTTCCGACGGCTTCCACCGTGGAGTCGAGCGTTCCCGTCGTCACTTCCGCTGTGCGAACCCCGAGGTTTTGCTGAACCCGCGGGCTGATGGCGACCGTCCCCTGTTCTGCGCCCGCATCCGAGTACACGGGTACGAGGTCCATGTCCATGAAAGGCGACTTGCCCGGCTTGTCGAACTTCTGCCCCGGCACCATCGGGTCGTGCCAGTAGAGCACTTTGCGGTCTGCCGCAGCGCCTGCCTTCTGATCGGTCGCCGCAGTCGGCGCGGCCGGGGTCCTCGCGGGTGCCGCCACCTCCATACCGCGGTTCATCCCGATGCGGTAGACGCCGTAGACGCCTGCGCACAGGAGCGCGAGGCCGATGAGCGCGACGATGAACGTTCGCGTTCTCATTGCGCCTCCCCGGCCTTCGACAGTTCGACGCCGGGCGCCCGGCTGCGCGGATCGACCGATGCGAGAGCGCCCGCTGTGTCGTCGGGGTACAGATAGCGCAGTTGCGCCCATATGCGCGCGGTGTCGATCTGGAGCTGCAGCGCCTGGGCCCGCACCTCGATTTCATTACGGCGCGCGCCGAGCACTGCCGCGAGATCGCCTTTGCCCCCGCGATACGCCGCAAGTGCGGCTTGAGTGCGCTCGCGGGCGAGCGGACTCAGCGCCTGCTCGTAGCGACGAACGCGCTCACGGCCGTTCTCCCACTCGTTGAGCATCGTCTGCACTTCGGCAAAGTGCTGGCGCAGCGCCTCGTCGCGCTGAGCCATTGCGCGCTCGGCGAGCGCGAGCTTCGAGGCGAGCTCGCGGTTCTGACGGTGCTTCTGGTCCCATTGCAGAGGTATCGAGACGCCGACCGAGACCATGTCCGAGAAGCTGGACCCGCGTCTCTGGTATGCGAGCTCCCAGCTCCAGTCGGCGCGCCGGTTCGCCTGTGCGAGCCGCACGTCGGTCTGCGCGATAGCCACGTCCCCCGCGAGGACTGCGATGGTCGGGTGCAGCTCGAGCTGCGCCTTCAGCGTATGGAGGTGCACGGGCACCGTATCGAGCGGCGGGGGAGAACCCAGCGTCGTCTCGGTTGCTGCGTCGCCCGTCCATCTTGCAAGCGCCGCTCGCGCGTTGCGTACGCGCTTGTCGAGCTCGGACAGGCGATCCTCGAGCATGACGCGCGAAGATCGCGCGGTCACGACATCGGTCTGACTCGCGCGGCCGCCGCGGTAAGCGCCTTCGGCGGCCTGAATCTCGAGGCGGCTCTCCTCCGTCTGCTCCGATACCGCGGCGCGCAGCCGCTCGAGATAGAACCGCTCGAGCCATGCGATCGCGGTGTCCCGCTGGATCGCGGCAATCGCCGCGTGTTTCTCGGCGAGCCCACGATCGGCTTCGCGCTCGAAGCGCTCGCCGCGCAGGCGCCGCTTGTCGGCTCCCGTGAATTCCTGCATGACGCCGATGCGGCGCATCGTCATGAAGTCGCGCTCGAAGCTGAAGCGGTCGGAACCGTCGACGGGCAGGTTGTCGACCCCGAGACGCAGCAGCGGGTCGGGCAGCCGCGAGGCGGCGACCGCCATTTCCCGTGACGACGTGATCGCTGCGTCCTGCGCGGCGAGCTGACGCGAGCGCATCACCGCGATGCGTTGCGCATCGGCGAGCGTGAGCGACGCGGCCGCCGCGCTCTGCGCCAGCGCGTGAGCCAGCGCTACGGTGATGAATACAGCCGCTGCGCGGGCAGTGCCTGCGCGTACTGAATGGAAATGCATAAAACCTCCGCGAACGACGAGTGAACAGCGGCCGGTGCGGCCGCTTCAGCGCGTTGCGTAGGCTCTAATTAAGAAAACGGCAGTGCAGGAGGGTGAGGGGCGGGGAGTGGCAGACGGCGGTCGCGGTCGGCCCGGGGCTCGAAGTGGACCAGCGCGGCGTGAGGATGTCGACCTGCGCCACGGTCAGCGCTGGGAAGTCGGTGATATCTGCGATCGGCAATCTGCTGCCGTCAGCCACGGCTTTGGAAGCTTCGCAGATCGACGCTGCACCCGGACTGTCGGTCGCACCGCCTGCATCGCCCATCGCTTCGTGGCAGGGCGCCACCATGGCCGGCGCGGCCGATGCGAAGCTGTGCGCGCAGGCCTGCGCCGCAAATGCGACCTGGCACAGGAGCAAGAGCACTGCAGTGCAAACTGCTACGGCAGACCGTGATGATCTCGACAAACGCATGGGCTCGATGATAGCCGTGGCGGTGCGTCGAAGCAAACCGGCGATGACGGTTATTGAGCCGACGCCGAGGTGCCGGCACACGATCGCGGCGTGAGCCTGTCTTTGCGGAGTGACTTCAGTGCCCTCAGCCGGTTGTTTGACACGTGCCGAGCCCGGGGACAGAATCATCGCGTCGTAGCGCTACCGCAGCCCGAGACTGCGCGCCGAACGCCTTTCACGCCACTGGAGGAATGTCATGCTTAGCCCGGAAGAGCTCGCACGCGTACTGCCCGCTGAAACGTCGTCATTCGCCTCACCTGTTCCGACCCAGATCGTGTCTAACGACGAGTACATGCCGTCGCCGCAGACGGAGAAGCAGAAACAATACGAAGCGCGCGTGAAAGAGCTCGGCACCGAGCTGGCGAAGAAGCACGGCATCACCCGGCGCAAGTTTTTCAAGAGCGCGTCGGGGATGGCGGCAGCCTATCTCGCGATGAACGACGTGTACGGCCCGGTATTTTCGGTGTCGCGTGCCGAAGCCGCCACGCCCGAAATGGCCGATGAGCGTGCGAACGCGCTCAAGAAGCAGTTCATCATGGACATGCACACGCACTTCCTGCGCGACGATACCAACATCAAGGGCTTCATCGCGCAACGCGCTGCGGTGGGCAAGGCTGGGTGGAACCCCGCGCTCGTCGGCAAGGAGCAGACGATCGACGAGCTCAAGTTCCCCAACTACTTCAAAGAAATCTACCTCGACAGCGACACCAAGGTCGCGTGCATCACCGGCGCGCCGTCGGAAGTCCCGGGCGACTGGTTCCTCACCAACGAAATGAAGACGGAGGCGCGCGCCAGGATCAACAAGGAAGCGGGCACCCGGCGCGCCCTCGCGCACGCGATCTTCACGCCGGGCTATCCTGGCTGGATGGAGCAGGTCGACCACGCGCTGGCCGACCTGAAGCCGGATTCGATGAAGGGTTACACGATCGGCGACAACACCAACAAGCACCTGTCCAAGCATCCGTGGCGCCTCGACGACGAGAAGCTCGTCTATCCCGCTTACGAGAAATTTCTCAAGGCCGGCATCAGGAACGTCTGCGTCCATAAAGGACTCTTCCCGCCGAGCGTTGCCGAGAAGTTTCCGCAATTCGTCGCGTACTCCGATGTGCGCGACGTCGGCAAGGCCGCCAAGGACTGGCCGCAGCTCAACTTCATCATCTACCACTCGGCCTACCGCTGGGCGGGCGGCGGCAAGCCCGAGGATGCATGGGAGCAGTTCCAGAAAACCGGGCGCCTCGAATGGGTGTCGGACCTCGCCGAAATCCCGGAGAAGTATGGGGTGAAGAACGTCTACGGCGATCTCGGCCAGATCTTCGCGTGGACTGTCGTCTCGGAGCCCCGCCTGGGCGCGGCGGTGATGGGCATACTCGGCAAAGGCCTCGGATACGACCACGTGGTCTGGGGCACCGACGCGGTCTGGACCGGCGCGCCGCAGTGGCAGATCGAAGGCC
>JAQGMV010000137.1 GCA_028292225.1 Betaproteobacteria bacterium
TCGCAACTGACGATGGAGTTGCTGAAAGCGACCGCGGGCATCGAGATCGTTCACGTGCCCTTCAATGGCTCGCCGCCCGCCGTGACGGCCACCGCGCAGGGCGATACGCAAATGCTGTTTGCGGTGATGCAGCCGTTGCAGCCGCAGATCCAGGCCGGGAGACTCCGCGCCATCGCGGTGACGTCGGCGAAACGCTTTGCATTGCTACCCGATATCCCGACGATCGCTGAAGCGGGTTATCCCGGATTCGAGGCGCTCGCGTGGAACGGCATCCTGGTTGCCGCGGGCACGCCGCGGCCGGTCATCCAGCGCCTCAACAGTGAATCAACGCGATCCTCAGGGATTCGACCGTGAAGAGCGCACTCAACGCGCAGGGCTTCGACCTCATCGGCGGCACGCCTGAAGATTTCGCCAAACTGATCCGCAGCGAGTCGGAGAAGTGGGCACCTGTGATCAGGAAAACCGGCGCGCGGATAGATTGAGGGATACGAAGCGCGACGGCGAAGCACGCGCCCGACGGCGAACTCACGGCAGCCTGACGAACTCGATCCAGTTCGGCCCCGCTCCGGTCGGGTAATCCGCGAGCTTGGTGAGCCCGCCGCTTTCCGGATCGATCCGGTAGGCGCTCAGGCTGTTCGTTTGCGTACCCGCCACGACGAGATACCGTCCGAACGGGTCGATGTTGAAGCCGCGCGGCTCTTTGGCCACTGGGACATGACCGGCCGGCGTCACGCGCCCCGTCACCGCATCGACGCGGAATATGGCGAGCGTCAGCGGATGGCGGCCCGAGGCGTACAACCACTTGCCGTCCGGCGTGAGGTGCACGTCGGCGGCGCGCACGATGCGCGCCTTGTCGAACTCCGGCGGCACGGTGCTCGAGACCTGGAGCTCGGTCAGTTCGGCGGTGCGTGCGTCGTAGCCGTAGCTATAGAGGGAACCGTCGTATTCGTTCAGCAGGTACATGAACCGATAGTTCGGATGGAACACGAAGTGCCGCGGCCCTGCCTTCGGCTGGACGTGCACCAGCGGGAGCGGATCGGGATCGAAGAGGCCGGTCGCAGCATCGAACGCATAGCGCACCATCGCGTCCCCGTCGCAGCTCGCCACGAAAGCGAAACGGTTCGACGGGTCCGGCAGGATCGAATGCGTCTTGGGCGGCGTGCGTATGACCTGATGCGGCGCCTGCACGTGGCCGTGCGGACCGATCGCGCTGACGCTGATCCACCCCGTACGGCGGCCCTCCCCCTCTGATTCCGGGTTATAGGCGCCGAGCAGGAATCTGCCCGTGCGGTCGGTGCTGATGTAGGGCGCGCTGTTCGGCGCGGGCGCGTTCCCAAGGTGGGTCAGCATCCCGTTCGCGCCGTCGATGGCGAAACTCGCGATCGAGTAGGGCTCGGTGCGCAACGCGACAAACAGGAAGCGGCGATCCGGGCTCACGGCCATCGGCATCGCTTTGCCGGTGACGGAGACATCCTGAACCTTGTTCAATTCTCCGCTCGAGGACATGCGGAAAACCGATATCTGCCTCGCATCCTGCTGCGACACGTAAACGTAGAGTCCGCTTTCCGCCATATCTCGTCTTTATTGCGCGCGTTATGCAGTTCGGTTGGGATGTTGATTGTAGTCCGACGTAATATCGACTCTGTGAATCCGAGGCGTGCTCATGCCAAGAGGCGATAGCCCGCCGCATCATGTCAACCCGCTCGCTTCCGAGAGGTCACCCCGGTTCTCAGGTGAAGGTCGTTCCGCCCCGGACCGGCCCGATTAAGAATTCGCAGACGAGCAATTGGTGAAATCCGCTCAGGCGCGGGTTTGGATTCCCGCTAATTTAAGCCGCGCTGCTGCCGGCCTACGGATCTACTGCAAGGTCGGCAAGACGCTGACGCGTGCGGTTCGCCTATTCCCTTGTACGCCCGTTGGATTTGCACCTATGGCTCCGACGAGCATTCTCAATAAAGAGACCTCCGACGAGATTTCCGCTGCATGGATCGACCTGTGGGATGACCGCGCATGCGCGGCGCAATCCTTGCCGGCGCGGGTGACAAGCACTTCTACGGTGATCACAACCTCGAGCCGCGCGAAAATCAACTAGCCCGCAGACGAACACGCACGAAGCGGCGGACCTGCGTATTATCGACCGAGCGGAGACCCACCCGACGCATCCGAGGCGCGCCGACGCGGCCAACCCGCTGCACGCCGCCCGCGTGCTGGAGATAAGCTCACTTTGGCGCCTCCGCGCCGCACTGAGAAAACGCCGTTTTCCGCAAAGGAGGGGTGGTCATGGGGAGCATCAGCAAGTCCGTCGGACAGCGTGGCGTAAACATCATGGCCGACGTGAAGAAAGTGCAGCAACTGCTCAACTACAGTCTGCACCTGTTGCGCGACACCAAGCACCTCCTCGAAGACGGACACATTGGCTCGAAAACTGTCAACGCGATCCGCGAATATCAGAAGATCGTGCTACAGCTGTTGAAGCCGGACGGCCTGGTGTCGCCGAACGGACCGACGGTTAAACGGCTCGAGCAGACGGCACGCAAACCGCGACCCAAGAACGTCGAAGATTTCATTGCGAAGACGCTCCCCGCCGCGAAGAAAGTCAAAGCGACTTACGGCGTGCCGATCGCGGTGCTGATCGCACAAGCTGCGCTCGAATCGGGCTGGGGTACGAGCGTCAAGAACAACGCGTATTTCGGGATCAAGGGGAAATCGCCAAGCGGCGGCGCGACGACCTTCACCACGACCGAGTACGTGAACGGCAAGAAGGTAACGATCCAGGATTCGTTCCGCGCGTATACCGACTTCGCCGACGCCGCCGACGATTACGGCCGTTTTCTCAGCACAAACCCTCGATACAAGGACTGCTTCACGGTGAAGAACGATCCGCTCGCGTTCGCTGACAAGCTCCAGGCCGCCGGCTATGCGACCGATCCGGCGTATGCGTCGAAGCTAAAGTCGATCATCACCACTTACTATCTTGCTGATTACGACAAATGATGCCGCGCCTGCACGAAGCCGGGCAGCACGCCCTGCTGATTTTCATCGCCACGTTCGCGGCGTGCACGCGCACCGATACGGCGCCTGCGCCAAAGCCGGCTGCGCCGGCTTCGGCGCAGGCGCCCGCGGCGGCGACGCAACCCGACTATCAGGCCGCGGTCGAGCGTGCGCGCACCGCGATCGAGAACAACAAACTGACTGCGTTATCGACGCGATGCCTCTCCTTCATCGTCAGTCCTCCGAATCCTGAAGGCCGCACCGTCGTCGATGTTCACGAAAAGCACGACGCGGCGTGCGGCGGCGATCCGGCCACGTCGCCTCGCGTGCTGAGCATCGAAATCGATCGCTCCGGCGCGCTCTACACTGACGCGAACTCACCCGGGGGTGAGCGTGTGCGGCTGAAGTAAGCACGTGGCCGCAGCCTGCTCCGGCGTTGCGGCCCGCTCGGCGATGACGGCCGCCCGGGTTGGAGACGCCTGGCACGCCGCCGCTTGCGCGATGAGTGCCTCAGCGTGGAGTGGAGTCGCAGCCGACGCGAGGGGAAGATCATCATCGAAACGTGGCGCCAGCACTACAATGCAGTGAGGCCGCATTCCAGCCTCGATTATCTGATGCCGAACGAATTCAAGCAGCATCACGCGTCCATCCACCAGGCTGCCGTTCTAAAGTAGCACATGGTCCGAAGATCCTTGGGCAGGTCAAGGACGCATATGCGACACTTGGAATCTTCACGAGCAGCGCCAAGCAAAACACACAATCATCGCGGGAGTTACGAATTGAATCATCAAAGCACGTTTGCCATTCTGAGTATTGTCGGTACGTTGTTGCTGTCACAAGGCTGCAGCAAGAAAGAAGAAACGCCTGCGCCCGCCGCGCAGCCCGCGGCAGCCACACCCGCTCCCGCGGCCGCCACGAGCGGTACTCTTTCGATCACTGACAAGCTGACCGCGTATCACGCCGCCAGCGAAGCCCAGCGGCGAGAGGTCATTCCCGCAGCGCTGGCGCAGGTAAAAGATGAAATCAACAAGAAAGACAAGTCCGATTCGGCGATAGCGGACGAACTGCTGCCTTGCATGAATGCCATCGATGAGCAGGTCACCGAGGACGTTCGAGCCACGCAGCCGATCCTCGATCTGGCTGCGGTATGCCTTGCGCAGCTGGGTTATAAGAAGTAATGGCAGCTTTCGAAGCCGCGCCCGCTGCGATCCGCTCGGCGCGACTTCGATTCCCTCGCTGACAATGCACTGATGCAAGACGCTGGTCGCTGAAGTCGCGAAGAAGCACGAGATCGGTCAAGCCGGGCACGCTCGCCAAGCGCTCGCCGTTCATCAAGATGCACAGCATTGTCTGACGGCACCCACGCCCCGCCATGAGTCCGTTCTTCTCGACGATCCGCGGCCATCGCGCATTCCAGGCACTGCACTACCGTGAGTTCCGGCTGGTTTGCGGCGGCCAGGTGTTCGGCAACATCGGCATGTGGATGGACGAGCTCTCCCGCGGCTGGCTGATCTACCAGCTTACGGATTCGGTCGTCCAGCTCGGTCTCGTGCGCGGCATCCAGTTCATTCCGACGTTGCTGATTTCGCCGCTCGCAGGTACTGCGGCCGATCGCTATTCGCGCAAGACGTTGATGCTCGTTTCACAGGCGATGCAAGGCCTGTCGTTCGCGGTTCTGGCGCTGCTGATATTCAGCAAGCTTGTCGAGCCATGGCACGTGTACGTGATCGCGGTGGTTGCCGGCACGATGCAGGCGATCCAGCAGCCTGCGCGCTCGGCGATCGTGACCGACACCGTACCGCTCGAGTTGCTGACCAACGCCATCGGCTTGACCGCGTTGATCTTCAACGGGTCGCGGCTCCTGGGGCCGGCGCTGGCGGGCGCGCTCATCGCCCTGGTAGACACCGGCGGCGCGTTCGCGGTGCAGGCCGCCTGCATGTTCATAGCGGTGGTATGGACGGCGCAGCTGGCGCCGCTGCCGCCTTCCGACGGCAGGGCCATGATGGCGCGACGGGAGTCTTACGCTTACAGCATCGTCGAAGGCTGGAAGTTTTCCTGGCACAACCAGACGGTGCGCGCCGGAATTCTCACCACGACCATCGTATGCGCCTTGATGTTTCCGTTCACCACGCTGCTGCCGGTGTTCGCGCGGGACCTGCTCGGCGTCGGCGCGGAAGGACAGGGTTTGCTGCTCGCCGCGATGGGCTTCGGCGCATTGATCAGCGCGGCCACCATTGCGCTGGCGGGCCACCGGCTCACGCGAGGGCGGGTCATGATCGACTCGTCGATCGTGTACGGCTTGACGCTCGTGGTGTTCGCCGTCTCGCCGTGGTACTCGTTGTCGATCGCCGCGATGGTCGTGGCGGGGCTGTGCCACGTTCACGCCAACGCACTGGTGCATACCGTCGTGCAATCGCATTCGCCGCCGGAGTATCGGGGCCGGACCATGGCCCTGTTCAACATGAGCCAGATGCTTTCCACCGCGGGCAGCATGTTGATCGGCCTGCTGGCCTTCGTGCTCGGGTCGCGCGGCGCCGTCGCAGCGATGGGCATCGTCGGTGCGTTGGGGATCGTAATCCTGGTGTGGCTCATGCCGCGCGCGCGGCAGATCAAATAGCCTCGCCACGTCCCTCTGTTTCGATGCGGTTGCGATGCGCGGCCCGGTTGCCGGCGCCCCAAGCAGGCGGGAATTGATGTGGCGCTGCACCGGTCGTTCGCCGAGATCTTCGGCGTGGTGCTCCGGCGTCGATCCGTGGAAGGTGTGGACATGAGTTCGCGTACGGATTGACGATTCTCACGGGAATGTGGGATAGCTGTTCAAGACGAATTCCATACAACCGAATATGAATCAGGAGACCAGACGTGAACGGACGTACCCAATTCACCCACGTGACGATTGCGCTCGCGCTGCTTGCCATGGGCGCGGCTACCGGCGTCGCGCGAGCCGCCGAACCCGCGTATCCGACCCGGCCCGTGCGATTGATCATCCCGTCCGCGCCGGGGGGCGGGATGGATACGCTGGGGCGTATGCTTTCCCCGAAGCTGGGCGACGCCATGGGCCAGCTCTGGGTCGTCGACAACCGCCCCGGTGCCGGCAACAACCTGGGCGCGGAGATCGTCGCTCGCGCGAATCCGGACGGTCACACGGTATTGATGGCGTTGGGCAACCAGCTCACGGTGAACCCCCTTATCTACAAGATGCCGTTCAGCGTCGAAAAGGATTTGCGTCCGATCACCATGCTCGCCATCGCCGAGCACATTCTGGTGGTGCATCCGAGCGTGCAGGCCAGGACCGTGAAAGAATTGGTCGCCCTGGCGAAGCAGAAGCCGGGGGCGCTCAGCTACGCATCGGGCGGCGTGGGCTCCTCGCTACACCTGGGATCCGAGTTGCTGAAGAAGCGCGCCGGCATCGACATGGTGCACATCCCTTACAAGGGCGGCGGGCCCGCGGCCGCTGCGGTGCTCACGGGCGAAAGCCAGATGATGATCGGCACCCTTTCCTCGACGATCCAGTACGTTAGCGCCGGGCGGCTCCGCGCGCTGGCGAGTACCGGCGCCAAGCGCTCCAAAGTGCTGCCTGACCTACCGACGATGGTGGAGTCCGGCTATCCCGGATTCGAGGCGGACTCGTGGTTTGCCCTGCTTGTCCCTGGCGCCACCCCGAACGGGATCGTGGAGCGTATCCGCAACGAGGCGCTCAAGGCACTGCAGCACGCTGACGTGCTGGCGGGCATGGCGCGGCAAGGCCTGAGTCCCGAGATCAGCACGCCGGCGGAGCTTGCCGCACGCGTGAAGAGGGAGGCCGCCATGTGGGCTGATGTCATCAAGGACGCGAAGATCAGCGTCCAGTAAAAGGGAGCGTTATGAAAAACAAGGTAACGGGCAAATTGATCGAGTCGAGCGCGCTACAGTTGCGACGCACGAGGGTAGGTGAAGCGCGCGCAAAGGTGCTCGCGCCCGACATCGAGCGCCTCAACGACGTCGCGCTCGCGGCCGCAGAGGACAACGATTTCAACGACGAGCCTGCCCGCTTCGCTTCGATGCTCGTACGGCTCAAGTCGCCGGATTCGCGCCGATGAGCAACGAAATTCTCGACTTGAGCCTCACTGAGATCGCCGCTGCGATCCGCAAACGAAAAATTTCCTCGCTCGAGGCCACGCGAGCCTGTCTCGAACAGGCGCAGCGCGTGCAGCCTCACATCAATTGTTTCATATCGATCGAAGCCGGCGATGCCTTGAAGGCCTCGCGTGCCGCGGACCGCGCGCTCACGCGCGGTGCCAGGGTCGGACCGCTGCACGGCGTGCCGCTTGCGCACAAGGATCTGTTCTACCGCAAAGGCCACGTTTCGACCGCCGGAGCCAAAATCCTCCGCGACTACCGGCCCGAAGTCACCGCGACGGTGGTCGAGCGGATGCAGGCCGCGGGTGCGATCTGGTTGGGGACGCTCAACATGTCGGAGTTCGCCGGCAATCCGACCGGACAGAACGATCACTTCGGGGATTGCCGCAATCCGTGGAACACGCAACACATCACAGGCGGTTCGTCGAGCGGCTCGGGCGCCGCGGTTGCGGCGCGCGCCTGCTACGGTGCGCTCGGTTCGGACACGGGCGGCTCGATACGGCATCCAGCCGCTTTCAACGGGGTCGTCGGGCTGAAACCGACCAATGGGCTGGTGAGCCGATTCGGTGTCCTGCCTCGCTCGTGGTCGCTCGACACGGTGGGTCCGCTCGCGCGCACCGTGCGCGACTGCGCGCGGCTCACGCGCGTGGTCGCGGGTGTGGATGTGAAGGATCCAACCTGCAGCAGCGAGCGCGTGCCCGACTACGAAAAAGAGCTCACCGGCAAGATCAGGGGACTGAAGATCGGGGTCCCGACTAACTATTACTATGACGGTGCGAGCGCTGACGTGCGCCGCTGCATGGAACAAAGCCTGGACGCGCTTGAGTCGCTCGGTGCGCGTGTCATCGAGCTTGCCGTGCCCGATCCGCAGCGCGCGCTCGATCTGTCGAATGTCATTTCGCAACCGGAGGTCGCGGCGATCCATGCACGCTGGCTGCGGGAACGACAGGAGGACTACTCGATATGGCGCGCGGGCATCGAGCCCGGTTTGATCATTCCCGCGGCGAGCTATCTGGAAGCGCAGATGGCGCGGCCGCGGCTCACCCGCGAGTTCGTAGATGAGGTCTTCGGCAAGGTCGATGTCCTGCACGCCCCGGTGTTCGCGAAGCCGGTGCCGACCATCGCCGAGGCGATGCCCGGGACGCCGGACCGGGTCGTGACGATCCAGGCCATTTCGCGCAACAATCGCCCAGCGAACTTCTTCGGTATCCCGGCGTTGAGCGTCCCGGCTGGATTCGCGTCGAACGGCCTGCCTGTCGCCTTTCAGATCATGGGGCGCCCCTACTCCGAAGCCCTCCTGTTTCGCGTCGGCGATGCTTACCAGCGCATCACCGACTGGCATGAGCGTGCGCCTGCTCTGTCGAGGAACGCTGCGGCGTAGTGCGCTTTGCGCGTTGAGACGGAGCCAGCCAACTCGCCGAACGCCCGCCAGAGCGCTGCGTCAGCAAGCACGCAGGCTGTTAATTCAGTTTGATATTCGCCTCTCGTATGATCGCGCCGAAGCGCTCGCGCTCGCGGCGGTGCGCGCCGCGAATGCCGTCGGAGGCCGGCGTCCCCGATCAGCCGCCGCCAACCGCACTCGTTGCAAAGCCTGCAGGCGTCTCGGTTGCATTTCCTGTTTCAAGTGCGCTACATGCTGTCACACCTCACCCTTTGTGTGTGTATGCACTCAGGCTGGGCGCAGGGCTCATTCAGGCACTAGCGCGGCGTGGTGACGCACAGCCGGCTCGCGACGGCGCTGCACGTCGGCGAAGCGCGGATCGCCCGCGACGAAGTGGGTGGAGCGCCGTCCGCCGCCCGATCAGCCGGCGGCGAGCTCGTAGGCGCGCTCGACGAGCCGCAGCGTTTCGAGGTTGTCCACCGCGTCGGTCTCGAAAGGCGAGCCTGTCCGGATGCTTTCGACGAAATGCGCGATCGCGCTGTCGAAGCACGTCTGGTACTCGACGCCCGCATCCACGTCACATCGCTCGTTCGAGTTGCCGCGGATTTCCAGCCGTTCCGGGTCGAGCAGGACGCTCGATCGCGAGCCGATGATATCGAGCCTGTCCGCGACCGCCGAGCCGAAGCCGGGCGCGACGAAACTGCCGGCGAGCGTCACCGGGAAACCCGCCGCAGTCTCCAGCATGAGGCTCGCGAGCGTTTCCCCGGGCAGCTCCGGGTCGGTGCGCTTCGCGCGCACCGCGACCATGTGCAGCGGACCCAGCAGGAAACGCAGCACGTCGAGCTGGTGGATGAACACTTCGGCGAGCAAGAGGCGCTTCTCGGTCGCCATGTAGGGCGCGCGCTCGGCCGCCGCGCGTTTGCCCTCCGCGGACTTCAGCAAACCGGAACGATGCATTGTCCACACGCATTGCAGGACTTCGCCGACGTCGCCCGCGTCGATCCACGCCCGCACCCGCCGAAACTGCGGCGCCCAGCGCCGGTTCTCGTGGACCATCAGGCGAATGCGGCCGCGCACCTCCGACACCAGCGTTTCGGCCTCAGCGAGGGTCGGCGCGAGCGGCTTCTGGCACAGCACGTCCACGCCGTGGCGCGCGGCGAGTCTTACGAGCTCCACATGGGTCTCGCGCCATGTCGCGATGTCCACGGCGTCGAGGCTTTCGCCCCCGAACATCTCGGCGGCGCTGGAATACACGCGTGGAATCCCGAACGCCGCCGCCCTGTCGCTCGCGCGCGCCGCCTGTACATCACAAATCGCGACGACGTCGACGGCGGGTGCTTTGCGCCATGCACGCAGGTGGTATTGCGAAATATCGCCCGCGCCGACGATCGCAACCTGCAGGCGCCCGCGCGCGTCCCGCGTCAAGCGGCCTGGGAGACCGCGAACTCGGGATCGTACGTGCTCACGCGGCGAAGCTCCCGGCGCTCGGAGAGCTCGTAGCGGAGGCCGCGATGCAGCGTGCTGCGGTTGTCCCAGATGAGAAGGTCGCCGACGCGCCAGTCGTGGCGATAGACGAACTCGCGCTGCGTCGTGTGCTCGAGAAGCTCCGCGAGCAGGAGCTTGCCCTCGGCGAGATGCATCTCGAGGATGCGGGTCGTGTGTGCGCCGATGTAGAGCGTCTTTCGCCCGGAGCCCGAGTGGACGCGCACGACCGGCCAGTCGACCGGCGGCAGCTTCCTGCGGTCCTCTTCGCTGTAGCCGTCATAGCCCAGCGCGATGCGGGAATGAAGCCCGAAGTGTTCCGCTCGCAGGCCCTCGAGACGCTTCTTGAAGTCGTCGGGCAGCGCATCGTAGGCCGCGCGCTCGTCGGCGAACTCGGTCACGCTGCCGCCCGGCGGGTTCACGACGCAATGAAGCGTCGAGTAGCGGGCGGCGTCGCGCTGAAAAGAGCCGTCGCTGTGCCAGAGTTGATTGGCGAGCATCGTGTACATCTTGAGACTGTCGCGCTCGGCGATGCTGCCGTCCTCGTTGACATTCGAAATGTCGCTCACCGCCTCCTCATCGTAGCGGTGCACCTTCTTCTGGTGGATCTTGCGCAGTCCGAGGTAGAGGGGGCCCAGATTCTGCGCGAATGCGATCTGCTGCCGCGGCTCGAGATCCTGGCCGCGAAACACGAGCACCGCGTGCCGGTCGAGCGCCGCGATGATTTCGCCTACGGTGGCGGCGTCGAGCGCGAGCCGCAGATCGATGCCGTGGACTTCGCCGACGAACAATGGGTGGATCTGCCGGATATCCAGAGTCACTGGAACGCCTCCTCGTACTGCCGTGTATGCCCCGATGATAGCGCGTACGCCGCAAGCCGGTCGTGGCCGTTGCGCCCGCGTCTGCGCGTCGTGTAGCCTCGGCGCGAAACCACGAGGAGAAGCGGATGAGGCGTTGGAGGTTTGCGGGCACGCTGCTGTTCATCATCTGGAACGCCAGCGCGGCATGGGCGCAGCAATTCCCGTCCAAGCCGATACGCTTCATCATCCCTTTCCCCCCGGGCGGCCCCACCGACATCGTCGGGCGCATGGCGGTCGACACTCTGGCCAGGGCACTCGGCACCCCGGTGATCGCCGATAACCGCCCCGGCGCGGGCGGCATCATCGGCTCGGAGCTGTGCGCTAAAGCACCCCCCGACGGCCACACGATGTGCATGATGACCAATGCGCAGACGATCGCGCCGAGCCTGTATCCGAAAGTGACCTTCAACGTAGTGCGCGACTTCTCGCACGTTTCGCTGATGGCGGTTCTTCCGCAGCTGCTGCTGGTCCACCCTTCCGTGCCGGCGAGAAACGTGAGGGAGCTGATCGCGCTCGCCAGGGCGCGGCCGGGCGTGCTCACTTATGCATCGACCGGAAACGGCACCGGCACTCACGTCATCATGGAGATGTTCAAGATGCAGTCGGGCGTGCAGATCGTGCACGTGCCCTACAAGGGCGCGAGCCCGGCCATGATCGACCAGATGTCAGGTCGGATCGACGTGGCTTTCAGCAGCGCGATCGCGGCATTGCCTTTCGTGAAACAGGGCCGGGTGAGAGCGCTGGCGGTGTCGACGCTCGATCGTTTTCCGCCGTTGCCCGAGCTGCCTCCGGTCGCCGAAGCGGGCCTGCCCGGCTTCGACGGAAGCTCATGGCAGGGCGTCAGCATGCCGGCCGGCGTCGCGCGGGACATCGTGGTCCGGGTCAACGGCGAGCTCGCGAAGATGCTCCAGGCGCCTGACAGCCGGGACAAGATCCTGGCGATGGGCGGTATTCCCAAGAGCCCCACGCCCGACCAGTTCACGGCGTTCGTCAAAGCAGACGTCGAAAAATGGGCCCAGGTGGTGAAGGCCGCAAGGGTAAAAGTCGACTGAGACGGCGAAGAGCCGTCAGTCGATCTTCGCTCCCGATTCCGCGACCACTTTCGCCCACTTGGCGACTTCCTCGCGCGGTTAATTCAGTTTGATATTAGCCTCCCGTATGATTGCGCCGAAGCGCTCGCGCTCGCGGCGGTTGCGCGCCGCGAATGCTTCCGGCGACATCGGAGGGATGGGCTCGGCGGCCATGGTCGTGAGCAGCGCGCGCGTTTCCGGGGTTTGCATGATGCGGCCGATCTCGCGGTTCAGGCGCGCGATGGTCTCGCGCGGCGTGCCGGCCGGCGCGTATACGCCGGACATCCACGAGATTTCCACGTTCGTTCCCGCTTCGATCATGGTCGGAAGGTCCGGAAAAATCGGCGACCGCGTCGCGCTGGGTACCGCGAGCGCACGCAGTTTCTCGCTCTTGATGTGCGGGATCGCGGCGCCGAGGTCGAAGGTGAAGTCGACCTGGCCGCCGAACATGTCGACGAGCACCTGCTGCGAGCCTTTGTAGGAGACGTGCACGACCTTGACGTTCGTTGCACGCACCATCATCTCCGTGGCGATGTGCTGCAGCGTGCCGTGCCCCGCGGAGCCGTAGTTGAGCTTGCCGGGATTTGCTCGCGCATAGGCGACGAACTCGGCGAGCGTCCGCACCGGCAAGCCGGGTCGCACGACCAGGAACAGCGCGGCCTTGGCGGTGGGCGAGACCGCATCGATCTCTCTCCCGACGTCGACGTTCATCTTGTAGAGGTGCGGGCTGATGAGGATCGCGGCGTCGGACGCGTGCAGCAGCGTGTAGCCGTCAGGGGCCGCCTTCGCAGTGACTTCCAGGCCGATGTTGCCGCCCGCACCGACGCGGTTATCGATCACGACCGGCTGGCCGAGCGTCTCGCTCAGCTTCGAGGCCATGGACCGGGCCGTCACATCCGTGGACCCGCCGGCCGCGGCATTGACGATCATTCGAATCGGCTTGACCGGCCATGCTTGCGCCGCGGCGGGCGGCGCGAACGCGAGCGCAAACGCTGCGGCGCTCAGGCAGCGTGGGAGCTGGTGCATGTCTTGTTTCCTCTTTGTCACTGCGGTCGGAGGCTGGCGTCCCCGATCAGCCGGGGCGAACCGCACTCGTTGCAAAGCCTGCACGGCGTCGGCGTTGCGTTTCCTGTTTCATGCGCGCTACATGCTGTCACACCTCACCCTTTGAGTGTGTGTATGCACTCAGGCTGGGCGCAGTGCTCATTCAGGCACTAGAGCGGGGCGGTGACGCGCAGCCGGCTCGCGACGGCGCTGCAGAGCGTTTCGTGCGTTCCGACAAGGAGCCGCGTGCTCCGACGGCGCCGAGATCCGCGCATCAGCGCACGCCGTTCACATGAGCCGCTGTGCAGCCGCCTCGATTCGGCGGCAGGCTTCTTCCAGGTTGCCCATCGAGGTCGCGAACGAGACGCGAAAGTACGGAGAGAGTCCATAGCCCTCGCCGTTGGGAACCGCGATCCCCTGCGACAGCAGGTAATCGGTAACGTCGGCATCGCTCGTAAGCCTGCGTCCCTCGGGCGTGCGCCGGCCGAGCCAGTCCCCGCAGGAAACGTAGACATAAAATGCGCCTTGCGGCGCAGTGCAGCGCAGTCCACGGATGGCGGAAAGACGCGGAACGATGAAGTCGCGTCGGGTCTGGAATTCCGCGCAGCGGCTTGCCACGATGTCCATCGGGCCCGTCAGCGCCGCCACCGCCGCCGCTTGACTCACCGACGACGGGTTCAACGTGCTCTGCCCCTGCATGCGCCCCATCGCCCGGATCAGCTCGACGGCGCCGCAGGCGTATCCCAGCCGCCAGCCGGTCATGGCAAAGGATTTCGAGAGGCCGTTCACCGTCAGCGTGCGGGCCGCGAGTTGCGGCGCCACGGCCGCGAAGGACACGCACGGAACAAAGTCGTAGCGGATGTGCTCGTATATCTCGTCGCTGATGATCCAGAGCTCGGGATAGCGCTCGAGAACCGCTGCCAGAGCGCGGTACTCCGCTTCCGAGTAGACCGCCCCGGTCGGGTTCGAAGGCGAGTTGAGCATCAGCCATTTCGAGCGCGGTGTGATCGCGCGCTCGAGATCTTCCGCACGCAGCTTGAAACCGTCTTCCGGGCGGGTGGGAAGCAGGCGCGGCACGCCCTCCGCGAATTGCGTGAGGTCCGCATAGGCGATCCACGAGGGCGCCGGGATCAGCACTTCGTCCCCCGGGTCGAGCGTCGACATCAGCGCGTTGAAGAGCACCTGCTTGCCGCCGGCGCCCACCGAGACGTTCTCCGGACGGCATTCGATCCCGTTCTCGCGGCGGAATTTCTCGACGATCGCTGCCTTCAGCTCGGGAGTTCCGTCGACCGGGGTGTAATGCGTCTGGCCCGCATGCATCGCGCGGTACGCGGCCTCGATGATGTGATCCGGCGTGTTGAAATCGGGCTCGCCTTGCGTCAGAGCCACGATGTCCACGCCGGCCGCGCGGAGCTCGCGCACGCGCTGCGTCGCCGCCGCGGAAGCGGTAAGCCGGGCGCGCGCGACGCGTGCGGAAAGGAATGCCACGACCGATCCGTTCCTATGCCTGAGCCGGCCGATGCGCCCGCAGGAACGAGCGCACTTGCCGCACCGCGATGGGGATCAGCTCTTTGGGATCCTTCCACGGGTAGGGACCCAGCTCCGATTTCGGCGCGAGTATCGCGGTTTCCCATGCCACGTCGTACGGGTGCCCCGGCGTGTCGTCCAGCAGGATCAGCATCGGCGTCTGGCACTTGCGCACGAAATCGCGGTCGACGGTAAAGAGCCAGTCGGGATTGGGGAACATCCGGGTCAGGAACTTCTCGATCATCTCCGGCGTGACCTTCGGATCGCGCTTCATGAGCTCGGGGGCCCAGCTCTTCATGCTGAGCTCCCGCATGTAGAGCGGATGTGCCTTGTTCCAGCCGACGGGCTGCGCCGCAACGGCGGCGACGACCCGGTCCGGCGCGCGCTTCACGAGATTCCAGATGTACGGCGCGCCGATGCAGTAGCCCAGCACCATGAAACGTTTGATGCCGAGGTGATCCATCAGGCCGAGCAGGTCGTCGACGTAGGAGTCCCACGGCCCGTCGACCTCAAGTGGACCGGTCGACTGCCCGCCGTGCGCGTTGCGCAGGTCCGTCACGATGACGCGATACTCGTTCCTGAACTCCTCCATGGCATTGAACGGCGCGCCCTTCCTGGCCCACTCGATCGTGGAATTCAGCCCTCCGCCGGAGATGATCAGCAGCGGGAAACCCTCCCCGGCTTCCTCGTAGGCAATGCGGACGTCGCCCTTCTGGTAAAACGGCATAGCTCCCCCTTTCTGGCTCTGCTGCGCGAACGCGCCTTGCGCAGCGGCCATCGCAGCCGCGGCGGCGCCCGTCGTCAATAGGGTGCGTCTTGTCGAATCCACGATACGGCTGCTTTCCTGGAGGCCGCAGAGTCACCTATTCTAATGGGTCCTCCATTCAGGTCGCAGGACGCCGTACCGGGCGCCAGAATACATGCGCGCGCATGTCATTGGGAACCATCATGTCAAAGACGAACAAGCTCAGCGAACGGCTCGCACTCCACACGTGGTCGCTCGACACGACTCCGCTCGCTGAAGCGTTGAAAGCCGCGCGCGACGGCGGATGGAACGCTGTCGAGCTGCGCCGCGTCGATTTCGTGCGCTGCTTCGACAAAGGCATGACGAACGACGAAGTCATCGCCCTCGTGCGCGAAAGCGGCATGAAGGTCGCGACGCTCGGGGCGGAGACCGGATTCCTTTTTGCGACAGGCTTTGAGCGCACGCGGCTCTTCGGCGCGCTCGAAGAGACGGCCGCGAATGCACGGGCCCTCGGCTGCGATCTCATCATGGCCGCGCCCGGGCAGAACCGCGGGACCGTGAAGCAGGCAGCGGCCAATTTCCGCACCGCCGGCGAGCTCGTGTCGAAGTACGGCTGCCGCATCGCGCTCGAATTCAACTCCGTGCACGCGGTCATCAATCGTCTGGCGATCGGACGGGAAATCGTGGCTCTTGCAGCGCATCCCGCCTGCGGTCTTCTGCTGGACGCCTATCACATGGAACGCGCCGGCGATGGCGGGCGCAGCTTCGAAGACACGCCGGTCGACGAAATATTCGCGGTGCAGGTGAGCGACGTGCCGCACGGGCTGCCGCCCGCGGGGAACCCGCCTACTGACAGGCTCGTACCGGGACAGGGCCGCGTGCGCTGGAACGACTTCTTCGGATTGCTGGCGGAGAAGCGCTACGCCGGTTACGTGAGTTACGAGGCGCCGAACCCCGAGCTCTGGGCGCGCGCCCCGGATGAAGTTGCACGCGAAGCCGCCGCTGCGATACGGCGCCTGCTTGCGCAGCTTGAATAGCGGTCCTGATGAGAGGTCGACTCGCTCATGGCTCAACCCCGTAGCACGCAACAACACCTGAGGCGTTGAGCCTTTCGATGTCGCCGGCGCCGTAGCCCAGTTCGCCCAGGATCTCGCGTGTGTGCTCACCCACGTGTGGGCTGTGAGTGAGCCGATCGCCTGTCGCGGCCGGGCGCTGGCCGCAAATGGTCGCCATGGGCACGCGGCCGAGCGTATCGTTCTCGACCCAGCGCACCGCATCGATCGCCTGCACCTGTGGATCTTTGAAGAGATCCTCGTACGTATTGACCTTGGCTTTCAGGATGTCGATGCTGGAAAGCAGTTCCATCCATTCGCCGGACGTCTTCGTCTCGAAGATGGGCCGCAGCACGGCCATCAGTTCGTCACGATGCTCGACGCGTGAGCGTGCATCGGCGTAGCGCGGATCTTCGAGCCATTCATCCTTGCCGATCAGTCTGGCGAGGCGCTTGAAATGCTCATCGCGCCGCGCATTGACACTCATGTAGCCGTCCTCTGTCTTGAACGTGCCGACCGGCATGCCGATGGGTTCGGCAGCGCCGCCCTGCAGATAATGTTCCATCATCGCCCCCTCCTGCAGGGCCAGCGCGCACTCCAGGAGGCTGGTCGCGATATAGCTACCGCGGCCTTTCGTCGCTTTCTTGTAGAGTGCGGCCGAGACCGCCTGGAACGCGTAAATGCCCGCCGAGAAATCGATCGCCAGCATTTCGATGCGCTGCGGGACGCCGGTCGGGCCGCGATTGACGGACATCATCCCCGTATAGGCCTGCATGACCGAGTCCGTCGCCGGCTGATCGAAACGCGGGCCCTTCTGGCCGAAGCCCGTAATGGCGAGATAAATAACCTCCGGGTTGGACTTCTTCACGCTCTCGTAGTCGAGCGCGAACTTGTCGATCTTCCCGACCCGGTAGTTCTGGATAAAAACGTCGCAGTCCCGGGCGAGTCGCTGGACGATAGCGACGCCTTCGTCGGTCTTGAGATCCACGGCGAGCGAGCGCTTGGCGCGGTTGACAATGACGGAATGCGCCGTGTGATCGCCGATCGACTTGCCGAGTTGTCGGCTCCAGCAGCCTGAACCGGTCGGCTCGACCTTGATCACATCGGCGCCGTTGCGCGCGAGGTGCATGCCGCAATACGGCCCCGCCACACCCTGCGACAGATCCAGAACCTTCACGCCTTCGAACGGTAGATCCTCCTGCAACATCCATATGCTCCTTTTTGAAAGATCCTCGGTGCTGATCTACTCCATCGGCCACTTGAACACCGACGCACAGGTTAGACGCCCGCCGGAATCAAGAGCAACCCGCGATGACGATCGCCGAATGTCTCAGGGCGCGTAAATCCACAGGTCGAGTTGTACCGTGCAGCCGGGCACCGGCAGAAACGGGACTTTCACCGCGGAGAAAGGCAGGTGTCGATCGGGAAGACGCCGGTCCCACGCCTGCCAGGCCGGGTAGAACCCTGCAAGGTCGGTGTGATACTGCTGCACGCGAACGACGTTCGCGAGGGACGTTCCCGCCGCGCGGCAGATCTTCTCGGCGCTGTCGAGCATCGCGTCCACCTGCGCCTCAACGCTCGAGCCGAACCACGGCTGCGCGGGGTCGATACGCGCGCTTTCCACGAGACCGCTGCCGTCGATCGCGAGCAATCCCGAGATCAGCAGCAAATCGCCCGCGCGCACGGCTTCGGTGAAGCCGCGATACGCCGGCGTCGTTCCCGCCTCGATCGCAACCTTCCGCATCGTGCCGCCGCTCTTCAGCGCGATCGTGTTGATCTCGATGTGCGCGTCGCTGAGGAAGAAACCCGGATCGGCGGTCGGAATCAGCGACGTTGCGGGCATGCCGTCCGGGAAGAACTGCGACCAGACTTCGGTGAAGGGCGCGAAGTCGTCGGGATCGCGCAGGTAGACCTGGCACTTCACGATGTCGCGAAGCGAAGAGCCTGCGGCTTGCAGCGCGGGCTCGATCTTTTTGCGGACGATGAACTCCGCTTCGAGCCTGATCGGCAGCCCTTTCCAGAGATGCCTGTCGGGCACCCGGGCTTCGACTGCGATGCCTTCGCCGAAAGTGAACGAATCGGCCATGCGCCCCGCGACGAAAACGAAGTCGCCGTATTCGAGCGCGAGGCTGTAGCCGGACGTGTAGTGGACGTCCTGATCTCCGGGGCGGATGTGCTTCGGAGACGCGCTCGAATTCTTCGCGACGCCGATCATGTGCACTTCGATCTCCTGGTCACGCAGGAGAAACCCCCCGGTGAGCGTCGATGTGCTCGGTGGGATGTGGTCTTTCATGACCGCGCGGCGCGCGTCGTGATACGCTTCGACGGCGCGCCCCGACGTGTAGTTCTGATCGACGCGAACGACGCGATCCATCGCGCCGCCGCCCGCGGCGATCACTTTCGAGACGTTACCGAAAATGCGATCGGCTTCGCGCCGCAGCTTCGATGCGTTCCACTGCGGAAGCGCCGCGCTCACGACTTCGGGCGCGATGCCGCCCGTGAAATCGGTCGTCGCTTTGTGCCCTGTCGCGAAGATCCAGTCGCCGGCGCGCACGCCGGGCGCATAACGAATGCCGCCTTTGAGAGTGACCGGAAGCAACGGCTCGACGTGCGGCATGGGTGCGGTCCTTGCGTGAGAGGAGCGCCATTATACTGAGCGCAGGATGTGGAACCGGAGAAGTCGATGAAGCTGCTGGTCGCCGTAGTGCTCGCGTTCTTAGCTCTTCCCTCGCTTGCCGCCGACGCCGCGCGCGACTACCCGTCGCGGCCGGTTCGCGTGATCAATCCTTTTCCGCCGGGCGGCAGCAGCGATCCTTCGTGCCGCCTGCTCGCCGACGCGCTCACGCGATCGCTCCGCCAGCAGTTCGTAGTCGACAACCGCGGCGGCGGCAACGGCAACATCGGCACCGCGATCGCCGCGAAAGCGACGCCGGACGGTTACGTGCTCGTCTTCGCGTCGGGCACGACGTTCACGATCAACCCTCACGTGTACTCGTCGCTGGGATTCGACCCGAAGAAGGATTTCACGCCCGTCATCCGCTTCGGCAGCGTGCCGAACGTGCTCGTCATTCATCCGTCGCTGCCCGCGCGCACCCTCAACGATTTCACGCAGTACGTGAAATCGCGAAGCGGCGAGCTCAACTACGCGTCGGCTGGCAACGGCAGCAGCATGCACCTCGCGGGCGAGATGTACCAGAAGATGAGCGGCACGAAGATGCAGCACATACCGTACGTGTCGCCGGGGCAGGCGACGCAGGACACGATGGCGAACCGCACGCAGCTCATCTTCCATCTGCTGCCCGCCATCGCGCAGCAGGTGAACGCGAAGAACCTGCGCGCGATAGCCGTGCTCGCGCCCGCGCGAACCGCGCTCCTGCCTGACGTGCCGACGAGCGCCGAAGCGGGAATGCCTGGGCTCGAAGCCGGCACGTGGTACACAGTGCTGGCACCCGCCGGCTCGCCGAAAGCGATCGTCGACAAGCTCAACGCGCAGATCAATACGATCCTCAATGACGCCGCTTTCCGCAAGCGCGTCATCGAGATGGGTGTCACGCTGATGGGCGGGGCGCCGGCGGACGTGACGCGTTACATCGCATCCGAATCGCCGAAGTGGGGCGAGCTCGTGAAAAGCGCAGGCATCAAGCTCGACTGAGCGCCTCGGACAGTCTCCCGACGCCGTCCACCAGCCGCTCCTCGCTCGAGGCGAAACACCACCGCACGAACCCCTCGCCTTCGGGCCCGAACGCGACACCCGGCGCGAGCCCGAGCTGCGCGTCGACCACCAGCTTCCTGCAGAACGCCAGGCTGTCGGTCATGCCTTCGACCCGGAAGAACGCATACATCGCGCCGTTCGGCGTCGCCGCCTGCACGCGGGGAATCGCGTTGAGCTTCGGAATCAGGAAATCGCGCGCGCGCCGATAGCGTTCCACCGTTCTGCGTATCACCGGTTCACCCGACTGCAACGCCGTCAGCGCCGCGCGCTGAACGAATATCGGCACGCACGACGTGTTGTACTCGATCAGCTTGCCGACCTGGACCGCGAGCTCGGCCGGCGCCACCAGCCAGCCGATCCTCCACCCGGTCATCAGCCAGGACTTGGAGAACGTGTTGGTGGTGACCAGGCGGTCGCGTTCGTCCGCGATGTCGAGAAACGCGGGCGCCGCGGGTCCTTCGCCGAACCACAGGCGATCGTAGGCGTCGTCGGCGACGATCCAGATGCCGAGCCGGCGACAGTGCTCGAGGACTTCCCTCTGCTCCTCGCAGGTGATGGTCCAACCCGTGGGATTGTTGGGCGCATTGATGTACAGCGCGCGCGTCCCCGGCGTAAGAGCGGACAGAAGCCGATCGAGATCGAGGGTCCATCCCGCCGGAGAAAAATCGAGCGGCAGGCATTCGACGTGCGCACCGAGCACTTTCGGGATCTCGACCAGGTTGGGCCACAGCGGCGTCACTTCCACCACGCGATCGCCCGCGCCGACCAGCGCCTGCGTCGCGAGCATCAGCGCCGACATGCCGGAGCTCGTGACGATGATCTCCTCGGACGACACCGGGCGGTGCGGGCCCGAAAGATACGCGGCGAGTGCCGCGCGCAACTCGGCCAAGCCGTAGTTGTGGGTGTAGAACGTCTCGCCCGCTTCGAGCGACTTGATGCCTGCGTGGCGAATGAATTCCGGCGTGAGCTCGTCCGGCTCGCCGAACCAGAAGGCCAGCACGTCGCTTTTTCCCAGACTCGCGTTCGCGACTTCCCGGATCTTCGATCCGCGCAGGCGCAACACCGCGTCGCGTGCGGTAAGGTGATTCAGCGGGATGGGAAAATCCGGGAGGTTCATGTGTACATCTCCAAGTTGAGCCTGGTCCCGATTCTCTCAGGCGGCGAAGTGAATGCCTTTTACGGTGATCTTGCCGATCTTGTCGAGGACCGCGGGCTGCTCCTTTTTGACGCGTGAGAGGACGGCGTCGTTAGCGGCAGCGAATGCGGTGGAGGTAAAAGCGGCGAGTAGGGCCGCTACCGCGAGGTTGAAAATGGATTCGCGCGTGCGCGGGGATGACGGGTGGCGGTGGGTCATGGCAGAGTCCTTCTGTTCGTATGGGCGGTGTCTAGTGTCGTAGTACTACTCCACCGGCCACTTGAACACTTTGGTCGCCGTGCCGTGCATCATCATCTGCACGTCGGCTGCCGGCAGGTAGGACGCCGCATACTTGCGGATGATGTCCGTGTTCTGCGCGTAGGTGCCGCGGTTCTTGCCCATGGTCTGGGTCTGGTCCGAGGCCCACATCAGGCGCTCGGCGCCATAAGCCGCGTGCACGCGCCTGATCAGCGGATGCAGGTCCTCATATTCCGGCGGCGCGCTGCCCGACACCAGCGGCAGCGACGACACTTTCACGTGTACGTTGGGAAAGCGCGCGAGGGATTCCATCGCTTTCACCTTGGCCTCGCGCGCCTCGCCGGGGACGGCCCAGGCGAAGTGATCGACGATGAAGGTGAGGTTCGGATACTTCTTCAGCACCGGCTCCATCAGGGCCGGGCCGCTGCGGGTCCAGACGGCCACCGCCATGTCCTGGTCGATGCACGCCTTCCACACCGGCTCGAATGCGCCGTCGGCGAACAGTTTCTGGTGCTCGGGTTCGTTCATCGACAAGCGCAGGCTGCACACGCCGGGCTGCTCCAGCCAGCGCGGCAGTAGCTTGTATTGCTCGGGCAGCGTGGGCACGAACCAGGCCATGACGCGAAAGCGCTTCGGGTACTTGGCGGCAGCCGCCAGGGCGCAGGCCGGGCTGCGATTGGGCGCAACGCCGGCCGGCGAAATGACGGCACGGTCGATGCCGGCTTCGTCCATCAGCCCGAGCATGCGCTCGGCGGGCATGGCATCGGGCAAGTGCGATTCCGCGCCCGGGCCCCATGGCTCTTCAGGCGTATTGGCGTTCCAGATATGAACTTGTGCATCGGTGATCATGCGTTCCTCGTCGGGATTGGATGGTGTGTTGAATACGCGCTGAACTTCAAGCAATCGAGGAACGCTCGATCGTGTTGCTTTATTAACCGGCTTGCATACTCGGCATCACCGCAAACGCCGTATCCCGCGCCTTCCCAGCAATCGTCGTCCTGTGCAGCTTGCGCTTGTAGGTCATCCGGTCGAACGTCGTCGCGCGGTGCAGCGTGCAGCGGTTGTCCCACATCACCGCGTCGCCGTCGCGCCAGGCATGGCTGTAGACGAACTGCCGCTGGGTGCAGAACTCGGTCAGCTCGTCGAGCAGCTTCGCCCCTTCTTCCGGCGGCATGCCGACGATCTCCTGGGCGTGCGCGCCGACGTAGAGCGCCTTGCGGCCGTTGACAGGGTTCGTGCGGATGACCGGATGCGTGACGACGTGGCGCTTCTTGTCTTCCTCCTTGTAGCCCTTGTCGTTGTCCATGTCCCGATACGTCATGCGGTGCAGGGCGACCAGGCCTTCGAGCCCTGTCTTGCGCTCCGCGGGTAATGCGTCGTAAGCCGCACGCGCGCTCGCGAACTCGGTGTTGCCGCCGACCGGCGGAACAATGCGCGCCGACAGCAAAGAGGCGAGCGCCGCGACGGGCTTGAACGAGCTGTCGCTGTGCCATTCTTCGTTGCGCGCGCGGTGCTTCATCGCCGGATGGTCGAGCGGCAGGAATTCGCCGTCGTTGCCTAGATTCGTCATGACCGAGATGTGGCCGGGGTTCCAGTCGTTGCCCGGGTGCGCGATCATCGTCTCAAGCTCGTTGAACCTGCTGCTGAAAGCGATCTGCGACGCGTCATCGAAATGTTGATCGCGGAAGACGAGGATCTGGTGCTCGTTGAACGCTTCCCAGATCGTGTGGAAGTCTTCTCGCGACATCGGCGCCGAGCAATCAATGCCGGTGACTTCCGCGACGAAATGCGGATGCAGGCGTTTGATAGTGATACGGTTGGCGACGGTGCTCATGGCTCCTCCGGAGTTCTTATCGTCTCGCGAGTCCCGAGATTACCGCAAGTCCCTCCGCCCGGCAGCCGCGCCGAAACAGGGCATAACGATAAGTCGTAGACTGCCAGGCAACAGGGGGCCCTTATGCCACGCGCGATACTTGCGGTCATTGCAGCAACAGCCCTTGCCGCGATCTCTCCGGCTGCCGCGCAAAGCTATCCCACGAAGCCGGTACGTGTGATCAATCCGTTCGCGCCCGGCGGGGGGCTCGACCTCGCTCTGCGCCCCGTGTTGCAGAAGATGAGCGAAAGCCTGAAGCAGAGCTTCGTCATCGAGAACCGCGCCGGCGCGGCCGGGAGCATCGGCACGGAAGTGGTCGCGAAGTCACCGCCGGACGGCTATACGCTCCTCGGGGCGACGACCGGGACGATCACCATCAATCCGAGCACGTACGCCAGGCTCCCCTACGATCCGGCACGCGACCTCGCCCCTGTCACGAGCGTGGGCAGCGCGTCGTTCGTGCTCGTCACACATCCCTCGCTTGCCGTGCGCGACATACGCGAGCTGGTGGCGCTGGCGAAGCGCAGACCCGGCGAGCTGACCCTGGGTTCGCCGGGTTATGGCGGCATCAATCACGTGGCGGGCGAGTATTTCTCGCAGCTGACCGGCGTGCGCTTTACGCACGTCCCGTTCAAGGGCAGCAGCCCGATGCTGACCGACATCATCGGCGGTCACGTCATGCTGGCTTTCGACTCCACGCAGGCGACGCTGCCGCATATCCGCGCGGGGAAGCTCAAGGCGCGAGGCATCGCCGCTTCGATCCGCTCGCCCATCGCACCGGAAATTCCGACCGTGCACGAAGCGGGCGGGCCCGCGATGGTGGTGTCTTCCTGGTATGGGCTGCTCGCGCCGGTCGGTACGCCGCGAGATATCGTCATGAAGCTCCACGCCGAGGCCGCGAAGGCGCTTGCTGCGCCTGATCTGCTCGAGCGTTACTCGGCGAGCGGTCTCGAGCCCATCGGCAGCACGCCCGACCAGTTCGCGGCGCAGATACGCGCGGACACCGCTCAATGGGCGAAGGTCGTGCGCGCAGCGAACATACGCGCCGAGTAGTACTCTATCCTCTGCTCGTACTCTGGAGGACCTACAAAATGAGAAAACCCTTATCGTTGCTGGCGACTGCCGGCATGCTGGCCAGTCTGTCGGTGTTCGCGCAGGACGTGTCGCTCACGCGCCTCGATTGCGGCACGCCACAAACACCAACGCCGGTCAACCAGCGCTTCTCGGACACATTTGCCTACGGCGATCTGAAGCTTCAGTTCGTCTTCAGCTGCTATCTCGTCAAGCACGGTGACGAGTATCTGCTGTGGGACACAGGCCATTCGATGAGCGCGCCCAATGTCGCGCCGAAGGTCAGCGTGGTCGATCAACTGGCCAAGCTCAATCTCAAGCCAGATCAGATCAAGTACGTCGGCATCAGCCACTATCATGCTGACCACACCGGCCAGGTCGCGTCGTTCCCCAGGGCGCTACTGCTGATCGGCAAGAACGAGTGGGATGCGATCGCTGCGCCCACCCCCGCTGCGGGCGTCAATCATGCGCCGTTCGAGAGTTGGAAAAAGGGCGACAGCAAGGTCGAGCCGCTCGCCAACGACAAGGACGTGTGGGATGACGGCACGGTCATCGTGCTGACGACGCCCGGACACACGCCAGGTCACCGCAGTCTGATGGTCAGGTTGCCTCAGAGCGGTACATTCGTCCTCAGCGGCGATGCCGTGCATTTCCGCGAGAACTACGAAAGCACCGGCGTGCCATGGTTCAACCATGACCGCTCGCAGACCGTCGCCTCCATCGAGCGCATCAGGAAGCTCCTGGCCAACACCAAGGGCACGCTCATCATTCAACACGATGCGCGCGACGTCGGGAAGCTCCCCGCCTTTCCGGCGGCAGCGAGATGAAAGCCCGCGCACCTACGGCCCTGGGATCCGAAGGAATGACCCGCATGGTCAGCGCGCAGGCTCCATCATTCCCTTTTGCAACAGCGCCCCGGCCTCCGGCGAGGTAACGAATTTGATGAACGCCGTGGCCGCTTCGTGTTCCTTCGAGAGCGCCATGACGGCGACGGCGAATGAGCGGTTCCCCCTGAAACCCGATTCGCGTTCACACTTGCGTATAAAACCGAACGCCCGGCTCGTTCTTCCAGTTTGCAGGCTCCGGACGAAGTATCCAGTCCGAGGTGAGAACAATATAGCCGAGCTGCGTCGCGCCGGCGCGAAACAACTTGGGTGTTTTCGCCGGGTCGAATGCCGCCCCCTTAGGAGGCGGAGAATCCGAGCCCCCCACAGCGGTGGCTTTCACGCAGCAATTCGCAGCGAAGCCCATGATGACGAGCATTGTGATCCTGTCCTTCTTGAGCTCCTCATGAAGGTTGGGATGGGCTTTGACGACAAACGCATTCAAGTGGGGTTTCGTGCAGATGCGCGCGCCGGCGACGCCCAGATGCCGGTCCGTAGGCTTGTTCTGTTTGCCCGTGTGCATGCCCGGGTTGAGCTCGATGTGCCACACCGGCAGGTTGAGCTCTACAGCGGTCAGCAGAACGTCCTCCTGAGCGTTCGCAATGATTCCGGGCTCCTGCCCCGATTGCTCGTCGATGACGAGCACTGCCAGCTTGTCACCGTCAGCGTGATACTCGCGCATCGCCTTGCGTAAGCGGTCGTCCACGGTTGACATGCTAGTAATAAATCCCCGGTATCGAGCCGCCGTCGATGGCGATGCTCCGGCCCGTGATCTCCGATGCATGCGCTGGGGCGAGGAAGAGCTTCATTGTGTCAGTGATGCCTACGCCACGCGCATGCGCTCGACGAGGTCCAGGTCGGGGTCTTGCCCCAGCCCCGGCCCCTGCGGCACGGCGAAGTCGCCGTTCTTCGGGATGATCTGGTCGCCGAACGGCGTCCGGGCGAAGTCGCAGTAGTAGCGCTCGATCGGAATCTCGCGCGCGCTCGCGGCGCACACGTGTATCGAAGCCAGCAGACCGGGCCCGAAGTACGGTGAATGCGGCACCACGACCACGCCGTTCGCTTCGCCCAGCGCGAAAATCTTGCGCATCTCGGTCACCCCGCCGATCTTGGTGATGCTGGGCTGCGCGATGCGCACCGCGCCCACGTCGAACAGGCGCTTGAACTCCATGAAGTTCGAGATGTTCTCCCCCGCCGCGATCGGTGTCCTGCTCGACTTGCGCAGTCGCGCAAGCCCGCCGTGATCGTCGGGCGGATAGATCGGCTCTTCGATCCATGCGAGCTTCATGTCGGACCATTCGTGCGCCGCGGCGATCGCCTCGTCCACCGTCCACGGGCACGAGCAATCCACCATCAGCGGCACGTGATCGCCGCATACCTTCTTTGCGGCGCGCACGATGTCGGTCTTGTTTTCGTGCAGCTTGATGTAGCGATAGCCGCGATCGATCGCTTCCCTGGTCTTGCGCTCCACCACGCCGGCGTCGCCATAGCGCAGAAGGCTTGCATACGCAGGCAGTGTTTCGCACGCGCTGCCGCCGAGCATTTTGTAGAGCGGCAGGCCCGCACGCTTGGCGGCGATGTCCCACAGCGCAATGTCCAGACCGGAGATCGCGAACACCGTCGGTCCGCTGCGACCCGTGTTGTAGAGGCCGCGATGCAGGTCGGCCTGGATCTGCGCGATCTGCGACGGATCCCGGCCCACCACGCGCGGCGCGACGATCTGCGCGATCGCGGTACACGTCGATTGCCAGCCGGCGTTGGAAAAGGCCTCGCCCCAGCCGGTAAGGCCTTCATCGGTTTCAACCTTGACGAGCACGGTGTGCACGTCGTTCTTGGGCTGCCCGCCGGCCTGGGGTTGGGCATCGTCGAGCTTGAGCGGCGTGCGAACGAGTATGGGTTCTATCCGGGTGATTTTCATGCGTATGCTCTGCGTAACCGCCGAAGAAGTTCTAGAGATCCATGCTCGACACCGGCGACGGATACGAACTCCGAGGACGGCGCGGCGGTGACAGGGGACATTCAGGCGTCCTTACAGTCGCACCGGCGTTCGCACTGCAGAACCGGCACGTAGCTCTCGAAACCCCGATCGTATAATTTTCCTGGAAACTCCGGTCTGGAGAATTCTGATGCTCGCGGACCGGTATGACCTCCCCGTACTCGCCTGCAGCCGAATCTGCTTACGCTGCAGGCGAGGCGCCCGCGCTACGTACTGCGCAATCCCGTTACGCATGATAAGTCGACTTTGGCGCCGCTTGGCGATCCGTATAGTGGAACGCAAACCCGTCGCGTTTGGTCGGAGGGTCGCCAGGGCGCTAAAATGACGGCCTTCGAACGGAGGTGCAACGTGGCGAACGTAGTGGCATTTGACGATGTGAAAGCGACCCGGATCGAGCGCGCGCTCGCAGGTGGCAAATTCGCATGGCGAACCAACTTCATGCAGCCGGATGCCGGCGACAGAGAAAATCCGCAGGCTTTCCTGGCGGAGTGCAGCCCCGAGCGTGTGCTGCCCACGCACTTCCACGACCACGACCAGTTCCAGATCTTCGTGTCGGGAGGCGGCACCAATGCCAAACACCCCATCGCGCCTTTCCAGGTGCATTTCTCGCGCAAGCACACGCCGTACGGCCCGATCATCGCCAACGAGCAGGGCTGCGGCTTTCTCACCCTGCGCGCGCAGCGCGATCCCGGCGCGCAGTATCTGCCCGAGAACCTCGACAAGCTCAAAGGCATCGAAGGCCGGCAGCCGTGGCAGCACAGTGTCAACGTGGAGTTTCCGAAAGCGGCGGACAGCATGGCGGTCGCGCCGCTCGACGGCATCAGGGACGATCGAGGCCTGGCCGCGCACGCGATCAGCGTGAAAGCGAACGCCGAAGGCACCGCGCCCGATCCTTCAAGCAGCAACGGGCAGTACATCGTCGTGCTCGGCGGCAGCCTGATCTACGAAGGCAAGGAGCACAAAGCGACGACGATCGTGTGGGTGCGGCCCGATGAAGGGGCGTTCAGGCTGCTCGCGGGCCCGGAAGGCCTCGAAGCGGTCGCGCTGCACTTCCCTCGTCCCGAGTTGCCGATCGTGCAAGCGACTTCACCTGCAGTCGACGAAGACAGTGAATACAAGGTCTGGCATTGCGTGCTGTGCGCGTTCGTATACGACGAAGCGGCAGGCCTGCCGGAAGAAGGCATCGCGCCGGGCACGCGCTGGGCGGACGTGCCCGAAAGCTGGGGCTGTCCCGACTGCTCGGCGAAGAAAGCCGATTTTGAAATGGTGGAGTTCTAGCGCGCGTTGACGCGCGCCAGAACACTCAGTGAACGCCACAGAGGTTCCCTCCCTTCGGGAGGAGGCGGTTACAC
>JAQGMV010000176.1 GCA_028292225.1 Betaproteobacteria bacterium
TCGATGAGGTCGCCGACGTCGACGTTGCGGCGTGTGATCACGCCCGAGAACGGCGCGATCACGCGCTTGAAGCCCGCGGTCTGGCGCAGGCGCTCGACGTTCGCGTCCGCTGCAGCCAGGTTCGCCCGCGCCTGCGATGCGCCGCTGCGGCGCTCCTCGAGCTCCTGCTGCGAGACCGCGTCTTTCTTGCGCAGCGCTTCCCAGCGCTCCATCGTGCTGTTTGCGAGCGAGAGGCTCGAGGCCGCCTGCTGGCGCGCAGCCACCGCCTGCGAGAGCTGCTGGTCGATCTCGGGCGCGTCGATCTCGGCGAGAAGATCGCCTTTGTTCACGCGGCTTCCGATGTCCTTGTACCAGCGCCGCAGATAGCCGCTCGCACGCGCCGAGATCGGCGCCTGCACGAAACCCTGGAGCGTTCCCGGAAGCGCGAGCGTCTGTCCCGCTTCGTTGGTCCTGGGCGACGCGGTCCTCACGTAGAGCTTTGCATTTTCCGCCGTGCCCTCTTCGAGCTTGGTCGCGTTCGACATGCGGCTCATCACCGTGCGGCCGGCGCCCACCGCCAGCAGCACCAGCACGACTGCGCTGAGTATCTTCGCCCGCCGCACGATCTGGCGACGCCTGAGCTGCTCGCCGTGTTCGTCAGCCTCGAGCGTGTGTATCCCGAGCTGGTGATGCCGTTCTTCGGTCATTACGTCAGATCTCCTGATGCGTGCCGCCGGTGGGTTCATGCAGCGCGGGCGTGCCTGTCGTCGTGCGCGCGTCTCTGCGCAGCGCGAGTCGGCGATGGATGCCGGCGTAGACCACCGGAACGAAAAACAGGGTAGATACGGTCGCGAAAATCAGTCCGCCGATGACGGCACGGCCGAGCGGCGCGTTCTGCTCCGCGCCTTCGCCGATGCCCAGCGCCATCGGGATCATACCGATGATCATCGCCAGCGCGGTCATGAGCACCGGTCTGATGCGCGTCGCACCAGCTTCGAGCGCGGCCGACAGCACCGGCACGCCTTCAGCCATGCGATCGCGCGCGAACGATACGAGCAGAATGCTGTTCGCGGTCGCGACGCCCATGGTCATGATGGCGCCGGTCAGCGCCGGCACGCTCAAGGTCGTTCCGGTGATGAAGAGCATCCACGCGATGCCCGCGAGCGCCGCAGGCAGCGCCGCGATGATTACGCCCGCATCGATCCACGACTGGAAGTTCACGACGATCAGCAGGTAGACGAGCACGATCGCCATCGCCAGCCCGACGCCGAGACCGATGAACGACGCCTGCATCGTCTCGACCTGTCCGCGCATGACGACCTGGCTGCCGCGCGGCAGCTTCGGACGGATCTCGTCGATTCTCTCCTGCACCACCTTCGCCACCGAGGCGAGATCGGAGCCGTGCACGCTCACGTAGATGTCGACCGCCGGCATGATGTTGTAGCGCGAGGCCACGGCGAGGCTGCGGCCCGGTTTCGCTTCGACGAGGTTGCCGAGGAGTTGCGTGCTGCTGCCGTTCCCCGCCGCCTGGCTCGTGCCGACGGGGATGTTGAGCAGCGCATCGAGCGAATCGACGTTGTATTGCGGCGTCGACACCTGGACGCTGTAGACGACGCCGTTCTGCGGGTTGAGCCAGAACGCGGGCGCGGTCTGGGCGCTTCCCGCCAGCGTCACGAGCACGTTCTGCCCGACGTTGAATGCAGTGAGCCCGACCTGCTGCAGCCGCGAGCGGTCCATCTGAAGGTCGATGGCGGGATTGTCGAGGCGCTGGTGGACGTGGACGTCGACTGCACCGGGGATCTGTTTAAGCGATTTGGTGAGATCGGCGGCGAGTGCGGCGTTCTGCACCATCGCGGGGCCGGTGAACTGCACGTCGATCGCGGCAGGCAGCCCGAAGTTCAGGATCTGCGTGACGATGTCGGCGGGCTGGAAGAAGAACTCGACGCCGGGGAAGCGCTTCGGAAGCTCGGTCCGCAGCAGGGTCACGAACTCGTCCGTGGGGCGGTGGCCTTCGTGCAGCGACATCAGGATCTCGCCGTCGAACGTGCCGATCACACCGGCGTTGCTGTAGGAGAGATTGATCCCGCTGTTGGGAACGCCGATGTTGTCGAGGATGGTCTCGAGCTGGTCGCGCGGTATGAGCTCGCGGATGGCGACTTCCACCGCATCGGCCACGCGCGCCGTCTCTTCGATTCGGGTTCCGGTCGGCGTGCGGAAGTGCAGCCGGATCTGGCCCGCATCCACGCTCGGAAAGAAGTCGCGTCCCAGGATCGGATACAGCAGGCATGACAGCACGCAAAAACCGAGGAACGCGAACGCGAAGCCTTTGCGCTTCGCGAGCAGCGCGGAGAGCGTCAGCGTATACGCCCGGCGCACGCGCTCGAATTGCGCGTCGAAGCCGCGATAGAGGCGCTGGAGCAGGCTCGGCTTTGCGTTCGGGTCCGTGTGCATGCCGCCCATCAGCAGCATGACCAGCGTGGGCACGAGGGTCCGCGACAGGATGTAGGACGCGACCATCGCGAACACCACCGCCATCGCCATCGGCACGAAGAGAAAGCGCGCGACGCCGGTGAGGAAAAACATCGGCACGAAAACGATACAGATGCACAGGGTCGAGACGAACGCCGGCACGCCGATCTCGCCCGCGCCGACCAGGATCGCTTCGTTGAGCTCGGTGCCGTTGTGCAGATGGCGCTCGATGTTCTCGATCGTGACGATCGCCTGGTCGACCAGGATACCGACCGACAGCGCCATGCCGCCGAGGGTCATGATGTTGAGCGTCTGTCCGAGCGCGTAGAGCACGAGGATCGAGGCGAGGATCGACAGCGGGATCGTCAGCGCGATGATGAGGGTGCTGCGCCAGTTGCCGAGGAAGAGCAGGACCATGAGCGCAGTGAGCAGGGCGGCGATACACGCTTCGAGGACGACGCCTGTGACCGCGGCTTTCACGAACACCGACTGGTCGAAGAGCGGCGTGACCTTGATGTCGCTCGGCAGGATCTGGGTCGCGCGCGGCAGGGTGTCGCGGATGCTCTTCACGATGTCGAGGGTGGAGACGCCGGCGTTCTTGAGCACCGAGAGCAGCACCCCGCGCTCCCCGTCCTGGCGCACCACGTTGGTCTGCGGCGAGTAGCCGTCGCGAACCTGGGCGACGTCGCGAACATAGGTCGTCGCGCCGCCCTGGGTGCGCACCGGCAGGTCGTTGAGGCCCGCGATCGCATCGGGCGAGGCGTTCATCTTGACGTTGTATTCGGTGTCGCCGAACTTGGCGGTGCCTGAGGGCAGGATCAGGTTCTGGGTGTTGATCGCGGTGACGACGTCGGCGGGCGCGAGACCGCGCGCCTGGAGCGCCGGCATGTCCAGATCCACCGAGATCACCCGGATCTTCCCGCCGAACGGGAAGGGAATCGCCACACCCGGAAGCGTCACGAGCTGCGGGCGGAGCTGGTTCACCGCGGCGTCGAAGACCGACTGCTCGGGAAGCGTCGGGCTCGACAGCGCGAGCTGCATGACTGGGATGCTCGAGGCCGAATACTTGATGACGAGCGGCGGCGTGATCCCCGGCGGCAGTTGCCGCACCTGCGTCTGCATCGCGGCGACCACCTGTGCAAGCGCAGTCTGGATGTTCGCGGTCGGCTGGAAGAAGACCTTGATCACCGTCACGCCGGCGAGCGACTGCGACTCGATGTGCTCGATGTCGCTCACCGTGGTGGTGAGGCCGCGCTCGCTCTGGCCGGCGATCCGCTGGCCCATCTCCTGCGCGGAGAGGCCGTTGTAGTTCCAGATGATGCTCACGACCGGAATGTCGATTTCCGGGAAGATGTCGGTCGCCATGTTGCGCAGCACAAACGGCGTGGCGAGCAGAATCAGCATCGCCATCACGATGAACGTGTACGGCCGGCGGAGTGCCAGCTCGACCATGTTGAAACCGGAAGCCGGTGTCGGGGCGTGCAGGGTCATGAGGGAAAGTCCGGGGTGAACCGGTTGATTCTAACGAAAAAGCGGGTGGGAATATCTCGGTTGCGTCTCGTGGTCCGGAATATGGAACGGTGAGCGCTCGAGCGCGTGCCCATCTTTCCCGTCATCGCGGGGGCGCCGGAAGGCGGCTCGGCGGCGTCGTGACGTACGTAAATGGTGGCTTCGGTGATTTCGCCGGGCGGTCACCGGACCCAGGCGACCTCGCGTGCCGTCTTGTCCCCGACGACCGCCTGCTTCAGCCCCGACGGCGTCTGCGCGCGAGTCTCGGTCAGCGCCGTGCGCCCGGCCATGATCTCCGCGCGGCGCTGCGGATGGAGCGGTTGCGCCTGCGGATCGGCGTAGCCGTCGGGGAATAGCGGAAGATTGGTCGCGGGATCGTACTTGTCGGTTGCACCGAGCGTGTGCAGCAGCTCGTGCGCGATCACGACGTTGTTGCTGCCGTCCATGTCGGCATGCGCGTAGGCGTTCACCACGCCGAGGAGGCCTTTCTGCAAGCCGGTCGAGTGCGGCAGGCGGGCGCTCAAACCCGGGTCGTGGTACGTGACGAACACCCGCACCTGAGGCTTCGGCCCTTTGTGCGTGTCGTTCCACCACGCCCAGTAGCGTAGCTTCAGGCTCCAGACGATGACCTGCAGCGGGTTGCCGCCGAAAGGGGCCGGGGGCGGCGGCGACGCGATCGGCGGCGCGAGACTGATTTCGACCGGCGAAGGCAGCGGCAGGGAATGCTTCGCCGCTTCGACCCGGAAAAATTCCTCGATCGGGTCGAAGGTGTCTTGACGAAGCTCGGCCACGTAGCGCCGGCTCGCATCCGACGCGTCTCCCGCAATCGGGTAGATCGCCACGCGCAGAGGCGTCTTCCACTCCGCCGTGCGGGTGCGCGCGAGCCACGCGGTCTGCGCGACCGTCGCAAGGATGAAGAGCAGCAGCGCGATGCGGATGGCTCGCCACATGGTTTAACAAACCTTCGGGTCAAAAGCAGGAAGAACAAGGACGCGAAGGAGGAGAAGAAGAGCAACGACGCCGGGCGCTTTACTATTGGTTCTAAGGCCTCTTTGCGTCCCTTGGTTCTTCCTTTGCGTCCTTGGCGTCGAAGCTGCTTTCGTTGTTAGCCGCACCGCGTCGCCGGTGATTTTTTGTGTGCGCTACTTTACAGTAGACCGATTCCCTTCGATGAGCCTCCTGCGATGTCCGAGCGTTACGCGACACGAGTACCCGGTCTCCACATTCGAGCTGCCGAGCGCGACGACGTGCCGTTGCTGCTCGGTTTCGTCCGCGAGCTCGCCGAATTCGAGAAGCTCCTCGACCACGTCGCAGCGGATGAAGCGACACTCGCCGAAGAGCTTTTCGGGGCGCCGCGCGTTGCCGAAGCGCTGATCGCCGAACTCGCCGGCGAGCCCGTGGGCTTCGCCCTCTTCTTCCACAATTTCTCGACGTTCGCCGGGCGCAAGGGCCTCTATCTCGAAGACCTCTACGTGAGGCCGCACGCGCGGCGCCGCGGCATCGGCCGCGCGCTGATCGCGGTCGTCGCCAGGATCGCAGTCGAGCGCCGGTGCGGCCGCTTCGAATGGTCGGTCCTCGACTGGAACGCCCGGGCGATCGATTTCTATCGCTCGCTCGGCGCCGTCGCGATGGACGAATGGACGGTGCAGCGGGTCACCGGCGAGGCCCTCCAGCGCCTCGCTAAATCGGGGACAGACCCCGATTTAACGCCCATTAAATCGGGGTCTGTCCCCGATTTCCGGTGAACCAGGCGCCGCGGGCCACGGCGGCGGCATTGATGAGCCCGAAAGCCGCGAGCGCGGCGCTTTGCGCGACGAAAACGTGAGTGAGCTCGCCGCTCGCGTTGAGCGCGATCCAGCCGCCGCCGGCCGCGATCGCGAGGCGCGTGATGTTGGCGAGCAGCGGCCACTTGAGACGTCCCGCGCCCTGCGAGGCGAAATACAGGGCCATGCCGAGGCCGAAGAGGCCGTAGAACGGCCCCACGGTGCGCAGGTAACGTGAGCCTGCGTCGAGCATCAAAGGATCGGTGTCGAAGAGGGTCAGCCACGCGTGAGGGAACGCCGCAGCGCACAGGCCGATCAGTTCGGTCAGTCCTGCGGCGATGGCGGCGCCGATCCACGCCGCGCGCAAGGCGCGTTGGCGCTGGCCTGCGCCGATGTTCGTCCCGACGAGCGCCACGAGCGGCCCGCCGAATCCGAACGCGAGCGGAACGAGCAGGTACTCGAGCCGCGAACCGACGCCGTAGCCTGCGATGGCCGCAGGGCCGAATTGTCCGACGAACCCGGTCGAGATCGCGATGGTGGCGTTGGTCGCCACGGTCACGAGCGCCGCAACCAGGCCCACGCGCAGGATGTCGCTGAACAGCGGCCACCGAAAACCGCGGCCATGTAACGACGGCCGGACGACGCTGCGTCCGGTCCAGAGATACAGCGCGAGCACCGCGCTGCCGATCGCATAGAAGGCGACGAAGGCGAATGCGCCGCCGGCAATGCCGAGCGCGGGAAAGGGTCCCCAGCCGAAGATGAGCGCTGCGGACAATGGAATCAGCAGCAGCGCGCCGATGCACGTCACCGCGGCCGGCACGGCCATGTTTCCCGTCCCCCGGATGACGTTCGCGAGGGAATTGAAGATCCACAGCAGGACGACACCGGAGAAGATCACGTTAGAGTAGGTCAGCGCCGCGTCGAGCGCCGCGCCGGAGCCGCCCATCGCGCTGTAGAGCGCGGGTCCGCACGCGAGAATCAAAGCCATGAACACGACACCGAAGACACTGCCGATGACGAGCGCGTGCAGGGCGAGCGCATCGGCGTCCTCGCGCCGGCGCGCGCCGAGCGCTCTTGCGATCGCCGACGAAATGCCGCCGCCCATGGCGCCGGCGGACATCATCTGCATCAGCATCACCATGGGGAATGCGAGGGCGACTCCGGCGAGCGCGTCGGTCCCGAGCTTGCCGATGAAATAGGTTTCGATGAGGCCCATCGACGCCTGCACGAGCATGACGAGCACGTTCGGCGCCGCGAGACGCAGCAGCGTGCGCGCGATCGGCGCTTCGAGCAGCGCACGGGTGCGCGGATCGTGGTGGGCCGCGGGGGACGGCGGGGTCGGATTGTGCATGAGCGTCGCCGCATCATAGGCGAGAACGCACCCGTTCCATGCGTTAACATGCGGTGCGGCAATAACCACTGACACAAAGGAGCGGGAATGAGCGTGCTCGAGATCGAACGCCAGGACGGCGTGATGACCCTCAGGATCAACCGGCCCGAAAGCATGGGCGCGCTGAGCATGGAGCTCAGAGCGGCGCTGGCGGACGCGTGGTGCGAATTTCGCGACAGCAGCGAGCTCGAAGTCGCGATCCTCACCGGCACTGGCCGCGGATTCTGCGCGGGCGAGGACATGAAGGAGTCGCTCGCGCGCGGCACCCCCGGCAGCGGAAGCGCGCCGGTAAAGAGGGAGAATCCCTACGATCTCGGCACGCTCGAGAAGCCGATCATCGTCGCGATCAACGGCTTCGCGATGGGCGGGGGCTTCATGCTGGTCGAGCGCGCGGACCTGCGCGTCGCGGTGCGGGGCGCGGTGTTCGAATCGTCCGAAGCGAAGCGCTGGCTGCTCGGCGGTTACGATCACGGGATCAAAGGCGGACTGCCTCACGCCGTCGCGACCGAGCTCGCATTTGCGTTCCGTTTCACCGCCGAAAGGCTGCACCAGGTCGGCTTCATCAACCGTCTGGTCGAGCCCGAAGAGCTCCTGCCCACGGCCCGGGAGATGGCGAAACACCTCATGACGCTGCCGCCCGCCTCGCGCGTAAACACGACCGTCATGATGCGGGCGATGCGCGGCAAGCCCTCGGACGAGCTCGAGGATCTGGCTGAACGCCTCCATGAGCACGGTGCCAAGGAGGACCTGATGGAATCGCGCAAAGCCTTCGCAGAGAAACGGCCGCCGAATTTCAAAGGCTGGAACAACCCGGAAGACCGGCATCGGACGCCGAAGCTGAAAGGCGGCTGACCGGCAGGCAGGGGAGCCGGATTCCGATCACTTGCGCTGGCGCGCGTCCGACATGACGGGGGAATGTGACGCCGGCGCGGTCGGAATCCACATTCACCTTGAACCCGCCTTATTGCGCGGGGGGGCGGTTGTGTTATCTTGCGGGCTTCTCGCCCAGCCTTCGACATCAGGGAGCCGCTTTGCCTGCCACGATGACAAGAACGCTGCTGTCGGCATTGGTCCTCACGTGCGCCGCTGTACCCGCCGCTCACGCGCTCGAGCTCACGACCGATCTGGAAATCAAAGGCGAGCGCGGG
>JAQGMV010000181.1 GCA_028292225.1 Betaproteobacteria bacterium
TCGTGTCGATCTCGTCGGACGTCGCGCCGCAGATCCGCGAATACGAGCGCACGTCGACCACCGTAGCGAACGCCTACGTGACGCCCCTCGCCGACAGCTATCTCGATCTCATGAGCCGCGAGATCGCAGGCCTGGGCATCGAGGCGCCGCTATTCATGATGCTCTCGAACGGCGGCCTCACCCATGTCGACGAAGCAAAGCGCGCACCGATCCAGCTGCTCGAGTCCGGACCTGCCGCGGGGGCGCTGGCAGGAAGCTACTTCGGCACGCGCGCCGGCGAGCCCGACGTGCTGGCGTTCGACATGGGCGGCACTACGGCGAAGCTGGCGATCGTGCTGAAGGGCGAGCCGATGATTGCGTACAGCTTCGAGGCCAGCCGCGAAAAGCGCTTCGCCGCGGGCAGCGGACTGCCGATCAATATCTCGACGATCGAGCTGATCGAGATCGGCGCCGGTGGCGGCAGCATCGCCGCCATAGACACGCTGGCGCTGCTCAAGGTCGGCCCACAGAGCGCCGGCGCGGCGCCGGGACCGGCGTGTTACGGGCGCGGCGGTACATTACCCACCGTCACCGATGCAAATCTGGTGCTGGGCTATCTCGATGCAGCCGCTTTCGCGGGCGGCACCATCGCCATCGACAGCGCGAAGGCGCAGGCCGCCATCGCGCCGCTCGCTCGGCAGGCGGGTGTATCGGTGCCCGAGCTCGCCTGGGGCATCCATTCGGTGGTCAACGAGAACATGGCGGCGGCGGCGCGCGTGCACATCGCCGAGCGCGGCCACCACGCGGGCGAGTTCGCGCTGCTGGTCACCGGCGGAGGCGGGCCGCTCCACGGCTGCGAGGTGGCGCGGCGCCTCGGCATCTCGAAACTCGTCTGTCCGCCGAGCGCAGGCGTGGCCTCCGCGCTTGGACTCCTGATGGCGCCGGCGCGGGTCGATCGCGTCAGCACGATCGCGAAGCGACTGTCCGCTATGGACTGGGCCGCCCTCGAGACTGCTTACGTTGCGCTGGAGCAGGAAGCGCAGGTGGTGATCGCGGCGACGCTAGCCGGCAATCCGGCGGTGAAGGTCGAGCGGACGGCGGATTTGCGCTTCGTCGGCCAGGGTTTCGAGGTCGTGACGGTCATGCCGGGGGGCCCGTATGCCGTGTCGTCAGCGCAACCCATCCAGAATGCGTTCGAGGCGGAATACCGCAAGGTGTTCGGGTTGGTGCCGCCCGCGGGCGAGGTCGAGATCATCAACATCCGGGTCGCCGTCACGGCGGCCGCGGTAAGCGACGAGCTCAAGGTTCCCGCCGGCAGCGCGGGCCGGCAGGCTGAGCCCAAGGCCCGCCGCCAGGCGTGGAGCGGCGCTGACAGCGCGTTCGTGGAGATGCCGGTGTATGACCGCTACGCGCTCGGCGTTGGCGCGCGAGTGGAGGGACCCGCCATCGTGGAAGAGGCCTCGTCCACGCTGATCCTGCCGCGCGCGAGCGTGGCGACGGTCAAGCCTTCGGGCAGCCTGGTCGTGGAACTGTCAGTGAAGGCTGCTGACGGCGCGGGCGTGACGACCGAGAAATTCCAGACGGCGATTGAAGGCGCATCGGCTGCCTGACTTCTCCAATCCATCGAGAAGAATAACCGTGTTGGAACGTAGGCGAGAGGGCCGCGGCTAGCGGCCCGCGTTTCCCGCGAGCCGTTCACGAGCGCTCTCCCCACCCGCCTCCCAGCGCACGCACCAGCCCCACCGTGGCCTGGTATTGGGCCGAGCGCACCTGCAGCGCCTGGCGGCGATTGCGCAGCTCGCTGCGGCGGGCATCCAGCAGGTCGAGCTGGCTCACCAGCCCGTTGCGATAGCGCGCGTCGGACAGCGATGTCGTTCGCGAAGCCGAGGCCACCGCGCGAGACTGCGCATCGGACTGTTCTGCAAGCAGGCGCAGGGACGACAACTGGTCCTCCACGTCGCGGAATGCCACCAGAACCTGCTCGCGATATTGCGCCACCGCTTCGTCGAGCTGCGCACCGCTGCGGCGGATGTTGGCCTCGCGCCGGCCGCCGTCGAAGATCGGCAGCGCGAGCAGGGCGCCGACGCCCCACGCGCGCGCCGACCACCTGAAGATGTCGCCCAACTGGGGCGAGGCGAAACCGCCGGTGGCGGTGAGCGCCACGTCGGGGAACCACGCGGCTTTGGCGACGCCCACGCGGGTCTGCGCCGCGAGCATGCTGCTCTGCGCGGCGGAGACGTCGGGACGCCGGGTGAGCACCGTGCTCGGCACGCCCGCAGGGATGATGGGCAGTGCCGTATTCCATTCGGCCACCGGCACGTCGAAGCCGGACGACACTTCGCCCGCGAGCACCGCCAGCGCATGCTCCAGCTCCGCGCGGCGGCGGTCGAGGGCGAGCGCCTCCGATTCGGTGGCAGCCACCTCGGTGCGGGCGCGCGAGACGTCGAGCTCGGCCACGTCGCCCGCCCTGAAGCGCCGCTCGGTGAGGTTGAGCGTTTCCTGGTAGGCGGTGACGGTGCTGCGCACGAGGGCGCGCTCGACGTCCAGCGCGCGCAGGGCGAGGTACGCCTGCGCAACCTCGGCCTGAACCAGCAGCCGCGCGCTTTGCAGCAGGCCTTCACGCGCCCGTGCGTCGAGCCGCGCCGCGTCGGTCGTACGGGAGAGTTTGCCGAAGAGATCGAGCTCGTAACCCAAATTGGCGCCGGCCGCGCCGAGGGAGCGCGCCGGCCCGCCGACGCCGTTCACGATGCCGCCCGCGCGCGAGACGCCCGCCTCGACGCCGAGCTGTGGCAGCTGGTCCGCACGCGCCGAGCGCACCAGGGCGCGCGCCTGCTCGAGGCGCGCCGCGGCGATGCGGATGCTTGCATTGTTCTGGTCGGCGCGCTCGATCAGCCGGTCGAGCGCCGGGTCGGAGAACGCTTTCCACCAGTCGCCGCGAGGCTGATTGTCGGCGGGTGCCGCGAGGGTCCAGCGGCCATCGCCTTCCTTGAATTGCGCCGGCGCCGCAGGCAGGAGGGAAGCATCGATCTTCGGCGCCGTAATACAACCGGCGAGGACAAGAGCGAGCGTCACGCCCGCGAACGTACGCATCGGATGACGCAGGGTGTTTTTCATTTCAATTCCGAAGCCGCGGCGAACGCTTCGAGGTGAGGCACTTCGCCATGTTGTTTGAGTTGACGGTTGCCGGAGGCCTTGCGCAGCAGCACGTAGAACACCGGCGTCAGAAAGAGACCGAACGCAGTCACGCCGATCATTCCGGAGAACACCGCTATACCCATGGCCTGGCGCATCTCGGAACCTGCGCCGGTGGCGAAGGCGAGCGGCAGCACGCCCATGATGAAGGCGAGCGAGGTCATGAGGATCGGCCGAAGACGAAGGCGGCTCGCCTCGATCGCCGCCTGCAGCGGCGAGCGCCCGGCGAACTCGAGCTCGCGCGCGAATTCCACGATCAGGATCGCATTCTTCGCGGACAGTCCGACCAGCACCATCAGGCCGATCTGCGTGAAGATGTTGTTGTCGCCGTGCGTGAGCCAGACCCCTGTCATCGCGGCGAGCAGCGCGGTGGGCACGATCAGGATGATCGACAGCGGCAGCGCGAGGCTCTCGTAGAGCGCCGCGAGCACCAGGAACACGAGCAGGATCGAGAGCGGGAAGACCCAGGCCGCCGAGTTGCCGGCGAGGATCTCCTGGTAGGTGAGCTCGGTCCACTCGTAGCCGATGCCCTTGGGCAACGTCTCCGACGCGATACGCTCCACCGCCGCCTGTGCCTGCCCCGAGGAGTATCCCGGCGCCGCTCGCCCGTTTACGTCGGCCGCGAGGAAGCCGTCATAGCGCATTGCGCGCTCCGGGCCGAAGCTGGGCTTCACGTTGAGCAGCGCCGAGAGCGGCACCATCTCGCCGCCGCTGGCGCGCACTTTGAGCAGCCCCACGTCCTCGCCGCGCGCGCGAAACGGCGCGTCGGCCTGCACCCGCACGGAGTACGTGCGGCCGAACTTATTGAAGTCGTTCACGTACAGACTGCCGAGGTAGATCTGCATCGTATCGAACACTTCGGTGACCGGCACTCCGAGCTGGCGGGCGCGGGTGCGGTCGATGTCGGCCCACAGTTGAGGCACGTTCACCTGGAAGCTCGTGAAGATGCCTGCGAGCTCCGGCGTCTGGCTGGCCTTCGCCACGAAATCCTTCACCGCGGCACCGAGCGCGTCGTAGCCCAGCGAAGCGCGATCCTCGATCTGCAGCTTGAAGCCGCCGGTGGTGCCGAGGCCCTGCACGGGCGGCGGCGGGAACATCGCGATGAACGCCTCGGGGATGGAGGCGAACTGTCTGTTCAGCTGGCCCGCGATGGCCGCGCCGCTCTGGTCCTTGCGGCGGCGCTCGTCGAAGGGCTTGAGGGTCACGAACACGATGCCGGAGTTCGAGCTGTTGGTGAAACCGTTGATCGACAGGCCGGGGAAGGCGATGGCGTCCTGCACTCCAGGATGCTCGAGAGCGATCTTGCCCATGCTGCGGATGACTTCCTCGGTGCGATCGAGTGTCGCGCCATCCGGAAGCTGCGCGAAGCCGATCAGGTACTGCTTGTCCTGGCCGGGCACGAAGCCGCCGGGCACCGCCTTGAAAAGCCCGAGCGTGGCTACGGCGAGCAGCACGTACACGCCCATCATCAGCGCCTTGCGGGAAAGCACCCGCGTGACTCCGCCGCTGTAGGCGTTCGCACCGCGATTGAAGGTGCGATTGAAACCGCGGAAGAGCCAGCCCAGTGCACGGTCCATGAAGCGCGTGAGGCCGTCCTTCGGTGCATCTTTCCCTTTTAACAGCAGCGCGGCGAGCGCCGGCGACAGGGTGAGCGAGTTCACTGCCGAAATCACGGTGGAGATCGCGATGGTGAGAGCGAACTGCTTGTAGAACTGGCCCGAAAGCCCTGTGATGAAGGCGAGCGGAACGAACACCGCGACGAGCACCAGTGCAATGGCGATGATCGGCCCGGACACCTCGCGCATGGCGCGATAGGTCGCCTCGCGCGGAGCGAGCCCAGCCTCGATGTTGCGCTCGACGTTTTCCACCACCACGATGGCGTCATCCACGACGATGCCGATGGCAAGCACCAGGCCGAAGAGCGTGAGCGCGTTGATGGAAAAGCCGAACAGGTGCAGCACTGCGAATGTGCCGACGATGGAAACCGGCACCGCGATCAGCGGGATGATGGAGGCGCGCCACGTCTGCAGGAAGAGTATGACGACCAGTACCACCAGCAGCACCGCCTCGAGCAGCGTGTGCACCACCGACTTGATGGAGGCGCGCACGAACTGGGTCGGGTCGTACACGATCCGGTAATCCACGCCCTCGGGCATGTTCTTCTTGATCTCGGCCATGGTTGCGCGGACGTTGTCCGAGATCTGGATCGCATTGGAATTCGGGGCGGCGAAGATCGGCACCGCGACCGCAGGCTTGTTGTTGAGCAGTGAGCGCAGCGCGTATTCCGCGGCGCCCAGCTCGAGGCGCGCGATATCGCGCAGGCGCGTGACCGCGCCACCGGCATCGGTCTTGACGATGATGTCGCCGAACTCCTCTTCGGTCTGCAGGCGCCCCTGCGCGTTGATCGACAACTGGACGTTCACGTTGGCAAGTCCGGGAGAAGCGCCCACCACGCCGGCGGCGGCCTGCACGTTCTGCTCGCGAATGGCGCGCACCACGTCTCCCGCGGAGAGCCCGCGCTCGGCGACCTTGCGCGGATCGAGCCAGATGCGCATCGAGTAGTCGCCGGCGCCGAAAAGCTGCACCTGGCCCACGCCTTCGATGCGCGCGAGCCTGTCCTTCACGTTCAGCACCGCGTAGTTGCGCAGATACGTCATGTCGTAGCGCTCGTTGGGCGACACGAGGTGAACGACCATGGTGAGGTCGGTCGCGCCTTTCACGGTCGTCACGCCGAGGCGGCGCACTTCCTCGGGAAGGCGCGGCTCGGCCTGCGCGACGCGGTTTTGCACCTGCTGCTGCGCCTTGTCGGGATCGGTGCCGAGCTTGAAGGTGACGGTGAGGGTCATGAGCCCGTCGGTCGTCGCCTGGCTGCCCATGTAGAGCATGCCCTCGACGCCGTTGATCGCTTCCTCGAGCGGGCTCGCCACGGTCTCGGCAATCACCTTCGGGTTCGCGCCGGGATACTGTGCGCGTACCACGATCGACGGCGGTACGACCTCGGGATACTCGGCGATCGGCAGGCCGCCCATCGCGATGAGGCCTGCGAGGAGGATCAGCAGCGACAGGACGCCGGCGAATATCGGCCGGTCGATAAAGAATTTGGACAGGTTCATGTTGTTCCCTGAGTGGTGCGAAGCCGGAGACCGTCGCGGTTCAGCTCCGGGCCTGGAGCGCTTGCGCCATCGGCACCGAGTGCGGGGCGACCAGCGAGCCGGGCCGGATGCGCTGCAGGCCGTTCACGACGACACGCTCGTCGGCCTTCAGTCCGGAGAGCACGATGCGCAGGCCGTCCACGCTGGAGCCGAGCACGACCTCGCGGTAGGCCGCCTTGTCGTCGTCACCGACCACCATCACGAACTTCTTGCTCTGGTCCGTGCCGACCGCGCGCTCGTTGATGAGGAGCGCTGCGGAGGGTTTGGCTCTCCCCATGCGAAGCTGGGCAAACTGCCCCGGCATGAGGCTGCCGTCGGCGTTCTCGAACACTGCGCGCACGCGGACCGTGCCGCTCTTTGCATTCACCTGGTTGTCCACGAGCTGCAGGTGGCCGCGGTAAGGCGTATTGCCCGAGGCTGCGGTGCCCATCTGCACCGGTATGGTTTGAAGGCGGCTGCGCGCGGCGCCGGCGCCCTCGAGATCCCTGAGGGCACGGGCGACGACCTGCTCGTCGGCATCGAAGCTCGCGTAGATGGGGCTCACCGAAACCAGTGTGGTGAGGACCGGTGCGCCGGGGCCGGCCGCCACGAGGTTGCCGACCGTCACCTCGAGCTTGCCCACGCGCCCCGAAACCGGGGCGCGCACCTGCGTATAGCCGAGATTCAGGCGGGCCGATTGCAGCCCTGCTTCAGCGGCGCGTACGTTGGCTTCGGCTTCCTGGCGGGCGTTCACGCGCTCGTCGAGCTCGCGCCTGGCGATGGCGCTCTCGTCCCATAGACGGTTGGCGCGCTCGAGCTCGCTGCGTGTGTAGGTGAGCCGCGCCTGCGCGGCAACCGCCTGCGCCTGGGCGCGATCGACATCGGCGGCATAGGGCGCGGGGTCGATGCGCAAGAGCAGGTCGCCGCTCTTCACCAGCGCGCCTTCCTGGAAGTGAACCGACTGCACTGCGCCGGCCACGCGCGAGCGCACGTCGACACGCTCGACCGCCTCGAGACGGCCGGAGAATTCGTCCCAGGTGGCGACATTGCTCTGCACCACGGTCGCAACCATCACGGGCGTGGCCTGGGGCGCGCCTTCCGGCGCCGCGGCGCTGGAACTGCGCAGCGCCACGGCGCCGGCTACGAGCATGCCGGCGGCGAACAGCACGCCCACCGCGGCGACCAGCCGGCGGCGGGAGAGGACAGTGGCGTTATTCATCGTGCTGGACTCCCGTTAGTTGTTTAGCGTTCACTACAGATACCGTGGGCCGCAATGTAATCGGGCTTGCCAAGCGGTGTCAAGCAATTTAATATCGATCACTATGAAAAGGATCCGGGACTCCGGTGCGAAGGCGGTGAAGCACGCCAAGGCCGCTGACATCGCGGCACTTGAGCTGCCGCGCAAGCCGCGCGGGCGTCCACGCTCGTTCGACCGCGCCGCCGCCCTGGAGCGGGCGATCGAGGTGTTCTGGGCCAAGGGATACGAGGGCACCTCGATCAGCGATCTCACCGAGGCGATGGGCATCAATCCTCCCAGCCTCTATGCCGCCTTCGGCGACAAGGAGCGCCTGTTCCTCGAGGCGATCGAGAGCTACGAGCAGGCGCGGGGAAGCTCCTGTCCGTACCGCGAAGAGGCCACGGCGCGCGCCGCGTTCGAGACGCTCCTCACCTACATGGCCGACGACCTCACCTGCGCGACCCACCCTCGCGGCTGCATGACGATGATGGCCGCCGCCACCGCCGGCAGCGCCTCCGCGGAGATGCAGGCCGCGCTCGCCCGCCGGCGCGCCGAATCGCGCGCATGCATGAAGGCGCGCATCGAGCTCGGCATCAAGGAGGGCGACGTGCCGCGAGGCACCGATGCCGGCGCACTCACCGATTTCTACGCGACCATCGTCACCGGCATGTCGCTGCAGGCGCGCGACGGCGCGACCCGCAAGAGCCTCCTGGCCACGGTGGAGCGCGCCATGTCACTTTTCCCTCCTGTAACCGGACGCGCCGGGAAGAAGCTTACGACGGGCCCGGCCCATGCCTCCGGTAAAGACCGATAGCCCAACTGGCGCGGCGCGCTCTTTGCACTCCTGCGGTATCGCCCACGCGCAGGAGTCGCCCTTGGCACTCGATCATTGGCCGTCACACTCCGCTCTCGTACTGGCCGTCCTGCTCGCGGCAGGCTGCGCGCAAATGCCGGGACCGGCTCCCGAGACTGCCGCCAAGCCCGGCAGCCTCGGCGCCCTCGATTCCGCATACGACCGAAGCCAGTGGCGCTGGGTGCGCAACCCGGACGGGCGCGAGCTGCTCGCGCACACGGGAATGCAGAAATGCTACGTCGACCCCAAACCGCAGCAGGATTTCAACGAGCCGGGCTTTGCAGTCAGGCGCGAGCAGAGAACCGTCGGCTCGGCGCGCTACAACGTCATGAACGTGTTCGAAGGACGCGATTTCTGGATCGCGGTGTACC
>JAQGMV010000219.1 GCA_028292225.1 Betaproteobacteria bacterium
TCATCGCCGCGACTATTGCAGGTCCAGCGCCCGCACGTTTTTGCGCGCCCGGCACTCCTCGACGTGCCGCCTCACCAGCTCGAGCACGTTCTCGCCGTCGCGCACCGCGCGCAGCACGATGTAAGGATGCGTGGTGTCGGTGGTGCGGATGACGATGTTGCCGAGCGAGAAAATCCGCAGGAAGAACGGCTGTTCGAGCTTGTAGTCGCGCACGCGATAGAGCTCGAGCTCGTCCAGCGTCCGGTTCAGAACGCCCTGGCGCAGCTTCAGGCGCTCGGTCGTGAGCTCGTAGCGGATGCTGCGAATCACCAGCCATTTCCAGAGGGCGACGAACACCGGAATCACGAGCCAGCACAGCAGCGCGCAGACGATGAACACCGGGGCATTGATGACTTGCGACGGCGACCCCGTCCAGACCAGCTCTTCGTTGACCATTCGATTCCAGTTTCGTTGCTGAGGACCCGGCCTGCGGCTTGCCTGCATTCTGTCAGAAACGGCGCGCTTCAGAGCGGCCACAACGCCTGCTGCGGTGGCGGGGCATACTCGATACGCTGAACGAGGCGCCCTGCGCGCGGCCTGCGACGGCTCGCCGGGGGGCACGCCCCAGGGGATTGCCGGTATGCCGCGCAAATACGCTGCCGCGGGATCGCCTCTGGGCGCATCTGTCGCGGGGCCGCCCGCCCGCTCGGCGCCTGAGGCGCCGCCGTCGTGCGCGCCTGCGAAAGCGCTCGAGAGCTTGTGGACGTCGTATCCGTGGCTCGTCACGGGCATGCCGACAGCGCTGTGGATCACCAGTCCCGACGATGCTGCCGGCTATATCAGCCCGAACGTCGAAACGATCACCGGTTATACCCGGCACGACTTCAGTGCGCCCGGCCGGACGCAGTGGCTGAGGCGGGTCCACCCTGACGATCGCCCGCATGTGCGCCGCGCTTACGACGCTTTGCGCCGCCGCGGGGCGCTGTTCGCAATCGAATACCGCTTTTTCTCGAAAGATCGGGGCTGGCTCTGGCTGCACGATGAAGCCGTGAACGCGGCACATCTGCACGTCATTGCCTACGATTGCGGGCGGTTCTGGGACATCACCCGCACTAGGGAAGAAGTCGAGCGCTGCCGGCGCGAGCTGCGCGAGCGCGAGCTGCTGCTCGAGACGGTGCGCGAAGCCGAGCGCCGGCGCATCGCACGCGAAATCCACGACGAGCTCGGGGCGGCGCTCATGGCGGTGAAGCTCGAGCTCGATCAGCTGCAGGACCGAGCCGGCTCCGACACCGCGCGGCGCGCGGCGCACAGCGTCGGGCTGCGGCTGGACGAGGCGTTCGACGCGCTGCGCCGCACCGCGACGGCGCTGCGCCCGAGCATCCTCGACACGCTGGGCCTCATCGCCGCGATCGAGTGGCTTTCGGAGAATCTGCAGGAGCGTACCGGTATCGCCTGCGTGCTCGAAAACCTGTGTCCTCGCGAGCCCGGGCTCGACGATGCTCGCGCGACCGGCCTCTTCAGGATCGTGCAGGAAGCGCTGACGAACGTCGTGAAACACAGCAGGGCGAGCCACGTCCGCATCGTGGTGCGCAGTGATCACCGGAGCATCATGGTGCACATACGGGACGACGGGACGGGATTCGATGTCGCGGCTGCCCGCGCGGGGCCGGGCACGCTCGGGCTGTCCGGCATGGCGGAGACCGCGAGCGCCCTCGGCGGAAGCGCGGTGGTCACGAGCACGCCCGCGGGGTCGGTGGTGAGCGTCGTGCTGCCGCTCACCGATAAGGCGGGAGCGCAGCGGTGAGAGTGCTCGTCGTGGACGACCACGCCATCGTGCGTCAGGGCGTGCACCGCATACTCGAAAGCGCCGGCGATCCGATCGACGTATACGAGGCTGAAACCGGCGCGCGCGCGATGGAATTACTGAGCGACGGCCCGTGCGATCTCGTCGTGCTCGACATCGCGCTGCGGGGGCGCAACGGCATCGCGGTCATGAAATCGATAAAAGCGCTGTACCCGCGCCTGCCCGTGCTCATCCTCAGTCTTCACCCGGAGGACCAGTATGCGGTTCGCGCGCTGCGCGCCGGCGCTGCCGGCTACATCACGAAGGACGCGGCGCCCGCCGAATTGCTGGAGGCGGTGCGCCTCGCGATGCGCGGACAGAAGTTCATGAGCCCGCGAGTGGCCGAGCGCCTCGCCACCGGCGCGTACACCCCCGGGCCCGAGCAGCTGCACGAGATCCTGTCGAACCGCGAGTTCCAGATCTTCCAGCTCATCGCGTGCGGCCAGACGGTGAGCCGCATCGCCGTGCACCTGCACATCAGCGTGAAAACCGTGAGCACGCACCGCATGCACGTCCTGCAGAAGCTCCATCTCACGACCAACGCCGAGCTGACCCGCTATGCGCTCGAGCGCTATCTCGCCTAGCGGCTCGACGCCGCAGCCGCCGCGGCGAGGCTATGCATATCGCTGTGCGGCCTGACGAAATCGGTGTTTGTCTGATGGCGGGCCGGTGCGTTTCCCCACTACATTCCCCGCTGAGCATCGCAACAATTCCTGGAATTATGTGAACGGGCCCAACGCCCGCCTGCTTTTCAATCCATTCATGATTTGCGTCCAGTCCGGCGCTGCCGCGCGGGTTCAGTCCCGCCGCGTGCCCGACGTTCGTCGCGAGGGGGATTCAATGGCATACGCACCGAAGTGCAGGAAAGTGGTTCTTTGCGTGGCGCACGAATGGCCGACCCGGCTTTTCTTCAGGATCGGCCTGTGCGACCACATCGTGATGGCGAGGAACGCGTTCGAGGCGCTGCGGGCGATCCACAACCGCCCGTTCGACATCATCGCGATCGACAGCCGTCTCCCGGACTGGAGCGGCCTCGCCCTGTGCCGGGTCATCCGGCGATTCGACCGCGACACGCCGATCCTTTACCTGTTCGCCGATGCGCACGACATGGCGCGGGCTTACGCCGCGGGAGCGCAGGGCTGCGTTTCGCGGCAATTCGACACCCGGGTGCTGCTCACCACCGCGCGCGCGCTGCTCGAGTCAGGCGACGGCATGCCGCTGCGCCCCGCGCTGCAGCCGCAATAGCTTGCGCCCGCGCAAGCCTAGTGCGCGTGCGCTTCGCGCGCGTCCGCGTCTGCAGCAGGCAGTACGCGCGCGAGCGCAGGGTCCAGGCCGAGCTGGACCACATCGCCGGGCGCGTAAACGGCGCATCCCTTGTAGTGCGCCTGGTCGGCGATGAACAGGGTCTCCCCGGCCTTGACGGTATAGCGCACGAACTCGCCTAGAAACTCGCGCTCGGCAATCAGCCCTTCCGCCCAGGTTTGTCGGGTGCCTTCGCGTGTTCGCGAGAGCGCCATGGCGTGGGGCCGTATCGCGATTTCGGCGTCCCCTGAACGCAGCGTGCCATCCGGCACATCGAGCGCGCCGAACACCGGGCACCGGAAGGTCGCGCGGCCGTTTGCCGCAGGTTCGATGCGTCCCCGCACCAGGTTGATGCTGCCGACGAAATTGGCGACGAAGCGGTTCACCGGCTCGTCGTACAGGGCCATCGGCGTGCCGATCTGCTGGATCACGCCCTGGTCCATGACCGCGATGCGGTCCGCCGTGGTCATCGCTTCTTCCTGGTCGTGCGTGACGAATATGGTGGTGATGCCGAGCTTGCGCTGGAGCGAGCGCAGCTCGGTTCTCATCTGCACGCGAAGCTTGGCGTCGAGGTTCGAAAGCGGCTCGTCGAGCAGCAGCACCTGCGGTTCGATCGCGATGGTCCGCGCGAGCGCCACGCGCTGCTGCTGCCCGCCGGAGAGCTGGCTCGGCCTGCGCGCGGCATAGTCGGCAAGGCCCACGAGCTCGAGAGCGGCGCGCACTTTTGCGTCGATTTGCGCTTTAGGCAGCTTGCGCTCTTCGAGCCCGAAAGCGACGTTCTGGCGCACCGTCATGTGTGGCCACAGCGCGTAGTTCTGGAACACCATGCCGACATTGCGCCGCCACGGAGGCACGTTCGAGACGTCGTGCCCGTCGATCAGCAGCTGTCCCGACTGTGCGGCGTTGAAGCCGGCGATCAACCGCAGCAGCGTCGATTTGCCGGAGCCGGAGGGGCCGAGGAGGGCAAAGAACTCGCCGGGCCCGATCACGAGATTGATGTCCTTGAGCACGACGTTCTTGCCGTAGCTCATCGCGATGTTCCGGGCTTCGAGGCTGACTTTGTTCATTTCTGGTAAGCGGTAAGCGGTAAACGGTGAACGGTGAACCGGAAGAGCCAGTGTGCAGTGTCACACGGTTTACCGTTCACTGTTCACGAGGTTTTATAGCTGCCTGTCCAGATCCACGGCTCTGCTGCGCAGAAACCGGTGGGACAGGTAGGTCCCAAGGGCGACGAGCAGCACCGCGAGCACGCCGAGCGCGGCACCCGGGCCGCGTCCCGCTGCGGACTGCATGTACAGATAGATGCCGTACGACATCGGCGCGGCCGACTGCGAGGTGGTCAGCATGATCGTCGCAGAAAGCTCGACGGCTGCGGTCATGAAGCTGGTGACGAATCCCGCGAGCATGCCGCCGGCCATCAGCGGCACGACGATGCGCGTGACGGTGCGCTGCTTGGTCGCACCGAGATTCTCTGCGGCTTCTTCGAGTGAGACGTGGAGCTGCTGGAGCGCCGCCATGCACGAGCGCAGCGCGTAAGGCAGACGGCGCACCGCGTACGCGATCACGAGCAGCAGCCACGACGACGTGAGGAGCTCGCCGTCGGTGAAAGGCAGCTCGACGCCGCGGAAGGTGCGCAGGTACCCGATCGCCAGGACGACGCCGGGAATCGCCAGCGCTGCGCTCGCCAGGAAATCGAGCGCGCGGCGAAACGGGAGCCGGGTGCGCAGGATGAGGTACGCGATCGCGGTACCGAGGATGACGTCGATGAGCGCCGCCAGGCCGCAGTACAGCACCGTATTCCAGATCATCATCGGCGAGTCCTGCACGATGGTGCCGTAGTGCTGCAGCGTGTACGCGTCGGGCAGCACGCTGAAGCTCCACACCTTGGCGAACGACAGCAGCAGGATGCCCAGGTGCGGCGTCAGCACGACCAGCAGGACGAAGATGATCCATGCGTAAGCGAAAACGGTCTGCAGCGGTCCCAGGCTGCGCTTGGCGAGGCTCGAGCCGCCGCGCTGCAGCGTCGCGTAGTCGCGGCCTTTGAGCGCGAGCGCGGACGCCCACAGCGCGAAGAGCGAGAACGCGATCATCAGCACGCTGATCACGTAGCCGACCGGGTCTTCGATGCCGACCGAGGTGATACGCAGATAGGCCTGCGGCGCGAGCATGTTGGTCACGTTGAGCACGAGCGGCGTGCCGAGGTCGTCGAAAACTTTGACGAACACGAGCGACGCGCCCGCGACGTAACCCGGCATCGCGAGCGGAAAGACGATGCGGCGAAACAGCCTGGAGCCGCTTGCGCCGAGGTTCTGGGCCGACTCCTCCATCGCGCTGTCGACGTTGGAGAGCGCGACCACGAGGTTCATCAGGATGAAAGGGAAGTAGTGCAGCGCCTCGACGAAGATGACGCCGTTCAGCCCGTCCATGAGCGGCAGGCTGATCCCGAACGCGTCCTGCAGGAGCAGGTTCACCGAGCCGCTGCGGCCGAAGATGAGCTGCATGGCGACCGCGCCGACGAACGGCGGCATGATGAGCGGTAGCACGCCGAGCGTCTGTATCAGCAGGGCACCGCGAAAGCGGAAGCGGACCGTGAAATAGGCGAGAGGCACCGCGATGATCGTGGCGAACACCACCGACATCAGCGCGACGTAGAGGCTGTTCCAGAACGACTCGCGCATGAGCGAGATGTGGAAGAAGGACTCGAAGTGCGAGAGGGTGAGCCCGCCGCCGGGCTCGGCGAACGCGACGAAGATGACCGTGCCCACCGGCACGATCAGAAAGACCAGCAGGAATGCCGCGATGAGCAGCGCCACCGCGAGCTGCGCGGGGGTGTAGCCGCGGGTGTGCGCGCCGCGCCGTTGAGGGGCTCCGATATCCGAGGTGACGATGCTCATCGAGGGCGCAGGATTCTTTCGGTGCGTCATCCCGGCGCAGGCCGGAATCCAGGCGACACCGTCGCCTGGTGTTTCTGGATTCCGGTGTCAGCCGGAATGACGGGCGTTATTACCGCGCCAGCGCCGCGGCTTGCCCGGCCAGCTCCGCCGCGCGCGCATAGTTCTTCCGCGCGAGGCTGTTCCAGTATTCCTCGAGCCCGGTGATCTGCTTGGTCTTCTCCGCGTTGCGCTTGGTGTCGCGGAAGAGGGCGAGGAACTCCTTGTCTTTCGCTTTCTCCTCTCCGACGATCGGCGAGAACGCGAGCTCGCGCGCCTCGGTGAGCAGCTTCTGCGCCTGCGCGTTGTTCTTGCCGTGTAGCTTCGCGGTCGCGTCGTGAATCGCCTTCGTCGCCGCGACCAGCTCCTTGTGCCTGAACGTGATCGTCTGGTCGAAGATCGAGCTGACCACGTAATAGCGCGCTTCCGACAGGTCTGAATCGAAGTTCACTTTCGCCTTGATCTTTCCGGTGAACGGATTCGGATAGTCTTTCGGCGCCTTGGCGTAGACCGCCGGGAGCACCGGCAGGCGGCTGATCTTCGGGTCGAGCAGCAGCTCCTGGCCTTCCTGCGACAGCGAAAAGGCGATGAACTTCTTGCCCAGCTCCGCATTTTTCGCGTTGGCGATCAGGCCGATGTTCGCGGGCACGATGGCGGTCACTGACGGATAGACGAATTCCACCGGAAAGCCGGACGCTTTTGCCGATAGCCCGAAGAAGTCGATCACGAGGCCGATGCCGAACTGGCCGTTGTTGACCCCGTCGGGAACGCCGAAGCTGCGCTCGGTGATCGCGGCGCTGTTGCCCGCGATCTGCAGCATCTGCGCCCAGCCTCTCGCCCAGCCTTCACCCTGCAGGATCGTCTCGACCGTGAGATGGGTCGTGCCGGAGCGCGAAGGCGAGGACACCGCGACGTGGCCGAAGTACGCCGGCTTCGTGAGGTCGGCCCATTCGCGCGGCTCCGGCAGCTTGTTCGCCTTCATGTAGCGCGTGTTCCACATGAGGCCGTAACCCGCGAGCGCCTGGCCGTAATAGTAGCCTTCCGGATCGTTCACCGGATAGCTGCCGATCTTCGCCGGAACCGCTGGATTTTTTCCTTCGTATTTCTGGAGGAGCTTGTCCTTGGCGAGAACTTCGAACGCGTCCGGCGCCGAAGCCCAGAAAATGTCGGGCTTGTTGGTCGCCGGTGCTTCGCGCACGTACGCCACGCCCGCGGACGTGCCTTTGTTGAGGACCTCGACTTTCACGCCCGGGTTGCGCTGCTCGAAGGCTTTCTTGTAGACCTCGGTCAGGTCCTTCGGGAACGACGTGACGACGGTCAGGACCTGGGCGTGCGTCGCGAGCGGCATCGCCGCGAACACCGCGGCGGCGAGCAGGCGCCGGCCGAATAGCGCGATTTTCATTTTTTCTTCTCCTCCATATTGGGGACAGACCCCGATTTTCGCGCTGCGAAATCGGGGTCTGTCCCCGGTTTTTGTCCGCTTGATATTACAATTGCGTCCCCATGAAAGCTAGAAGCGGCCGGCCCGGGCGCTTGAAATTTCGCGGCCCGGCCCCAAGGTGATCACGGCCGAATCAGGAGATACCGCAATGTCAGAAACCACATCCCGCGAGACGCTGGGCTTCCAGGCCGAAGTCAAGCAGCTCATGCAGTTGATGATCCACTCCTTGTACAGCAACAAGGAGATCTTTCTTCGAGAGCTCGTCTCGAACGCGTCCGACGCGTCCGACAAGCTGCGTTTCGAAGGGCTGACCGATAAAGCCCTCTATGAGGACGATCCCGACCTGAAGATCCGCGTCACGTTCGACAAGGCTGCGCGGACCATCACCCTGAGCGACAACGGCATCGGCATGTCGCGGCAGGAAGTCATCGAGAACATCGGAACGATCGCGAAGTCCGGAACGCGCGAGTTCTTCGACAAGCTGACCGGGGACGAGGCCAAGGACGCGAGCCTCATCGGGCAGTTCGGCGTGGGCTTTTATTCGAGCTTCATCGTCGCTGACAAGGTGACGGTCCGGACGCGGCGCGCGGGTCTCACCGCCGAGCACGGTGTGCAGTGGGAGTCGGAAGGTGCCGGCGAGTACACGATCGAGACGATCGAGCGCCCGACTCGCGGCACCGAAGTCACGCTGCACCTGCGCGAAGGCGAAGACGAGCTGCTGAACGGCTACCGGCTGCGCTCGATCATCCGCAAGTACTCCGACCACATCACGCTGCCCATCCTCATGAAGAAAGAGGAGTGGAACGAGGAGAAGAAAGACCAGGTCGTCACCGAGGAGGACGAGACGGTCAACCAGGCCGGCGCGCTATGGGCGCGGTCGAAGAGCGACATCACCGAAGAGCAGTATCACGAGTTCTACAAGCACGTCGCGCACGACTTCGAGCCTCCGCTCGCCTACACCCACAACCGGGTCGAGGGCACGAAGGAATACACGCAGCTCCTCTACATCCCGGCGCGTGCGCCTTTCGACCTGTACGACCGCGACCACCGCCGCGGCATCAAGCTCTACGTGCGCCGCGTCTTCATCATGGACGACGCGGAGCACCTGATGCCGATCTACCTGCGCTTCGTGCGCGGCGTCATCGACTCGGCCGATCTCCCGCTGAATGTTTCACGCGAGATTCTTCAAGAGTCGCGCGACGTCGAGATGATCCGTTCGGGCTCGGTCAAGCGGGTCCTTTCGATGCTCGAAGGCCTGGCCGAGAACGAGAAGGAGAAATACACGACCTTCTGGAAGGAATTCGGCAAGGTCTTCAAGGAAGGCCTGGGCGAGGACCACGGCAACCGCGAGCGGATCGCGAAGCTGGCTCGCTTCGCATCCACGCAGAAGGACACCGAGGAGCAGGACGTCTCGCTCGCCGACTATATCGGCCGCATGAAAGAAGGCCAGGACAAGATCTATTACGTCACCGGCGAGACTTTTGCCGCGGCGAAGAACAGCCCGCATCTAGAGATCTTCCGCAAGAAAGGCATCGAAGTGCTGCTGCTCACCGATCGCGTGGACGAGTGGGCGGTGTCCTTCCTCACCGAATTCGAAGGCAAATCGCTGCAGAGCGTCGCCAAAGGCGGGCTCGATCTGGGCACGCTCGCGAATGAGGACGAGAAGAAAGAGCAGGAGAAGGACGCGGGCGAGTACAAGGACCTCATCGAGCGGATCAAGAAAGCGCTCGGCGAAAAGGTGAAGGACGTGCGCGTCACGTTGCGCCTCACCGAATCACCGGTCTGCCTGGTTGCCGACGAGAACGATATGGGGATGCACCTGGAGCGGATGCTCAAGGCCGCGGGCCAGCAGGTTCCGGGCTCCAAGCCGATCCTCGAAGTGAACCCGCATCATCCGCTCGTCGAGCGGCTCAAGGCCGAGTCGGACGATTCCCGCTTCGGTGACTGGTCGCTGGTGCTGTTCGACCAGGCGCTGCTCGCCGAAGGCGGTCAGCTCGAGGATCCTGCGGGCTTCGTGAAGCGCCTGAACCAGCTGGTTTTGGCGATGTAGGCGCACGTCGTTGCGAGGAACGCGGTGAGGAAGCAACTCCGAGTTCCTCGCGGCATCAGAGGCCGGACGTTCCCTCGGTCAGGGCGCTGGGGCGCGGGAGACGCATCTGAGGCACGGCTGCCGCTTCAGGAAAGAGCCGTTTGGCTTCGATTGTCGCGAACGCGACGAAAGTCTTCGCAACCTGGGGTAGTTGTTTCGCCGGCGCATGGATGAAGTGCCAGTGGCCCTCGTGCGGCAGTCCTTCCACTTCCAGCACCGCGAGGCGGCCGGCTTCCACGTCGTAGCCGACCGAGTGCCGGTACAGCAGCGACACGCCGAGGCCTGAGAGCATCGCTTCCTTGATGCTTTCGTTGCTGCCGAGCTCCATGCTGATTTTCGGCTGCATGCCATGGCGCGCGTACGCGTGATCGGTCGCGAGCCGCGTTCCCGATCCGGGCTCGCGCACCAGCAGCGGTTCCTGCGCGAAGCGCTGGAAGGTGATTCTCTTCCCGCCGGCCAGCGGATGATCAGCAGGGGCGAGCGCGACGAGCGGGTTCGGCAGGATCGGGTTCGCAGTCAAACCGGGAACCGCAGGCGGGTTCGTCAGGAGGTAGAGGTCGTCCTCGTTCCCGGCGAGACGCTCGAGCACGCTGTGCCGCGCGCCGACGTGCAGCGACACTTCGATCCCCGGGTGGCGTTTCACGAACTGTGCGAGGAGCGGGGGCAGCAGGTACTCACCCGCCGTCGTCGTCGCGATACGCAGCTTGCCCGCCTTGAGTCCCGCCATGTCGGAGAGCCTCTCGTCGAGCGCGCCGAAGGTCTCGAAGAGGCGATGAACTGCGGCATAAACCTCTTCGCCGGCGCTCGTGAGGCGCACGCGCCTGCCGACCTGCTCGACGAGCGGCACGCCGATCGTCGCGGTGAGCTTCTTCATGTGGACCGAGACGGTCGGCTGGGCGAGATGGGTTTCTTCCCCGGCGCGCGTAAAGCTGCCGAGGCGGGCGACGGCTTCGAAAACCCGCATCTGGGTCAGCGTGCCGTGTTTGAAGTAGCGGCGGATCCTGGTCGTCGGCATGAGTCACTCACGTAAGTACAGCGTCAGAGATCCCGCCCGCTCATGTACGTAACCGGACCGTACAAAGCAAAGCGGCCTTTACCCCCGAGGGACAAAGACCGCTGGCAGAATCCGCGATACCTTGCCCGTCTGGGCAAAGGTCTCGCTTACAACGTGAGTTGTCAGGCGACCGGAGGCGGTACAGCCCTCGTATTGACGATCGCTCTGCGACGGCGCGTAACGAGCGCCATCCTAGCTACTCCCCTTTGCAGGGAGCGCCCCTTTCGGAACGCGGGCGTATTACAGCATGCGGCGCGCATCGGGGTCAACGAAATCACCATTGAACTCTGCTATGGAGCCGATTACGTTCTGTAAACGGTGCGTGCAAAAAGCAATGCGCACCATCCTCAATCTTCATTTCACTTCGGCGCGCGGCGTTCGGATAATGGCGTCGTCTGTCGAACACGGCGGACGTCCCTCAAGAGGGGAGTAGCTACGGCAGGAGTTCCTGTCCGCGGCGCAGCCGTCAGTCCGGGCCGCACAGGCCCCGGTTGCCCGGCGAGAGCACCTTCAGCTCTCGCAAGCGAGACCTCGCCGGCACCGGCGCGGTTTCGTCCCGCCCGGTCCGCGGAGGTTACTCGTGGACATGAATGGAGCGGATATGGAGCTACTCTCGACTGACTTTCTCTCGGCGCTGCTTGCCATCGTCGTCATCGATCTCGTCCTCGCCGGTGACAACGCGATCGTGATCGCGCTCGCCGCGCGCGGACTGCCGGCGCATCTGCGCAAATCGGCTATCGTGTGGGGCACGGTAGGCGCGATCGTGGTGCGCACCGCCATGACGCTCGTCGTGGTCTGGCTGCTGAAGATCCCCGGCCTGCTCGCGATCGGCGGCGCGCTGCTCGTGTGGATCGCCTACAAGCTCGTCATCGACAATGACAGCGAAGACGCGCACAAGCTCGGCGGCTCGATGACCTTCTGGGGCGCCATGAAGACGATCGTCGTGGCCGATGCACTCATGGGGCTCGACAACGTGCTCGCCGTCGCAGGTGCCGCGGGGGGCAGCTTCATCCTCGTGGTTCTCGGCCTCCTGATCAGCATCCCGATCGTGATCTGGGGCAGCCAGTTGATCCTCAAGTACGTCGAGCGCTTCCCCGCGATCGTGTACGTCGGCGCCGGCGTCCTCGCGTGGACCGCGGTGAAGATGGTGACGAGCGAGCCGCTGTTGCAGGATTTCCTCGCCGCATACCCGGCGATTGCCTGGGCTGCTTATGCCCTCGTGATCGGCGGCGTGGTCATCGGAGGATTTCTCGTCAACCACGCCGCGGTTCGCAGCCGCGTCGCGTCCCACGTCGCAGACATCGCCAGTTCCCCGCGCCTACGGTGATCACACCGGACATGCGCACTACCAGAGGAGTTACTGCCATGAGCAAGATCCTGCTGCCGGTCGATGGATCGTCCAACTCGCTGGGCGCGGTCCGTCATGTCGTGAGCCAGTTCATGGGCGACCTTGAGCTCGAAGTCCACCTGCTGCACGTGCGCACGCCGCTCACGCAGCACGCGGCGCGCTTCCTGAGCAGGGCCACGCGCATGCGCTTTCACCGCGAAGAGGCCGACAAGGCGCTCGCCCCCGCGCGCGAGATGCTCAAGCGTTTCGGCGTGCCGTTCACCGAGCACGTGGAGCTCGGCGACAGGGCGCAGATGATCACGCGTCTTGCACAGCGCCTCAATGCAGACCAGATCGTCATGGGGACCGCGCGCAAGAGCTCGCTGACGCGGCTGCTCGAGGACTCGGTCACCAACCGCGTGCTCGAGCTGACGCAGGTCCCGGTGCAGGTCGTCGCGGGCGAGAGCGTCTCGACACTCGAGCGCTTCGGCGTGCCTGCCGGCGTCGCGGCGGCACTGGCGCTCGTGATCGTCGCCGTGGATTGACGGCACATCTTGCGAGCTGATGCAACGCCCGCGTTCACGCGGGCGTTCGTCCGTACACGGGCGTGAGGCCAGGGTAAACGTGCTAGCATTTCCGTTCACCTGTTGGAGGCTTCATGAAGCTCTACATGACCGAATCGTCCGGAAATGCATACAAGCCGCGCCTGCTGCTCGAGATGCTCAAGGTCCCCTATGAAAAAGTAGTCCTGGATACCAAGCTGAAGGAGCACAAGGAACCGTCGTTTATCGCACTGAATCCGCGCGGGCAGGTTCCGGCGCTCGACGATGAAGGCCGCGTCTTCTGGGATTCCACCGCGTGCCTCGTCTACATCGCACGCAAGCACGGCGGCGAGCGCTGGCTGCCCACCGATCCCGCGGGCATGGCTGAAGTGATGCAGTGGCTCGCGCTCTCGAACAACGAGCTCCACTACGGCCTGCAGTGGGCGCGCGGCGTCAAGAACGGCATCAAGCAGGGCAACGTCGAGGAATACCAGGGCTACGGCAACAACGGCCTGAAGGTGCTCGAAGGCCGCCTGAAGAAGAACGACTGGCTTGCGATGGGGCATCCCACGATCGCGGACCTCGCGTGCTATCCCTATGTCGCCGTCTCGCCCGAAGGCGGCTTCAAACTCGAGGACTACCCGGCGGTTCAGGCGTGGATCAAGCGCGTGGAAGCGTTGCCCGGGTGGGTCAAGCGGCAATGAACTGACGCGATGGCGCAGTTCCGCTACGCCCACGCCAACGGCAAGGACTGGCGCGAAGTCGCGCAGGCCCTTGCGAAGCAGCTCGAAGGCGCTTCGGGCAATCTGGGTTTTCTCTATGCCACCGACCGCGTAGCCGATCACCTGTCGGACATCCTGGCGCTGGTGAGAAAGACCACCGGCGTCGTGCACTGGGTGGGCACGGTGGGGCTGGGCGTTTGCGCGACCGGCCGTGAATACCTGGACGAGCCGGCTGCGGTCGTGATGATCGGGGATTTCGAGCCCGATGCGTTCAAGGTGTTCTCGGGTATCGCGGGTGAGGACGACGTGAAGCGCCTCGAGCTGAAAGTCGGCGGCTCGCAGGCCGCCTTCGCGCTCGTGCACGCCGATCCCTACAACCAGAGCGTCTCCGAAATCGTCACGCGCCTCGCCGACAAGACCGAAAGCGGCTTTCTCGTGGGCGGCCTCACGAGCTCGCGCCAGCAGAACCTCCAGATCGCCGATCGCGTCATGGACGGCGGCGTGTCGGGCGTGGCGTTTTCGGACACGGTGACCATCGCCACGCGCCTGAGCCAGGGCTGCACGCCCATCGGCCCCAAGCACGCGGTGACCGGCGCCCAGCGCAACATCCTGGTCACGCTCGACGGCCGTCCCGCGCTCGACGTGTTCCTCGAGGACATCGGAGAAGAGCTCGCAGGCGAGATCGAGCGCATCGGCGGCCTGGTCTTCGTGGGCCTTCCCATCAAGGGGAGCGACACCGGCGACTACCTCGTGCGCAACCTCGTAGGAATCGATCCTTCGAACAAGCTCGTGGCGATCGGCGAGATCATCAAGGAAGAATCGAGCGTAATGTTCTGCCGGCGCGACGCCGACACGGCGCAGGAGGACATGACGCGCATGCTCGACAGCATCAAGCAGGGGCTTTACGGCGAACCCCGCGGCGCGGTGTATTACTCGTGCCTCGGGCGCGGCGCGAGCCTCTTCGGCCCGAGCTCCGAAGAGCTGAAGATGATCAGCGCCTCGCTCGGCGACATCCCGCTCGTCGGATTCTTCTGCAACGGCGAAATCTCGCACAACCGGCTCTACGGTTACACCGGCGTGCTCACGCTCTTTCTCTAGCGGTACCGAACCCTCTCGCGCACGGGAGGCGATCGGGTGAAAGGCAGAAAAATAACGATGACTCTTTTCCATGAAATCAGCGCGACGTGGCTCGATTCGCTCGCGCTGGTACTGTTCGTCGGCGGCTGGCTGGCCTACGTCGTTTTCGCAGAGCGCCACGCGCGCAACGTGCCGAGCCTGCACAACACGATGAACGCCTTCCGCCGCGAGTGGATGGTGCGCATGATTGCGCGCGAGAACCGGATGGTCGACGTGAACATCATGCGCACCCAGACGCGCAGCTCGCAGTTCTTCGCATCCACGACGATGTTCATCCTCGGCGCCCTCATCGCGCTGACCGGCTACGTGCAGCAGACGCTCGACGTCGTGTCGGGGCTTCCGTTCACGATGAAAGCCTCCGCACGGCTGATCGAGATCAAGATCATGCTGCTGGTCGTGGTCTTCACCTACGCGTTCTTCAAGTTCACCTGGGCGATACGTCAGCTCGGCCACGCTTCGACCATGATCGGCGCCGCGCCCCCGCAGCCGGAAGACAATCCCGAGCAGTACGCGCCGGTGATCAACCGCATTGCACGCATCACCTCGTACGCCGGCTCGAACTTCAACCACGGGCTGCGCGCGTATTACTTCGGGCTCGCCGCACTCGGCTGGTTCCTCCACCCGGTGCTGATGATCGGCGCGACGGCGTGGGTGATCTACATCCTCTACGCGCGGGAGTTCAAGTCGGACACGCTGAAGGCGATGATCGAGGACGACGACAGACCGGCGTTGTGAGCGCAGTTGAAAGACCGGACCGTCGTCTACAAATCGCCCCGAACGATCGTTCCTGAAAGCTCGTCCCCCATCTCCTGCAGTGCGTCCACGATGCGCTGCAGGTCTTTCGCAAAGCGGTGTTTCATTCCCTGATGCTCGGGCGGGAGTGATCTCGACCGTGCCGGGCTCATGTTGTCGAGCACGTCGGCGAGCTTTACGCGCAGTGCCTTGACGTTGCCGCTGTCGACGATGCGTTCGAGATACTCGCGATGGCTTTCGCCCGCGGGCAGGCGGCGCGTGAGGATGTCGACGAGCTCGAGCACCTCGTCGCTGTAGCCGAGCGCCTTCAGGTCGTCGAGGGTGAGCGGCGTGTCTTCGACGACGTCGTGCAGCAGCGCCGCGTGGCGCTCTTCCGGGGTGCAGTGGACGAGGCGCATCGCGACACGCAGCGGATGCAGGTAATAGGGCCGGCCGGACTTGTCGAGCTGGCCTTCGTGCGCGTGACGCATGATCTCGATCGACTGGCCGAGGTCAGGCTGGTGCAAGGCGTCGCCGTTCATGCGCGTTTCACATACCTGCGCGGCGCGAGAAACTCCACCGCGTCGGGCTCGACCTTGAGCTCGATGCGGGTCAGGGCGGAGTCGGCGTCACTGTCTTTCGGCGGCCACGCCTCGTCGTCGATGTGCACTTCGAACCCTGTCCAATCGAGCTCGATCGTGGCCGCGCGTATGCGGGTGAGATCCGGCACGTGGTGCTCGCCGTCTCGCCAGTTCTCGAGCGGCTCTTCGAGTGCGTCGCGCTCCTCGGCGGTGACCAGCACGAGGTCGAGCATGCCATCGTCGGGATCCATGTCGGGCGCGAGGTAGAGGTTGGGGCCGACGAACTCCATGTTCATCGCCTCGAACAGCACGTAGTCGCCGGTCCGCAGCTTGCCGTCGAGCGTCATCTCGAGGCGGTGGTGCGGGCACCCGTGCAGGCGGTCGCGCAGCATGTCGAGCGCGTACGCGAGCTTCGCGTCCGCGTCGCCGAGCTTCTTCAGCGTTTTATTCCTGTCCGCGGCTGGAATGGTGCGCGCGAAAAGCCCGATGCCGACCGCTTCCATGAAATAGCGCGAGCCCCACGGGCCGTTCGCGACGCCCGCGTCGAAACGGATGCGCTCGCCGTTCTCCCAGCCTGCAACGATCTCGTCCAGCGTGTAGTCGAGCAGGCCCAGGGTCTTCGAGATGTTGTTCGCTGTGCCGAGCGGGAGCGGCGCGAGCGTCAGGTCGCGCCCGATGAGCTTCTTGGCGACACGTCCGAGGGTGCCGTCACCGCCCGCGACGACGACGAGATCGGCAGGCTCGTCGAGCACGGCCGGCCACGTGTCGTCGTCGCCCGGCTGATAATGCACCGCGTGGCCGTGGCGGCGCAGCAGCCGGGAGAGCGCTTCGGCGTCCGGCTGGTCGTCGTCACCCGCGCCGCGATTATGGATGAGGCTGATGCGCACGAAGATTGCGTCTGGTCATGGGGATGGCCGGGTCCTGAGCAACAAACATACCGGTGACCGGCCGAGCATCGCCAGGAGTAAACATGCGGATACTGATAGCGAACGACGACGGGGTTTACAGCCCCGGCATCTGCGCGCTCGCGCAGGTCGCGCAGCAGTTCGGCGACGTGCGGATCGTCGCGCCCGACGTGGAGATGTCCTCCGCGAGCCACGCGATCACCGCCTCGCGCCCGCTCACGATCAAGCGCACGCCGATGAAAGGCGTAGACGCCTGGCGCGTGAACGGCACGCCGGGCGACTGCGTGGCGCTCGGCACCTACGCGTGGGACAAAGTCGACGTGGTGCTCTCAGGCATCAACCTCGGGCCCAATCTCGGCAACGGCCTGTGGCACTCGGGTACGCTCGCCGCGGCGAAGCAGGCGGTGCTCTTCGGCATGCGCGGCTTCGCGTTCAGCACGCCGGTGGGCGAGGACGAGCCCGACTGGGACATGCTCAAAGAGTGGGCCGCCAAGGCGCTGGAGATCCTGCTGCCGGATGAGCGTCTCTCGCTCGTCAACGTGAACTTTCCGATCACGCGCCCGAAAGGCATGCGCTGGACTCGCCAGTCGGTCAAGCAGTACGACGGCAAGGTCGTGCCCGGCAAGGACCCGATGGGTCGCGAGCACTACTGGTTCACGGTGATTCCGATCGAGGAGACGGAGGAGGGGACCGACCGCTGGGCCGTCGATCACGGCTTTGTTTCGATGACGCCGCTGAGGCTCGACCTGACCAACGAAAAAGAACTGGCTGAGGCGATCACCCGGCATCCGCTCGCGTGATGACCTTCCGTGGTGCCGCGCTGCGCCGCTTGAATCAGGCCTGCTTCAGCGGCACCTCGTAGCCGTGCTCCACCGCGTTCTCGACGCAGTCGCGCAGGCTTTCGAAGTAGCGGTCGCAGCAGCGTCGCACGAACTGCGTCTCGGTGTCGACGCACAGCCAGCGCCAGCCGCGCGCCTCGTCGTTGTGATCGAACTCCCATCGCTCCATGTTCACACCCCCGGGCCGATGCGGCGAATATACCGAAGCTCGGGGAGACGCGGCAACGGGCGCCGCAGGACTTTCAAACCGGGCCGCCAGCCGTTTGTGACCCCTCGGTATTTGGTACGCCAGCCCGTTTGGGTTATCGTTCCCCCCTGAGCCCGCCGGCACGGGGGAAGGGAGGCAACGATGGTCCAAACACCCGCTCACTCCGAGCGAAGGACGCGCTGGAGCTTCTCATACACGGGAGACAACACCTGGTACTGGCGGGCCGTTCACGCCGACGGCACGGAGCAGCGTTCGCGCGCGAGGCTGGAGACGCTCGCGGAATGCCTCGCGGACGCGCTGGAGCACGGTTTTGTCTCATGGACCACGGCGGCGGAGCGGCGCCGCGACGGCTCCGGCGAGCTGATCGAGTAAAGCGTCACGCTGCTTCATCAAGTTCGCGCCGTGCAGGCCGTAAGTGTCTGCGGAGGCACGAATGTCATCAGCTCAGCTACACAAGGAAGACTGGCGGATCCTGCAGCACGTGATCGCGCCGGCGCTCGTCATGAGAGGTCTCTCGATGAACGAGTTTCGTGAC
>JAQGMV010000367.1 GCA_028292225.1 Betaproteobacteria bacterium
GCGGGACCTACCGGGAGAACGTCCGCAAGAGCTTCCTGCCTGAGCTCATCAGCATGAACTTCATGATGGCCGCCATGGCGCCTGTCATGGCGTTTCTGATGATGGGCCGCGATATGCGCGCGATGGATCCGATGGAGCTCGTGTTCTGGGGCGTCATGTCGCTCGGCGTCATGGCCGGCTTCACCCTCGCGTATCCGTGGAACGTCTGGCTGGTCGCGCACCGTCTCAAGCACGGGCTGATGACCGAACGCGGCTCAGCGCAGCAGAGCGGCAAGAAACCCCGGGTCCATACGTCTCATGACGCCTCCGGCAACTCGGCAAGTCATGGCGAACACGGCAGTGGTGGACCTATGGCGAGCGATGCCACGCGGGCACAGCTCGTCGCGCTGAGTGCAGTTTCCACGCTCGCGCTGATCATCGGCATTCTCGCTCCAGCCAATTGGGTCAATCTGAGCTTATCCGGGCGCGACGTCGGCGGCGCCATCATGCCGCCGGGAATGACCATGGATCGGGACACGCCTGCCGACGCAATGCGCGACATGGCAGCCTCGCATCCGCGTTTTGTCACCGCGTCATTCGGGTTGGACGCGCGCGGTGACCAGCCCCTCCCGTTCCGGCTGGAAAACGGCGTGAAGATATTCGAGCTGCGCACATCGGTGGTCCGCTGGACGATACTGCCCGGCGTCACGGTCGACGCTTACACGTACAACGACCAGATCCCCGGGCCGCGTATACACATCCGCGAGGGCGACCGCGTGCGGATCAACGTGAAGAACGCGCTGCCGGAGATCACCACGGTCCACTGGCACGGCCTGATAGTGCCGAACCGGATGGACGGTCCGGTAGACATCACGCAGCCGCCTATCAAGCCGGGGCAGACGTATGCGTATGAGTTCACTGCCGAACAGCACGGCACGTACTTCTATCATCCGCACGCCAAGCCGGACCGGACACAGGCACTCGGACTTTATGGCGCGTTCATCATCGATCCGGCGAATGCCGCCGATGAGGTTTCAGCCGATCACGAATACGTCATGCAGCTACAGGAATGGCTGCGCCGGGAAGGTCTCACCTACCCCTCAATGCCGATGGATGGCGCCCAGCCGAATTACTTCACCATCAACGGCAAGGCATACCCCGCGACCGACACGATACGCATGAAGCTGGGTGAGACATTGAAGGTGCGCTTCATCGGCACGAACAACGGTTTCATTCACCCCATGCATATCCATGGCGGGCCATTCGAAGTCGTGGCCCGGGATGGAATGACGATCGCCCCCTCTGCCCGCTACCTCGCGGACACGGTGAACGTCGGACCGGGGCAACGGTATGACGTGATATGGAAAGCGCGCCGCCCGGGCAAGTGGCTGGTGCATTGCCACATCGCCCATCACACGACGAACAACAATGCGGAGATGCAGGGCGGCGGTGGTTTGATGGTCGTCATTGACGTCGCGGAGTGACTCAGCCCTCGCCTCCGAGCTCCTTCTGCAGATTCGCGATGTTGGCCTGGTGCACGCGAATGCGGTCTTCGTAGCGCTTCAGCGCAGTCGCCGTGGGGGCTGCTGCGCCTACCCGCGCCTGCTTGAGCTCTGCCATTTCCCTGATGGCATCGGCGAGCGCCTTCTGCTCCTCCGCGAGCTCGCGCTTCAGGATCTCGCGGCGGGCGACATCGCGGCGTTTCTGGGTCTTGGCATCGACGCGCGGGAAATCGGCCGGGGAGGCGTAATCGTCGGAGCGCGGAGCCGCGCGCTTCACATACCCGCGGGACAGCGGGTGGTCGACGCAATCCCGCCTTGTCGCGGATTGCGGATCGTAGTTGAACGCCTTGGTGCCGTCGGGTTCGGCACAAAGCCACGGCTCGGCATACGCCGGGGAGCCGGCGAGTGCCAGCAGTAACAGAAAGCAACGTCTCATTAGGGTCCTCCGCTGCAGGTCAGACAAGGGCCCGCGCGAGTCGGTTCGCTCGGGGTCGTTCCGGCAGCGAGTTCGGATAAACTCCGGCGATGATAAAAATCGAGGGGCGCGCGGCCGTTCTCGGTGAGCTCTGGTTCGACGAGCCTGTTCCTGAAAAACCCGGCGTCGACATCCTGGCGGTGCATCAGCGGCCCGCACCGGTGGAAGGGCGCGACTGTACCCTGTTTCTGACGCTCGTGAACGATCTGACGGCTGCGGAAGATGATTTGTTCGCCGCTTACGGCGAAAACAATCGCTACAAGATCAACCGGGCACGCAATCGCGACGCGCTCGAATTCCGGCTCGTGGCCGATCCCGGCGCCGAGCTCGACGCCTTCTGTGGGTTCTACGACGCGTTCGCTGCGCAAAAAGGCCTGCCGGGCGCCTATCGCAAGGGGCTGCGCGCCGCCTGCGATGCGGGACGCCTCGCGCTCACCTCCGCGACCCGCGAAGGCGAGGTTCTCGTGTGGCACGCCTATATGACGGATGGGCGAAGCGCGAGTCTTCAGCACACCGCGTCGCACTTTCGCGGCGTCGACAAATCGGATCGCGCGGTGATCGCCAGGGCGAACCGCTGGCACCACTGGCGCGACATGCTGGCCTTCAAGGCGCTCGGATACGAGCGCTTCTGCTGGGGCGGGATGTTCGAGGACGAGTCGGCGCCCGAGCGCGCGAACATCAACAACTTCAAGCGCGAGTTCGGCGGCCGGCTCGAGCGCAACTACAACTGCACCTTCCCGGTGACGCTGAGAGGCCGCGCCGCGATGGCCGCGCTGCGAGTCGTCACTGCACTCGAGCGATTCCGCGCCCGCCGCGCCTTGCGTCCGGCCGCGGCCTGATCCGCCGCATCCCTGACCTCAGGCGCCTTGCGCGCGGGCCGGGGCCGCAGCGCTGCGCTTCAGGCTCCGTCCGCAGCCTGCGGGTTCCACTGCCCTTTGCGCATGCGGGTGATCGTGATGTTCGAAAATACGCCCGCCTTGGTGAAAGGGTCGCCGTCCGAAAACGCTTTCGCCTCGGCGCGGCTCCCGACGTTCACGACGAAAAGACTGCCGATCGCTTCCTTGCCATCGTCGGTCTGGGTCGCGCCCGCGAGCACGAGTATGCCTTTCGAGCTTTGCAGATACTCGCGGTGGGGCAGCAGGTGCTCCTCGCGCGTGGCGGCAGTGTTCGGCTTGTCAGTGCAGGATATGGTCCACAGCATGGTTCGTTCTCCCTGGTTGGTCCTGTTGGGTCGCTAGCTCTCGACCTTGATGTTCGCGTCTTTGACGACGCGCTTCCATTTGGCGATCTCGTTCGCGATGAACTGGCCGAACTGCTCCGGCTGCATCCCGCCCACTTCGGAGCTTTCGGCCGCGAGCTTGGCCCTCATCTCGGGTGAATTGAGAGCCTTGACGATTTCGGTGTGGAGCCGGCTCACGATGGCGCGCGGCGTCTTCGCCGGCGCCACGACGCCCTGCCAGGAGGTCGCCTCGAACCCCGGCAGCCCCCCCGCCTGGGCGATCGGCGGCGCATCGGGCCACGCCGATATCGGCTTTGTGCTCGTGACCCCGAGAATGCGCAGCTTGCCCGCTTTGGCATGGCTCAGGGACACTGCAGGCTGTGAGAAGGTCATCTGCACCTGACCGCCGAGCACTTCGGTGATCGACTGGCCGGCGCCCTTGTAGGGAATGTGGACCATGTCGAGCTTCGCCATGCCGCGAAAAAGCTCGAGCGCGAGGTGCGCGCCGCCGCCGGTGCCGGACGACGCGTAGTTGAGCTGCCCCGGTTTGGCGCGCGCGAGCGCGATGAATTCCTTCACTGTCTTCGCCTGCACTCCCGGATGGACGACGAGGAAATACGGGTTGTACGCAGTCATGGTGATCGGCGCGAAATCCCGCAGCGGATCGTAGGGCAGCTTCGGATTGGTCGCGACGTTCGTCGAGAGGGTGCTGATCGTACCGAAGAAAATCGTGTGCCCGTCAGGCGGGGAATCCTTGGCCATCGTGGCGGCGATCACGCCTCCGCCCCCCGGGCGATTGTCGACGATCATCTGCTGACCTAAAGCGTCGGAAAGTTTCTGCGTGAGCGCACGCGCCATCATGTCGGTCGCGCCGCCGGGGACGAAACCGACGATGGCGCGTATCGGCTTGACGGGATACTTCACCGGCGCCGCGTTCTGCGCCGAAACGGTCGATGCGATCAGCATGGCGCCTGTCGCAGCGGCAAGCTGCATGCAACATTTCATGTTCTTCTATCCTCGGAGTCCGCGACGAATGCCGCAGGCCCCGATTCTAGCTTACGCCCGGGCCGCGGTTACGACTTCAGCGCCGAGCGTATCTGCTCGAGCGCCAACGGATCCTCGATCGTCGTGAGGTCGCCGGGGTCGCGGCCTTCCGCGAGCGCCTGGATGGAGCGGCGCAGGAGCTTGCCCGAGCGGGTTTTCGGCAGCAGCGAGACGAAGTGCACACGCGACGGACGGCCGATGGGGCCGAGCTGCCTGTCGACCATCTCCATGACCTCCTGCTCCTGACGCGCGCGCGCTTCGGGGGTTTCGGCGCGGCTCGCGTCCCTGAGGACCGCGAATGCCAGCGGCATCTGGCCTTTGATCGGGTCTCCGACGCCGACCACTGCGACTTCGGCGATGTTCGAGTGCGCCTGCACTGCTTCCTCGATCTCGCGTGTCCCCAGCCGATGACCGGCGACGTTGATGACGTCGTCGGTGCGCCCGAGGATGTAGTGATAACCGTCCTCGTCGCGGATTCCCCAGTCGAAGGTCGAGTAGACCAGCTTGTCCCTGAAGCTCGTGAAATAGGTGCTGACGAAGCGCTCGTCGTCGCCCCATACGGTGGTCATGCATCCGGGGGGCAGCGGCGGGAAAACCGCCACCACGCCTTTCTCGTTCGGACCGGCTTCGGCGCCGTCGGACTCGCGCAACAGCTTGAGGTCGTAGCCGTACACCGGGAAGCCCGGGCTGCCGTACCTGATCGGGGTGCGCTCGATCCCCTGCACCGCGCTCAGCACGGGCCAGCCCGACTCGGTCTGCCAGTAATGGTCGATCACGGGCTTGCCGATCGCCTCGCTCATCCAGCGGTGAGTCGGCTCGTCGAGGGGCTCGCCTGCGAGGAAAAGCTCGCGCAGCGACGACAGGTCGTGTTTCCTGAGGAGCGCCGGATCCTGTTTCTTGAGCACTCGCGCAGCGTCGGCGACGAGAACATCACGTTCACTGTGTTCTCTTCGACGATCTTCCACCAGATCGCGGCGTCGGGACGGATCGGCAGCCCTTCGTACATGACCGTCGTCGCGCCGCGGATGAGAGGCGCATAGACGATATATGAGTGTCCGACCACCCAGCCGATGTCGGAGGTCGTGAACATCGTCTCGCCGGGCTCCAGGCAGTAGATGTGCTTCATCGAGCTCGCGAGCGCGACCGCATAGCCGCCGGTGTCGCGCTGCACGCCTTTGGGCCGCCCCGTCGTTCCCGACGTGTACAGAATGTACGAAGGCTCGCTCGATTCGAGCCACTCCACCGGCACCTGCGCCTCCATGCGCCGCGCGCGCTGCGTCTCGTAGTCGAAGTCGCGGCCCGGCACCCTCGCCAGCGCCTTATCGATGCCGCGATCCACGATCACGACTTTCGCCGGCGGGTGCTGCGAAAGCCGTATCGCTTCGTCGACGAGCGCCTTGTAGGGAATCGCGCGCCCGGCGCGCATGCCGGCGTCGGAAGTCACCATCACGGCAGGGCGCGCGTCATCGATGCGTGACGCGAGACTCAAAGCGGCGAAACCCCCGAATACCACCGAATGGATCGCCCCGATTCGCGCACACGCGAGCATCGCGAACATCGCCTCGGGAATCATCGGCATGTAGATGAGCACCCGGATCCCCCGCCCGGCGCCGAGGTCGCGAAGCACCGCCGCGCAGCGGTTCACTTCCGCGTGCAGCTCGGCGTAGGTGTAGGTGCGCTGCTGCCCGGTCTCGGTGGAGATGTAGACGAGCGCTTTCTGTCCCGCGCGCGCCGCGAGATGCCGGTCGACCGCGTTGTGACACAGGTTCGTGGTGCCGCCGGGGAACCAGCGCGCGAACGGGGGATTTTGGTAATCGAGGACCTGATCGAAAGGCTTCCGCCAGTCGATCAGCTTCGCCTGCTCGCTCCAGAACTCATCGCGCGCTTCGATCGAGCGGCGATGAAACTCGCGGTATGCACCCATGCCATCTCCTCCGATGCTCACGGCCGGTCTTCGAGCCCATCCTAACCGAAAGGGACTCGCACATCGCGGTGCACAGCGCACACGCATGGTGCGGCTGGTGTCGTCGCGCCTCGGGTTTTCCGCACCCATGCGCCTGCGACAGCCGGAAAGCGCGCGTGTGGAATGCTTGTTGCTCAAGCGCGTCCGCATGACAACCTGCGCAGGCGCTCGAAACCGACCATGACCTTTCTCTGGCGCGATGCGCTCTGGTTCCTGATGTGTGCGCCTGCGGTCGCTGCGGGCTACGTGCTGTTGCTGCGGCGGCGCAGGACCCGGGCGCTCCGCATTCCGACCCTGGGGGTCGTGCATGATGCGCTGCAGGTCGCGCGCAGCGCACGGCGGCACGTGCCGCCGGCGCTCCTGCTGCTGGCGGTGATCCTCCTCCTCGCGTCCATCGCGCGTCCCGCGGCGGATCTCACCCTGCCGCACGAGCAGCGCATGGTGATCCTTGCGATCGACGTGTCTTACAGCATGGGCGCGACCGACGTGGGGTCCACCCGGCTCGCCGCCGCGCAGGCGGCTGCGAAAGCCTTCGTCGAAGCGCAGCCGCGCGACGTGCGCATCGGCGTGCTGGCGTTCGCCGGTGAAGCCGATCTCGTGCAGGTGCCCACGCGCGATCGGCTCAGCACGATCGCAGCGATAGACCACCTGAAGCTGCAGAGCAGCACCGCCGTGGGGACGGGCATCATCGCGGCGCTGCTCACCATCTTTCCCGAGTCGGCCGTCGGCGGCGACTACGAGATCTTCGGCAGCGGCCACGTCCCCGTGGCGGAGCACACACTGTTTCCCGGCCTGCGCACCCACAAGATCGACGGCCCGGGCAGACGCGCAGCAGGCTCGGACACGTCGACGGCCGTCATCGTGCTCACCGACGGGCGCACGACCATGGGTCCCGATCCACGCGAGGCGGCGCAGCTTGCCGCGCGCCGCGGCATCCGGATCTACACCGTCGGCTTCGGAAGTACCGGCGGGGTCGGCGTCGACGTGAGCGGACAGCGATACGAGGCCGATCTCGACGAGCCCGTGCTCAGGGACATCGCGAAACGCACGCACGCCGAGTACTTCCACGCCGCCACGGCGCAGGAGCTGAACGATGTCTACCGCGTGCTCACCGGAAGAGTCGTGCTCGAGCGCCGGGAGACCGAGATCGCTGCGCTGTTCGCCGCGGTCGCGGCGATCCTCACGCTGGCCTCCGCTGGGTTGTCCCTGGCGTGGTCAGGCAGGCTCATCTGACGACGCGTATCCGGGTCCCTTCTGCCGCGGTGCGGCTTACCGGTCGGATTCCAGCGAGACCACCGCCCTGCCCCGGACGTCTCCCTTCAGCGTCTTCTCGAACTGTGCCGGCAGATCGTCGAGACGAATCGTATGCGCGATGGACCCGAGGTGCTTCGGCTTCAGGTCGGTCGCGAGGCGCTGCCAGACCCTGCTCCTCAGCGGCATGGGCGTCGTCGCGGAGTCCACACCGATCAGCCGAACGCCGCGCAGGATGAACGGCAGCACGGTGGTCTTGAGCTCGATGCCGCCCGCATTGCCGAAGCTCGCGATGAGCCCGTGGGTCTGCATCGTGCGCGTGAGCCATGCCAGCTGCTCGCCGCCGACCGAGTCGAACGCCGCGGCCCACAGCGGCTTTTCGAGCGGACGGGCGCCGAGCTCGATCGACTGCCTAGAGAGCACTTCACGCGCACCGATTTCCTCGAGGAACGCGTGCTCGGCGTCTTTCCCGGTCACCGCGGTGATTTCGAAACCGCGCGCGGCGAGGATGTCGATGACGAGCGTCGCGACCCCGCCGGTCGCGCCGTTCACGAGAACCTTGCCGTTCTCAGGCGCAAGGCCGTTCAGCTCGAGCAGCTCGACCGCGAGCCCCGCGGTGTAGCCTGCCGTGCCCAGCGCCATGGCTTCGTACAGGGTGAGGCCGGCAGGCAGCGGCACGACCCAGACGGCGCGGACCCGGCAGTACTCGCCGTAGCCGCCGTCGTGCGCCACGCCCATGTCGTAGCTCGTGCAGATGACCTCGTCGCCGGGCTTGAAGCGCGGGTCCGCCGAGGTGACCACGGTGCCCGCAGCGTCGATGCCGCCGGTCAGGGGGTACTTGCGGATGATCTTGCCGCCGGTCCCGGTGCCGGCGAGCGCGTCCTTGTAGTTGACGCTCGAATACGCGGTCCTGAAGACCACTTCCCCGGGGGACAGCTCATCGAGGGTGGTATCGACGATGCGTCCGGCGATTCTGTTGTCGTCATCGAAGACGCGAAATGCCTTGAACGAATCCACTTCCCCTCCTCGTGCCGGTTATCGAGCTATTTAACCACCGCGGCCTGTGTCCAGGGACCCGGAGCGAGCACGGCGAGCCAAAGGAAAGGAGGTGTCGGAGGGAAACCTTGGTTTCCCTCTGACTCGTTCACCGGGCAACTGCCGTAGGCGATGCCTACGGCAAATGCGGCTCGGACAGGTAATCCCGGGTCTGCATCTCGGTGAGACGGCTCACGAGCCGCTCGTTGAGCGAGGCGTTGAGATTGGTCTGGAATTTATCCGATTCCTCGGCATCGGTGATCACCAGTGATTCTGCCGGCGCCGCGGCCGAGACGATCAGCTTCACGCGCCGGTCGTAGAACTCGTCGATCATCCAGACGAAGCGTCTCAGCTTGTCGGCATCGCGCGCGCCGAAGCGCGGGAGGCCCGACACGATCACCGTATGGAAGCGCCGCGCGAGCTCGATGTAATCGGGCTTGCCGCGCGGGCCTTCGCACAGCTCGGAAAAATCGAACCAAGCCACGTTGCACGCCTGGCGCCGAACGCGAATCGGCCGACCGTCGATCTCGATCTGGTCGGACGCTTCGGACTCGAAGCTGGCGATGCTCGTGAACGCGCGCTCCAGCGCTGCGTCGGCGTCGTCTTCGAGGTGATAGATGCCGGCTTTCTCGAGCTCGCGCAGGCGGTAGTCGGTTCCGGTGTCGACGTTGATCACGTCGAGGTTCCGCTTGATGAGATCGATCGCGGGAAGAAACTGGTTGCGCTGAAGACCGTGGAGATAGAGCGAGTCGGGCTCGAAATTCGACGTCGTGACGACCACGACGCCCTGCTCGAAAAGCGCTTCGAGCAGGCGCTTCATCATCATCGCGTCGGTGATGTCGGTGATGTGGAATTCGTCGAGACAGAGGAGCCTCGCGTCCTTCGCCCACTCGCGCGCGATGACCGCGAGCGGATCGGCCTGGCCCTGGTGACGGTGCAGCTCGCGATGGATCTGCTGCATGAAGCGGTGGAAATGGATGCGCTGCTTGCGCTCGACCGGCGCGCACGCATAGAAGCTGTCCATCAGGAAGCTCTTGCCGCGTCCGACACCGCCCCAGATATAGAGGCCGCGAACGACGCGCTTGCGCGCGAGCAGGCGTATCAGGGAGGCTTCGAGCCGCTCGAGCCCGATCAGGTCTTCGTAGAGGCGTTCGAAGTGTTCGACCGCGCGCTGCTGCGACGCATCGAGCGTGAAGCCGTGCGCTTCAGCGTGCCGGCTGATCCACTCGCGAAAGTCCGCGCTGTCGTGAGAGGCTGCGCCCACCAGCGCGGCCTCTAGAAATTGAGCGTTCGATTGTCCACCGCGAGCGCCGCTTCCTTCGTCGCTTCGGAGAGCGACGGGTGTGCGTGGCAGATCATCGCGATGTCTTCGGAGGACGCGCCGAACTCCATCGCGACGACCGCTTCGGAAATGAGCTCTGAGGCCATCGGTCCGATGATGTGCACGCCGAGGATGCGGTCGGTTTTCGCGTCCGCGATCATCTTCACGAAGCCCGTCGTGTCCCCGAGCGCCCGCGCGCGGCCGTTCGCCATGAAAGGAAAGCTGCCGGTCTTCACCTCGACGCCTTCGGCTCTGAGCTGCTGCTCGGTCTTGCCGACCCACGCGATCTCGGGGCTCGTGTAGATCACCCACGGCACCGTGTTGAAGTCGACGTGTCCGTACTTGCCGACGATGCGCTGCGCGACCGCCACACCTTCTTCTTCGGCCTTGTGCGCGAGCATGGGACCGCGCACGACGTCGCCGATCGCCCACACATTCGGCAGGTTGGTGCGGCATTCGTCGTCCACGGTGACGAACCCGCGGTCGTCGAGCTTGAGCCCGACCACCTCGGCTTTCAGCCCGTCGGTGTTCGGCACGCGGCCGATGGCGACGATCAGCCGGTCGAAAGTGGCCGTCTGCGCCTTGCCTGCTGAATCCGCATACTCGACCGTCACGTTCTTCTTCGACGTGACCGTGGAAATCTTCACGCCGAGGTCGATCGCGAGGCCCTGCTTCTTGAAGACTTTCGCGGCTTCGTTCGCGACGGCCTCGTCGGCGGCGCCGAGGAAGGTCGGCAGCGCTTCGAGGACCTGCACTTCGGAACCGAGCCTGCGCCACACGCTGCCCATCTCGAGCCCGATCACGCCGGCCCCGATGACGCCGAGACGCTTCGGCACGTCGGGTATCGCGAGCGCGCCCGCGTTGTCGAGTATGAGGTTGTTGTCGAAAGGCGTACCCGGCAGCGCGCGCGGGTTGGAACCCGTTGCGACGATGACGTGCTTCGCTGTGATCGTCTCTGCGGTCTTACCTGCCACCGTGACCTGGTAGCCACTCGCGTCACCGCCGGCAAAGCTTCCGCGCCCGTGGAAGAACGTGACCTTGTTCTTCTTGAAGAGGTAGAGGATGCCGTCGTTGTTCTGTTTGACGACCTTGTCCTTGCGCTTGAGCATCTGCGCGACGTCGACCGACAGGCCTTTCACGTGGATGCCGTGCTCGGCGAAGCTGTGCCCGGCGTGGTCGTAGTTCTCCGAAGACTGGAGCAGCGCCTTGGATGGAATGCAGCCGACATTGGTGCACGTGCCGCCCGGCGCGGGCTTGCCGTCGGCCGTCTTCCACTCGTCGATACACGCGGTGGAAAGCCCGAGCTGCGCCGCGCGGATCGCGGCGATGTAGCCGCCGGGGCCTGCGCCGATCACTACGACATCGAATTGTTTGGCCATTTCAGATTTCGAGGAGCATCCGTGCCGGATCTTCCAGCGCGTCCTTCATCGCGACGAGCGACAGCACCGCTTCGCGGCCGTCGATGATGCGGTGGTCGTACGACAACGCGAGGTAGTTCATCGGGCGGATGACGATCTGGCCGTTCTCGACGACGGGTCGCTCCTTGGTCGCGTGCACCCCGAGGATCGCGCTCTGCGGCGGGTTGATGATCGGCGTTGAGAGCATCGAGCCGAAGACGCCGCCGTTGGAGATCGAGAACGTGCCTCCGGTGAGCTCTTCGAGCGTGAGCTTGCCGTCCTGCGCGCGCTTGCCGAAATCCGCGATCTGCTTCTCGATCTCAGCGAGGCTCAACTGGTCGGCGTTGCGGATCACCGGGACCACGAGGCCGCGCGGGCTGCCGACGGCGACGCCGATATCGTAGTAGCCGTGATAGACGATGTCGTTGCCGTCGATCGAGGCGTTCACGAGCGGGAACTTCTTGAGCGCGTAGACCGAGGCTTTGACGAAGAACGACATGAAGCCGAGCTTCACACCATGCTCTTTCTCGAAGCGGTCCTTGTAGCGGTTGCGCAGGTCGATCACCGGCTGCATATTCACTTCGTTGAACGTCGTGAGTATCGCGGCGGTGGACTGCGACTGCACCAGACGCTCCGCGATGCGCGCGCGCAGGCGCGACATCGGCACGCGCTGCTCGGGACGCTCGCCCAGCGCGCCGAGGTCGACCGACGGCGCGGGCGCGCGCTGCTGTTGCGGCTGCGGTTGGGGCGCTGATGGCGCACGCGCCGCCGGCTGCGGCAGGCCGCTCCCGGCCGCCTGGAGCACGTCGCCTTTGGTGACACGCCCGCCGCGGCCGGTCCCTGCGATGCTCGCAGTGTCGACCTGTTTTTCTGCGGCGTGCTTCTGTGCTGCCGGCATCGCCGGCGCCGTATCTTTCTTCGAAGGTGTCTTCGCTTCGGCTGCTGCCGGTGCGGGCGTCTTCGCCGCGGGCGCTTCTTTGGCAGCCGGCGCGGCGGCCCCTTTACCGCCGTCAGCGGGCTTCGCGGCTTCGGTGTCTATCGTTGCGATCACTTCGTTGCTCGTGACCGACACGCCGTCGCCCTTCACGACTTTCACCAGCACGCCCGCCTGGGGCGCCGGCGTCTCGAGCACGACTTTATCGGTCTCGATGTCGACCAGGTTTTCGTCGCGATTGACGTATTCACCCGGCTGCTTGTGCCAGCTGAGCAGGGTCGCTTCCGCGACGGACTCCGACAACTGCGGTACTTTCACTTCCACTAACATCACTTGCTCCTAGTAGTCTTCGCCCGCGAGCAGCGGCCGCGGCTGGTGCGTCACCGCGCGCGGCTCGGTCCCGCCGGCAAGCGTGAGCGCCTGCTCGACGAGCGCTTTCTGCTGCTCGTCGTGCAGCTGCTTGTAGCCCGCCGCAGGGGACGCGGAAGAGTCGCGGCCGGCGTAGTAAAGCTTCTGGTGGGGCAGCAGGTGCCGCAGCAGGTAATGCTGGATGCGGTGCCATGCCCCCTGGTTGCGGGGCTCCTCCTGGCACCACACGATCTCGGTCGCATTCTTGTAGCGCTCGATGATCGCCTGCATGTCGTCGTGCGCGAACGGATAGAGCTGCGCGATGCGCACCAGCGGCAGGTTCGGTGTGCCGCGCGCCTTGCGCGCCGCGCGCAGGTCGTAATAAACCTTGCCGCTGCAGAAGACGACCCGGTTCACCTTCGATGCGTCAATGTCCTTCGCGTCCCAGTCCTCGTTGATCGGACGGAACTTGTCGTTCGCGAACTCTTCGAGCGGAGAAACCGATTCCTTGTGCCGCAGCAGGCTCTTCGGCGTGAAGATGATGAGCGGCTTGCGGTACGGCCGGATCATCTGGCGGCGCAGCAGGTAATAGAGCTGCACCGGCGTCGCGGGCACGCAGACCTGCATGTTGTAGTCGGCGCAAAGCTGCAGGTAGCGCTCGATGCGTCCCGAAGAGTGCTCCGGGCCCTGCCCTTCGTAACCGTGCGGCAGCATCATGACGAGGCCGCACATGCGGCCCCATTTCACCTCGCCCGAGGCGATGAACTGGTCGATCACGACCTGCGCGCCGTTCGCGAAGTCGCCGAACTGGGCTTCCCAGATCACGAGCTCGTTCGGGCTCGACGTCGCGTAGCCGTACTCGAAGCCGACCACGGCCTCTTCCGACAGGAACGAATCGATGACGACGAAATCGCCCTGCTTCTCGGAGACGTTCTGCAGCGGAATATAGGTGCCCTGGTCCCAGCGCTCGCGGTTCTGGTCGTGCAGCACCGCGTGACGGTGGAAGAACGTGCCGCGCCCGCTGTCCTGGCCGGAGACGCGGATCGAATAGCCTTCCTCGAGCAGCGTCGCGAAAGCGAGATGCTCCGCCATGCCCCAGTCGAGAGGCAGCTCGCCTTTGGCCATGAGCTGCCGGTCTTCGATGATCTTCTGCACCCGCGGGTGCAGCTTGAAGTTGGAGGGCACCGTGGTGATGCGCTCGCCGAGGGCCTTCAGCTTCTCGAGCGGCAGCCGCGTGTCGTCCTGCTCCTGCCACTTGGTGCCGATGTAGCGGCTCCAGTCGATCTCGAAAGGCGGCTTGTAGTTCTGGAGAATGGTCTTGTTGGTGTGATAGCCGCCGTCGAGCGCCTTGCGGAACGTCGCGATGAGCTCTTCCGAATCGGCTTCGGTGATCACACCTTCGGCCGCGAGCTTCTCGGCGTACAGCCTGCGGGTCGTCGGCAGCTTCGCGATGCGCTTGTACATGAGCGGCTGCGTCACCATCGGCTCATCCTGCTCGTTGTGGCCGAGGCGCCGATAGCAGACCACGTCGACGACGACGTCGCGGTGGAACTGCATGCGGAAGTCGAGCGCGATTTCGGTCACGAGGCATACCGCTTCGGGATCGTCGCCGTTCACGTGGAAGATCGGCACTTCGAGCATCTTCGCGACGTCGGTGCAGTACAGCGTGGAGCGCGCATCGCGCGGATCCGAAGTCGTGAAGCCGATCTGGTTGTTCACGACGATGTGAACCGTGCCGCCGGTGCCGTAACCCCGCGTCTGCGCGAGGTTGAGCGTCTCCTGGATCACGCCCTGTCCCGCGAACGAGGCGTCGCCGTGAATCAGCACCGGAAGGACCTGGTCCCCGGTCAGGTCACGGCGCCGGTGCTGGCGGGCGCGGACCGAGCCTTCGACGACCGGGTCGACGATCTCGAGGTGCGACGGATTGAACGCGAGCGTCACGTGCATCGGACCGCCCGGGGTCATGATGTTCGACGAAAATCCATTGTGGTATTTCACGTCGCCTGCGAGCAGGTGGTGATCGTCGTGCTTGCCTTCGAATTCGGCGAAGAGATCCTTGGGCATCTTGCCCATGGTGTTCACGAGCACGTTCAGGCGGCCCCTGTGCGCCATGCCGATGACGAGCTCCTGCACTCCCGCCTTGCCCGCGCGCTGGAGCACCACGTCGAGCTGGGCGATCACCGATTCGCCGCCTTCTCCGGAGAAGCGCTTCTGCCCGACGTATCGGGTGTGCATGTATTTCTCGATCGTCTCCGCCGCGGTCAGGCGCTCGAGGATGTGCTTCTTGAACTCGGCGTCGTACTGCGGTCGCGACCGGATCGACTCCAGCCGCTCCTGGACCCAGCGCTTCTGCGGCATGTCGGTCATGTACATGTACTCGACGCCGATCGTGCCGCAGTAGGTGTCCTTCAGAAAATCGAGAATCTCCCGCAGCGTCGCCTCGCGCTTCCACACCAGGGTTCCGGTGTTGAAGACGGTATCCATGTCGGCTTCCGTCAGCCCGTAGTAGGCCGGGTCGAGCTCGGAGATGTAGGGCTTCTCGGCGCGGCCCAGCGGGTCGACGTTCGCCTGCCGCGAGCCGAGGGTGCGATACGCCGTGATCAACTGCAGCACGCCGAACTGCTTTTGCCCGAGCTGTGTCGGCTCGGCCCGCGCCTCACGCCTGCGGCTCGTCTTGGCGAGATCGATGAAGCGCTGCTGTACGTCCTCGTGCGACACGTCCGCGGGACCGTCGTCGAGGCGCTGCAGCTCGTCGAAATAGCTGCGCCAGCGCGGCTCGACCGACTGCGGGTCTTTAAGATACGCGTCGTACAGCGCTTCGATGAACGGCGCGTTCGAGCCGAACAGGTAGGAATTGCCCAGCAGTTCTTTCATCATGGCGTGACCTCGGTGTTCAGTTGTAAGTGTTTAGTGTTCAGTGAGATCAAAAACTACATTGCGCCTGTCTTCGAGGCACTCAGGCGCAAACTAAACACCAAACACTAAACACTTGCCTTTACTTGCGTTTGCCTACCGGCACGAAATCGCGGGTCTGCGCGCCGGTGAAGAGCTGGCGCGGGCGGTTCAGCTTCGAGTCCGGGTCGCTGAACATCTCGTTCCACTGCGCGATCCAGCCGACGGTGCGCGCGAGCGCGAAGATCGCGGTGAAGAGCGGTACCGGGATGCCGAGCGCCTTGTAGACGATGCCCGAGTAGAAATCGACGTTCGGGTAGAGCTTGCGCTTGATGAAGTATTCGTCTTCCAGCGCGACTTTCTCGAGCGCCATCGCGAGCTTGAAAAGCCTGTCGTCCT
>JAQGMV010000268.1 GCA_028292225.1 Betaproteobacteria bacterium
CGGGCCATCTTCGGCGGGCCCAGGAGCGCGCTCCAGCCGGTGATGCGCTCCATCGCAGGCCAGCCGAGCTCGCGCGAGGTCGGGACCTCCGGCAAATCTCCCAGCCGCTGCGGCGTGGTCGTCATGAGCGCGCGGAACGTTCCGGCCTTCACGTGCGGCAGGATGGTCGTCAGGTTGTTGCAGGCAAACTGCACCTGGCCTCCGAGGAGCGAGGTCGTGACGTCGCCGCCGCTCTTGTAATGAATGCCGACCGCGTGGTCCTTGGTCAGTCCTGCGACGGTGAACAAATACTGCGGTCCGAAATTCTGGATCGTGCCGACTCCAGAGGTCGCGAAGTCGAGCTTGCCCGGGCTTTTCCGGATTTGCGCGATCAGGTCCTGCATCGACTTTGCGGGGGCGTCGCTCTTGACCACGCAGACAAAAGGATTCTGCTCGAGCAGCGAGAGAAACGTGAACTCGTTCCACTTGTAGGGCGTCTTGGTGTCGGTCGCGGGAAGGATGGCGTGCGACGCGATGCGCGCGACGAGCAGGGTGTAACCGTCCGGAGCGGCGTTCTTCACCACCATCGAGCCGATCGCGCCTGAAGCACCGACGCGGTTGATGACGACGATCGGCTGCTTGCCGAGGTATTTCGTCGCGTGCTGCGCGAGATTGCGCCCGGACAGGTCCGAGTCGCCGCCCGCGGCAAACGGGACGACGAGAGCGATGGGCTTGGCGGGGTACTGCGCGGCTGCCGATCCCACAACGAGCAGTAACGCTGCGACAACTGCGGTACGCAACATGTGATAGCCCTTTTTTAATCGACACACGAGCACCGGCAACCGGGGCCGTTCATGCTTCGAAGAGCCTGTCCTGAGCCCTTCGACCAGCTCAGGACAGGCCTGCCGGAGCGCTCGGCACGAACCAGAATGGCGCTATCGAGCGGCCGCAGCCGCAGCCTTCGTCGCCTCGACGCTCGGCATGAAGAACACGAGCAGGTTCGCGAAGATGATCGTGCCGGCAAGGAAATAGAAACCCATGTAGACGTCGGTCGCGTCGGCGATGACGCCGAACAGGAAAGGCGAAGCCGCAGCGCCCAGCGCCGTGATGCCGAACTGCACGCCGACCCCGGTTCCCGCGAGATGCTTGGGCGTGCATTCGACCGCCCACGCCTGGAGCACCGCGCGCATGCCGTACAGGAAGAAGCCGACCAGCGCGATGAAGAAGACGAACAGCATGCTTTTTCCTGCGAGCACCATGCCGATCAGCATGACGCCGGTCAGCAGCATGCTCGACATGACGATGGTGCGCCGCCCCATCCTGTCCGAAAGATGGCCCGCAACGGGACCGGCGAGAAAGCCGCCGACCTGCACGAGCGTGATGCAGACCCCGACGAGAAACGGCGAGTAATCGAGCTTGTACGCGAGATAGATCGGGAGGAACGTGAGCAGGCCTGCCTGCGTCATCGTGCGGAAAGCCGCGCTCACCGAAACCAGCATGAGCGCCTTGTTGCGCAGCAGGCTGCGGAAGTCCTTCAGGTAATCCCTGAAGCTGCGCTTCTCACCGCCCGCATTGATGCCGTCATCGTCGCCGTTCCGGGTCGCGAAGGCGCCGAGCATGACCAGGATGAGCGCCGCCATCATGATCCCGGGCACCACGTTGATGACGACGACCTGGCGCCACGAAAGCCAGCCGAGCATCGCCCCCACGACGATAGGCGCGAAAGCTTCGCCGACGTTGCCGCCCATGCCGTGAAACGACAGCACGAGCCCTTTGCGCTGCGGGTAGCGATATGCGAGCGTCGGAATCGCGGCGGGGTGCCAGATGTTGTTGCCGATGCCGACCAGCGTCACGCACACGAGGAGCATCCAGAAGTCGTGAGTGATGCTCATGAACGCATAAGGCACGCCGACCCAGAACAGCGACGCGGCCATGAGATAGCCTTTCTGGCCGACGGTATCGACGATCATTCCGCCGGGAAGGTTCGACAGTGCGCCCGCCAGGTGCTGGATCGTCATGATGAGCCCGATCTCGGTATACGAGAGGCCGAGCTCTTTGCCGATCAGCGGCAGCAGCAGGTAGAACGTCGCGGTGTACCAGTGCGTGAGGCCATGGCCGGCGGAGATCAGCCAAACTTCCTTGAACGTTCGCGGCGCGGGGCTCGCTGCGGCTGCCGTGCTCATCGTGGACTCGCGGGTCGTGCGGGAAGCGCCAATGATAGCAGTTGAGCGCACACCGCTGCTGCGCATATGATTCGCTTTCCCGTGCGGCGGCGTATTCCACAATTCGAACAGCCTCGCGCCTCGACCCATTACGACGGCTTACCCTTCCCGCCCACCATTGACGTAACCCATGCGCACCGACCTCGAACGCTTTTTCAATCCCCGCTCCATCGCCATCATCGGCGCCTCGCAGGATTTCGGCACGATCAGCGGCCAGCCGTTCAAGCACCTCCAATCGCACGGCTACGCGGGAACGCTCTATCCGGTGAACCCGCGTTACGCGCAAGTCGGCGGCGTGAAGTGCTACCCGTCTCTAGCGGAGCTGCCCGAGACGCCTGACCTCGTGCTCATCCTCGTGAACGCGTCTCGGGTGACCGACATGCTTCGGCAGTGCGGCGCCAAGGGCGTGCCGTACGTGATCATCTTCAGCTCGGGTTTTTCGGAGGTCGGCGGCGGCGGGGTGAGCCTCCAGCAGGAGCTTGCGGCCATCGCACGCGAGCACGACATCGGCGTCATCGGTCCGAACTGCCAGGGCATGATCAACGTCGCCGACGGCGTGTTCGCCGGATTCGGATCGGTGTTCAGCTCGGACTACGAGCCGGGCCCGGTGAGCATGGTCTCGCAGTCGGGCGGCTTCGGCTTTTCGGTCATGAACCTCTCGTCGAAGGACGGCGGTCTCGGCTTCAGGCAGATGGTGACGACCGGCAACGAGATCGGCGTCTCGACGCTGGACTTCATCGAATACTTCATCCGGGACCCCAAGACCGAGATCATCGCCGGTTACGTCGAAGGCCTGAAGGACGCGCACCGGCTGATCGAGGTCGGCGAGAAAGCGCTCCAGGCGGGCAAGCCCGTGCTCATGTGGAAAGTCGGCAATACCGAGCAGGGCCAGCGCGCCGCAGCTTCGCATACCGCCAACCTCGGCGGCGCGATGGCGCTTTACCGCGCGGCGTTCAGGCAGAAAGGCATCATCCAGGTCGACGACATCCAGGACGTGGTCGATTACGGCCGCGCTTTTCGGTCGAAACGGCTGCCTAAAGGCAACCGGCTCGCGATCATCACGATCTCCGGCGGGGCCGGCATCCTGATGACCGACGAGATCGTCGCGGGCGGAATGACACTCGCGCAGCTCGCGCCCGGGACGCTCGAGAAGCTGCGGGAATTCATCCCTTCGTTCGGGTCGCTGCTCAACCCGGTGGACGTGACCGCTGCGATCTTCAACGACCTTACGCTGATCAACCGCACGCTCCAGACGATCATCGACGATCCCGGTGTGGACTGCGTCGCAATGATCAACGCGTCGCTCCAGGGCGATCTCGCGAACACGATCGCGGGTGAGATCGTCGCAGTCGCGAAGAAGACCGACAAACCGGTGTTCCTGTCGTGGAGCGCGCGCGACGTGCTCGCGCAGGAGGCTTACGCGCAGCTCGACGGGGCCCTCATCCCGCACTACAAATCGCCGGTGCGCTGCGGGCGCGCGCTGGCGGCGGTGTGGTGGTACGCGGACGCGAAGCGCCGCAACGAGGTGCAGCGCAGTGAAAAACCTCTCGTGCTCGAGGGGCGCGCGGCGAGGAACATCCTGCAAGGCCGCACCGCCGACGTCGCGGAATACGATGCGAAGCGCATCCTCGCCGAATACGGCATCCCGGTGACGCAGGAAGCGCTCGCTCTGAGCGCCGACGAAGCGCTCAAAGCGGCAAAGCGGATCGGCTATCCCGTCGCCATCAAGATCCAGTCGCCCGACATCCCGCACAAGACAGAGGCGAAAGCGGTGCGGCTTGGAATCACGGACGACGCGGCGCTCAGGGCCGGCTTCGACGAGGTCATCGCGAACGCGAAGGCCTATAAAGCGGACGCGAAGATCGAAGGCGTGCTCGTGCAGGAGATGGTCAAAGGCGGAACGGAGGCAATACTCGGCGTCACCAACGATCCGCTGTTCGGCCCCGCGGTGATGTTCGGGCTCGGAGGCATCTTCGCCGAAGTCCTGAAGGACGTCTCTTTCCGGCTCGCGCCGGTAACGAAGTCGGTCGCGCGTGAGATGATCGAAGAGATCAAAGGTTATCCCGTGCTCGCCGGCGCCCGCGGCCAGGCGCCGGCCGACATCGACGCGCTCGCCGATGCGATTGTGAAGCTCTCGGCGCTGGCGATCGACCTGAAAGACTCGCTCGCCGAGCTCGACATCAATCCGCTCTTCGTGATGGAGAAGGGCAAGGGCGTGAAAGCCGCGGATGCGCTCATAAAGCCGAAAGCGTTGAAGTGAGGTCACCTCGCCCCGCGTGAGCGGGGCGAGGTCGGCATGAGGGGAAGCCAAATGCAAACATCGCCCGAAGTCCGCCAGCTCTGCGACGAAATCCGCCGCTTCATACGCGCCGAAGTCGATCCGCGCTCGCGCGAGATCGAAGAGAGCGACGCGGTACCCGAAGACCTGATCCGGAAAGCCCGCGAGCTCGGTCTTTTCGGCCTGACGATTCCCGAGGAATACGGCGGCGTCGGGCTGGACCTCGGCGGCAAGTGCGCGGTCGAGGAGGAGATGGGCAAGACCAACTATGGTTTCGCCACCCTGATCGGCAACCATACCGGCATCAGCACCGCAGGCATCGTCGCGCTAGGCAACGCCGACCAGAAGCGCAAGTATCTGCCGCGCATGGCGAGCGGCGAATGGGTAGGGGCTTTCGCGCTGACCGAGCCGCAAGCGGGCTCCGACCCCGCGGGGCTGCGCACGCGAGCGGTGCGCAAAGGCGATCGCTACGTCCTCGACGGCGAGAAGATCTACATCACCAACGCCGGGCTCGCGAACGTCTTCACCGTGATGGCGATCACCGACCCGTCCAAGGGGATCAAAGGGATTTCGGCTTTCATCGTCGAGCGCAACTTCAAAGGCTTCAGCATCGGCCGCAACGAGCTGAAGATGGGGATGCACGGCTGTACCACCGCGCCGCTCGCGTTCGAGGACTGCGAAGTGCCGGCCGAGAACCTGCTCGGCGGTGAAGGCCTCGGTTACATCCAGGCGATGAAGACTCTCACCGCGGGCCGCGTGACCGTCTCGGCGCGGTGCCTGGGCATGATGGACAAGCTGATCTCGCAGTGCGTCGAGCACATGAAGCTGCGCACTCAGGGCGGCAAAAAGCTCGCGGAGCACCAGGGCCTGCAATGGATGCTCGCGGACATGTCGGTTGCGCGCGACGCGGCGCGGGGCCTCACTTACCGGGCGATCGAGATCCTGCTCCGCGGAGAGCGCGGGACGATGGAAGCGTCCGCCGCCAAACTCTTCGCCACCGAAGCGCTCGGCAGGGTGGTCGACGCCGCGGTGCAGATCCACGGCGGCATGGGTTACATGCGCGAGCTGGGAATCGAGACGACTTATAGGGACGCGCGCATCGTACGGATCTACGAAGGCACGTCCGAGATCCAGCGCAATATCATTGCGGGGCAGTTGCTCAAGGACGCTTAAAAGCATCAACCACGAAGGACACGAAGGGGCACGAAGGAAAAGCAGGTCAAAAGCTTCAACGCGAAAGACGCAAAGGACGCGAAGAGAAAGAGAGAGTAGATAAAAAAACCTTCGTGCCCCTTCGTGCCTCCTTCGTGCCTCCTTCGCGCCCCTTCGTGTTACTGCTTGTGACTTTGTTCTGTGTCCTTCGTGACCGTTATAAATTCGAGGAGTTGCCGTGGCAAACGTAAAAGAACTGTTGAATCTCGAAGGACGCGTGAGCGTCGTCACCGGCGGCGCGACCGGGATCGGGCTGCGCATGGCGATCGGTCTTGCCGAAGCCGGGGCTAGTGTCGTGATCGCATCGCGCAAGCTCGAGGCGTGCGAGCAGGCGGCGCACGAGATCGAGAAGACCGGGTCGAAAGCGATGGCGGTCGCATGCGACGTCACCAAGGCCGACCAGGTCGAGGCGATGAAAGACGCGGTGATGCAGCGCTTCGGTCGCGTCGATGCGCTCGTCAACAACGCCGGACGCGCATGGGTCGCGCCGCCTGAAGACATGCCGCTCGAGCGCTGGCAGCAGGTGTTCGACCTGAACATCACGGGGCCTTTCCTGTGCGCGCAGGCGCTCGGTCGCGAGATGATCAAGGCGAAGAGCGGCAAGATCATAAACATCGCATCGGTGGCAGGGCTCGTCGGGCGCAACCCGCGCGCGTACAACTCGATCGCCTACGGCGCGAGCAAAGGCGCGCTGGTGAACTTCACTCGCGATCTCGCCGTGAAATGGGCGCACCACAACATCCAGGTCAACTGCATCTGCCCGGGATTTTTCGTGACCCCGCTCAACCAGAAGCTGTACGAGAAGAACAAGGAAAACATCGATCGCGAGATCCCGCTCGGCCACACCGGCGGGCCGGACGATCTCAAAGGCGTCGCGGTGCTGCTCGCATCCGAGGCGTCGAATTTCATGACCGGAACGATCATCCCGGTCGACGGCGGCGCGGTCGCATGGTGACCGCCAGCCTCGCGCCGGGAGTGAAGCGGCGCGAGGTCTGGTCGTGGGCCCTGTACGATTTCGCGAACTCCGGCTACACCACCGTCGTCATCACGGCGGTATTCAGCGCTTATTTCGTGAGCGAGGTCGCGGGTAAGGCGCCTTGGGCGACTTTCGCGTGGACCGCGGCGCTCTCCCTGTCCTACGCGATCATCATGTTCACCGGGCCGCTGCTCGGTGCGTACGCGGACAGCCGCGGCGCGAAGAGGCGGCTCCTCCTGGCCACGACTATCGGCTGTGTCGTCTTCACTGCGGCGCTGGCCCTCGTGGGCCCGGGCGACCTGGCGCTCGCGGTCGCACTGATCGTGCTCTCCAACTTCTTTTTCGGCAGCGGCGAAAATCTCATCGCCGCGTTTCTGCCCGAGCTCGCGCACGAAGACGCGCTCGGCAAAGTGTCGGGCTGGGGCTGGGCGCTCGGCTACGTCGGAGGCCTCGTCAGCCTCGGCGCGAGCCTCGCCTACGTGACTCACGCGCAGGCGCGCGGCGTGCCCGCGCGCGACTTCGTTCCCGTGACGATGCTGATTACCGCGGGGATATTCGCACTCGCAAGCCTGCCCACCTTTCTGTTCCTGCGCGAGCGCGCGAGGCCGTCGTCGCGTTCGGGCAACACGGCCGGCGCGTGGGCCCGCCTCAAGGACACACTCGCGCACGCGCGCCGCTACAAGGATCTCGAGCGCTTCCTGATCTGCGTCGTTTTCTACCAGGCAGGCATACAGGCGGTGGTGGCGCTCGCCGCGATCTACGCCGAGCAGGCGATGGGTTTCACCACCCGCGAGACGATCTCCCTCATTCTCGTCGTGAATGTCACCGCCGCGATAGGCGCGTGGGCTTTCGGACAGTTTCAGGACCGCCTGGGTCACGTCCGCACGATTCAGCTGACGCTGATCGGCTGGATACTCGTCGTGGTGCTCGCGTGGGCGGCCGAAGGCAAGACGCTCTTCTGGATCACCGCCAACCTCGTCGGGGTGTGCCTGGGCTCGAGTCAGTCGGCGGGGCGCGCGATGGTGGGCTACCTCAGCCCGCCTGAGCGCACCGGCGAATTCTTCGGCTTATGGGGACTCGCGGTGAAGCTTTCCTCGATCGTCGGCCCCATCACCTACGGCCTGGTGAGCTGGATTTCAGGCGGCGATCACCGCCTCGCCATCCTGATCACCGGCGTCTACTTCGTCATCGGGCTCGCGCTCGTCGCAACCCTAGACGTGCAGCGCGGACGGCGCGCGGCGCTGGCCGCGGCTCAGTTGGCCTGAATACGCGCTGCTTTGACCACCTTCGACCATTTCGCGATCTCCGACTTCATATAAGCCGCGAGCTCCTGCGGTGTGCTGCCGACGGGGTCGGCGCCTTCTTTCGAAAGTCGGTCGCGCACCTCGGGCTGCCTGAGGATCGCGACGATGTCGGAATTGAGTTTGCCGACGATCTCTTTCGAAGTCTTCGCCGGCGCGAGCACCGCATACCACGTCGCGGACTCATAGCCTTTCACGCCGGCTTCCATCATCGTGGGCAACTCGGGCGCAGCGGGCGAGCGCTTCGATCCGGTCACCGCGAGCGCTTTCAGCTTGCCCGACTTCACCTGCGGCAGTGCAGTGAGGATGCTCGAGAACGTCATCGACACCTGGCCGCTCACGACATCGACGATCGCCGGCGCCACGCCCTTGTACGGCACGTGCAGCAGGTCGACGCCCGCGAGCATTTTGAAAAGCTCGCCCGAGAGATGTCCGCCGGTGCCGTTGCCTGCCGAGGAAAACGCATACCTGCCGGGGTTCGCTTTGGCCAGCGCGACGAGATCCCTGACCGACGCTGCGGGAATCGAAGGATGCAGCATCAGCAGCAGGTTCTGCGTGGCGACCAGCGTCACCGGCTCGAAGTCCTTCAATGGATCGTAAGGCAGGCTGCGATGCAGGCTTACGCTGGTCGCGCAAGCCGCGATCGTGCACATGAGCACGGTGTAGCCGTCCGGCGGCGCTTTGGCCGTGAGCTCTGCGCCGATAACCCCGCCCGCGCCTGCGCGATTGTCGACGACCACCTGCTGTCCCCATTTTTCGGTCAAACGCATCGCCACCGCCCGCGCCAGCGTATCGACGCTGCCGCCGGGCGTGCTCGGCACGAGCAGTCTGACGGGCCGCACAGGATAGCTCGTCGTGTCTGCGGCGTTGCACGGGGGAATCATCGCGAGTGCAATCACACAGGCGGTGACCCGGAGCGTGGTGTGCGTCATCGAGTGTCCTCTGTCGTAGGGTCCTGAAGGCGCAAGATTCTAGCGGCAACGTCTGTAGAATCGAAACCGCAAGGCTTCGATGGCAGTGTGTAACACGGAGTATCCAGGTGATTAAAATAATTGCGGCTGCGGCACTGCTGCTTTTTTCCACGGCACTGCTCGCCCAAAACCCTTCCCCGGGTTCAGGACAGGCTTTCCCGACGAAACCCCTGCGCTTCGTCGTGCCTTTCGCTGCGGGCGGCGGCAGCGATCTCGTTGCGCGCACCGTCGCATCAAAGCTGACCGAAGCGCTGTCGCAAACGGTCGTCGTCGACAATCGCGGCGGGGCCGCAGGGTCGATCGGCACCGACGTCGTGGCGAAATCTCCGCCTGACGGGCACACCCTGCTGCTCGGCAGCAACGGGCCCCTGGCGATCAACCCCGGCCTTTACGCGAAGCTGCCGTACGACGCGGTGCGCGATTTCGCACCGGTCTCCATCGCGACGATCATGCCTTTCCTGCTCGTCGTTCATCCCACGCTGCCGGTTCGTTCGGTCAACGAGCTCGTAGCGCTCGCGAAAGCGAAGCCGAACCAGCTCAATTACGGCTCTCCGGGTAATGGCTCGAGCACGCACCTGGCCAACGAGCTCCTGAAGTCGATGACCGGCGCGCAGATCGCGCACGTGCCTTACAAAGGCGTCGCGCCTGCCGCGATCGATCTCATCAGCGGACAGGTGCAGATGATGTCCGGTGACCTGAGCACGCTGATTCCGCACGTGCGGTCGGGACGCATGCGCGCGATCGCCGTGACCGGGGCGCGACGCTCGAGCCTGCTGCCGCAGACGCCGACGGTCGCCGAATCGGGAGTGCCGGGTTTCGAGGCGAGCGGCTGGTTCGGGGTTCTCGTCCCTGCATCGACGCCGCAGTCGATCGTGGAGCGGCTCAACGCCGCGATCGTCAAAGGGCTGGCGGCGAGCGACGCTCGCGAAAGGCTGGCCGCTTTCGGCGGCGAAGTCGGAGGGAGCACTCCGGATCAGCTCGGCGCGCATATCAAAGCCGAGTCCGCAAAATGGTCGAAGCTCATCAGGGCGCTCGGGCTCAAAGGCGAACAGGGATAAGATCGAAGGCTTCCGATCCACAAGTCATGGAGCACGCGATGCTGAGCAAAGGAGCCGAGCTCAAGGCGTTGATCAACGCGCCGGAGATCGTCATCACCCCCGGCGTGTACGACGGTTTCAGCGCGCGTCTCATCGAGCGCGCGGGTTTCAGGACTGCAACGATATCGGGCGCGGGGACGTCCGAGAGCCGCCTGGGATGGGCCGACCGCGGCATCATGGGCCTCGAAGAGAACCTCGCGAACGCGAGACGCATCGCCGACTGCACCGATCTCCTGCTGCAGGCCGATGCCGACACCGGCTACGGCAACGCGCTCAACGTGTACTTCGTCGTGAAAGCGTTCGAGAAAGCCGGCATGGCGGCGATCATGATCGAAGACCAGGTCTGGCCGAAGCGCTGCGGCCACATGGCCGGAAAATCGGTGATACCCGCCGAAGAGATGGTGCAGAAGATCAAAGCGGCCGTCGATGCGCGCACCGACTCCGCTTTCGTCATCAAGGCGCGCACCGACGCGGCTGCTCCGCTCGGGCTCGACGAAGCGATCCGGCGCCTGAACATGTATGCCGAAGCCGGCGCCGACTGCGTTTTCGCCGATGCCCTGTCTTCGAAGGAGGACATCGCGAAAGTCGCGCGCAGCGTCGATAAGCCGTTGTCGGTCAACATGGGACTCGGCATCCGCGCGCGCAAGACCACGCCGCTGATCCCGCCGAGCGAGCTCCGCAAGCTCGGCGTCGCGCAGATCAGCTACCCGCGCCTGCTCTCCGCCGCGGCTCTCAAAGGCATGATGAACGCGCTCGAAGTGTTCAAGTCCGACGTGCTCGGCGCGAACAAATCGGTCGATCGTCCCGATCTCTCCGTGTCGTTCGAGGAGATCAACGATTTGATGGGCATGAGCGTGCTCGACGAGCTGGAGAAACGGTACACCGGAGGGTGAAAAGCAGGAAAGGAAGGACGCGAAGGAAAAAGCAAGGACGCAAAGGCGGAGCAATCGTGATTTCGTGACGCCGGTCTGGATAGGTCACCGTGGCGTCCTTCTTGCCTGCTTTTGATTTATCAGGTTCAGGAGTCGTGGTATGGGCATGGCGATCGCCGAGAAGATACTCGCTGCCAAGAGCAGCCAACAGGTCGTGCGCCCCGGCGACATCGTCACGGTCGAAGTCGACACCGTGATCCTTTTCGACAACAACTTCATGCCGGCGAACTGGCGCGACATCCTCAAGGTGCGCGATCCCGGGCGCATCGTCGTCGTGCTCGATCATCGGGTGCCTGCGCCGAATGCGATGGCGGCGGGCGCTCACGTGACGGCCAGGGCGTTCGCAAAGAAATTCGGGATCAGGCGCGTGCACGACGTCGGCTACGACCAGGGCATCAGCCATCAACTCGTCGCGGACCTGGGCTACGGCGTTCCGGGAACGGTGCTCGTGTGCAGCGACTCGCACACCTGCAGCGCAGGCGTGTTCAACTGCCTCGCGCGCGGCGTCGGCGGACCCGATGTCTTTTATTCCGCGATCAAGGGTGAGACGTGGTTCCGCTGCGGCGAGACCGTGCGCTACGAGCTCACCGGAACACTGCCGCGGGCGGTCACGACCAAGGACGCGTTCCTGCAGATCGCCGGCAAGCACGGCGCGCACGCGACGATGAACGTCGAGTACGGCGGCCCGGGCATGGCGGGTCTTTCGATGAATGCGCGCAAGACGCTCACCACGATGTCGGCCGAGCTCTCGGCGGAGTTCGCGACTTTCGAGCCCGACGATGTCCTGATCGAGTGGGTGCGCTCACGGAACCCGCGGGAATTCGAGCCGGTGTATCCGGACAAGGACGCGAAGTATCACGCAGTGCGCGAAGTGGATCTCGGTGCGCTCGAGCCCCTGGTGGCTTATCCCGACAGCGTGGTGCAGAACTCGAGGCCGGTGAAAGACGCCGCGGGAACGAAGATCGACCAGGCGTATATCGGCAGTTGCGCGAACGGTACCCTCGACGATCTGGAGCTTGCGGCGTCGGTAGTCGTGGGCAGGCGCGTCGCGGCAGGCGTGCGCTTCATCGTCACTCCGGCTTCCCAGCTCGTCTACCGGGAAGCGCTCAAGAGCGGCGCGCTGGAAAAGCTCGCCGACGCCGGGGCGATGATCGCGCCGCCGACCTGCGGCGCGTGCGGAGGCGGCCACATGGGCGTGATCGGTCCCGACGAGACGTGCATCACCGCGACCACGCGCAACTTCAAAGGCCGCATGGGCGACCCGAGCTCGAAAGTGTTCATGGGCTCGCCGGCGACGGTCGCGGCTTCGGCGCTGACGGGTTACATCACCGATCCTCGCGAATTCCTGAATTAAGGAAAAGCAAAAGCTTTCACCACGAAGGACACGAAGGGGCACGAAGGAAAAGCAAAAGCTTTAACGCGAAGGACGCAAAGGAAAGCAAAGGAAGGCAAAGCAAAGGCTTTCATGCCAACGGCGCAAACGAAACGATAAGTCGGACGGAGTGGGTTTCTGGATTCCGGCGTACGCCGGAATGACGATGAGGGTTTCCTGCGTGCCCCTTCGTATCCTTCGTGGTTAATAGCCTTAAAGTGAAATCATGAAATTCACAGCCAGAGTCTGGAAGTTCGGCGACAACATCAACACCGATCTCATCCTGCCCAACGTCGCGTTCTATCTGACGCCGCAGGAGCAGCTCAAATACATCTTCCGCGCCAACCGCCCCGGGTGGGTGGAAGAAGTGCGGCCCGGCGACATCCTGCTAGGTGGCGGGAACTTCGGCATGGGATCGAGCCGCCCGGCCGCGCGCAATCTCAAGAACCTCGGCCTGTCGTGCCTCGTCGCAG
>JAQGMV010000291.1 GCA_028292225.1 Betaproteobacteria bacterium
CGCAGCGAATCGAGCACGATTCCATGAGTTCTTTAACCCAGCACGCCAGGGAGCCTGCACATGAACAAGTGTTCCGTTTCGATCATTGCGGCGATCGGCGCAATGTCTCTGATCGGCGCGTCGAATGCGGCCGAGTACCCGACGCGTCCGGTGCGTTTCGTCCTCGGATTCCCCGCGGGCGGCCCCACCGACGCCGCCGGCCGGATCATCGCGCAGGCATTGCAGCCCACCCTCGGTCAATCGGTCGTCATCGACAATCGGCCGGGCGCCGACGGGGCGATCGGCGCAGAGATGGCCGCCAAGGCCTCGCCCGACGGCCATACCCTGCTGATGGGGAGCAGCTCCAATCTGGCCGGCGTGCCCGCAATGCGCAAGAACCCGCCCTATGACCCCGTCTCCGATTTCACGCCGGTGGCGTTCGTCGGCTGGAGCAGCCTGCTCCTGGTCGTGCATCCCGGCGTCCCGGCTAAAAGCGTCGGGGAGCTCATCGCTCATGCGCGCGCGAACCCCGGCAAGCTCATCGTCGCTGCCGCCAACCCGCCGACGATCTTCACCATGGCGCAGATCAACTCCGCGGCGAAGGTGGAGATGCTGAACGTGCCCTACAAAGGCGATGCCGCGGCGGTGCCCGACCTCCTGTCCGGTCGCGTCCAGGTGCTGACCGGCGGCACCAATCTGCTGCTCCCGTACGTCAGGGAAGGCAGGCTCCGCGCGCTCGCAACGCTCACCCGAACCCGCACGCGTCCGGCGCCCGAGGTGCCGACGATCGTCGAGGCGGGCGTTCCCAACTTCTCCATTTACGGGTGGTTCGCATTTCTTGCGCCGGCGAAGACGCCCGCGGCTATCGTCGAGCGCCTCGACCGCGAGATCACCGCCGTGCTGAGACGCCCCGAAATCCAGCCGCAGTTCGAAAAGATCGGATTGGAAACAGGAGGACCGTCACGGCAGGAGCTTCCCGCGTTCATGAAAGAACAGATCGCGTCGTGGACCGCCGCGGCGCGCAGCGCGGGCATGCAGGCGCAGTAAATCGGCAGATCGGCTTCACGACGTAAAGCAGGCGATTCCCGGAAGTTCGATTCTTCGCGCATCGAAGGCGCGCGTGACGCCGCGCTTGACATACTGAATCGCCATCGGGCGCGAAACCGGAGGAGTGTCCATGAAAGCCGTAACCTGCGGTTGCCTGGTCGTGCTCGCGGTCGCAGCAGCCGGAACCGCTCACGCGCAATATCCCGCGAAGGCCGTGCGATGGATACTTCCGTTCCCGCCCGGTGGCGGATCCGACGCGCTTGCGCGGATCATGAGCCCGAAGCTTTCCGAAGCGCTCGGTCAGCAAATTCTCATCGACAATCGTCCCGGCGCAGGCGCGAACATCGGCGCCGAGCTTGCAGCGAAAGCACCGCCCGACGGCTATACGATACTCATGGGCAACGTCGCGCACGCGATCAACGTCACTCTCTATGCGAAACCGGGCTACGACCTCGTCAGGGACTTTTCCGCGGTCAACCTGCTCGCGTCGACGCCGAACATCGTAGTGGTCCATCCGTCGGTCCCCGTACGCTCGATACAGGATCTCGTTGCGCTCGCAAGATCGCGTCCCGGAGAGCTCGACCTGGCGTCCTCGGGTTCGGGGAGCTCGGCACATCTTGCCGGCGAGCTCTTCAGCAATATGACGGGCACGCGAATGAACCACGTGCCTTACAAGGGCGGCGGCCCGGCGGTGGCGGCCCTGGTCGGCGGAGAAGTCTCGATCGGCTTCGCCACCACGCCTTCGGTCATCGGGCAGATCAAGAGCGGAAAGCTGCGCGGCCTCGCCGTCACCACGTCGAAGCGCTCCCCTGCGACACCCGAGCTGCCGACGGTGAGCGAAGCCGGTGTGAAAGGCTACGAAGCGGGGACGTGGTACGGACTGCTGGTGCCGACTGGAACTGCCAGAGAGACGATCGCGCGGCTCAATGCCGAGTCGATGAAGGTCCTCGCATCGCCGGAGGTCAGGCAGCGGCTCGACGCGGCGGGCTTCGAGGCGCTCGGCAGCACGGCCGAGCAGTTCAACGCGTATATACGAAGCGAAGTCGATAAGTGGGGCAAGGTCGTGCGCGCGGCGCGCGTGCGTATCGATTGAGCGAGCGAGCTCGCAACAGAACGGAGGACTCGATGCACCACATACCGATGGCAGTCGCGTGGCTTGCAATCGCTGTTTCGCCGGTGGCCGCACAGGGCCAGCCGGCGTACCCCGTCAAGAACATACGCATGATCGTGCCGTCGCCGACCGGCGGTCCGAGCGACCTCGTGGCGCGCATACTCGGCGACAAGCTTTCGGTGTCACTCGGCAAGCCGGTGATCGTGGACAACCGTCCCGGCGCGTCGCAGATCGTCGGCACCGCCACGGTGGCGAAAGCCGCGCCCGACGGCTACACCCTCCTGCAGACAGCGGCCAACATGGCGATCAATCCGCTCATCCTGTCGGACCTGCCCTACGATACCGTCAGGGACTTCGCACCCGTATCTATGACGCACCTCACGCCGTACGTATTCCTGGTGAGCGCGCAGTCGCCGGTGAAATCGCTGCCGGAGCTCCTGAAATACATCAGGGCGAATACCGGCAAGATCACTTACGGCGTTACCGGACCGGGCAGCCCGCAGCAACTGGCGACGCTGCTGCTCGCGCAGATGGCCGGCGGGCTCAAGGACATGACCGAAGTCCAGTACAAGGGCAGCGCCCCCGCGCATCCCGACCTGATCGCGAACCGCATCTCGTTCATGATCGATCCGCTCGCCGCCGCCGCGCCTCACGTCAAGTCGGGGTCGCTGCGCGGCCTCGCGGTGAGCACGCCGCAGCGCAACCCGTCGTTCCCGGACATCCCGACCGCGGCCGAAAGCGGAGTGCCGGGTTACGATTTCTCGAGCTGGGGCGGCATACTCGCGCCTGCCGGAACGCCGCGCGCGATCGTGCAAAAGCTGAACACCGAGATCGGCGTTGCGCTGTCGAATCCCGACCTCACCAAGCGGTTCGTCGACATGGGCCTCGTGGCGAAGCACAGCACGCCGGAGGAGTTCGGCAAATTCGTGCAATCGGAAATGAGCCGCTGGCGCGCGGTGCTCCCGAAAAAACCCTGAGTCACAAGGGCGCCGGGCCCGATCCTCTCAGCGTTTCCCGCGCGTCTCCATCAGCAGCTCACGGCGCATGTCGGTGAGTTTGCTGATGCCGATGAGCGCCATGTCGCGGTCGACTTCCTCCTGGAGCAGCCTGATCGCGTGGCGCACACCGGCCTCGCCGCCGATCGCGGCGGCGTACAGAAAAGGACGCCCGATGAAAACGAATTTCGCGCCGAGCGCGAGCGCCTTCAGCACGTCCGTGCCGCGCCGGACACCGCTGTCCATCATCACCGTCATGTCGCCCGCCTCATCGACGATGCCGGGCAGCACGCGCAGAGGCGCCGCCGAGCTGTCGAGCTGCCGGCCGCCGTGGTTGGAGACGATCACGCCGTCGACTCCGCTTTCCCGCGCGATGCGGGCATCCTCTTTCGAGAGCACGCCCTTGAGCACGAATTTGCCTTTCCACATCCGGCGCATGAGCTCGACCTGGGTCCATGACATCTGATCGCGCCGGGTACGGTCGCGCTCGCCCTTGCGGGTGATCAGCGCGGTGCGATGCCCCATGTTCTCGAAATGCGGCATGCCGTCGCAGAGGAGGGTCTTCACCATCATGCCGAAGAACCAGCGCGGGTGGATCGCGCACTGCCAGGCGAGCGGCCACGAAGGCCGCAGCGGCCGGCTGAATCCGCTGCGCGCGTTGTTCTCGCGATTGGCGCCGACCGGCACGTCGACGGTCAGCACCAGCGTGTCGAAGCCGGCCTCGGCGACACGATTCACCAGTTCGGTAATCGGCTGCTCCTCGCCGGGCAGGTAGGCCTGGAACCACGTCGTGGGCCCCGCGGCGCGCACGTCTTCCAGGCGCTGCAGCGAAGCACCGCTCATGATCATCGGAATGTTGGCTGCTCCCGCGGCCGCCGCAAGCATGGTGTCGCCGCGGTACGCCGCCATCGAGGTGCCGCCCATCGGCGAAAATCCGAACGGGGCATCGTAGGTACGGCCGAACAGCGTGGCCTTCGTGCTGCGCCCGGATACGTCGACCAGCGAGCGCGGCACGAGCGAGTAATCGTCGAAAGCCTCGCGGTTGTTGCGCACCGATACGTTGTTTTCGGTGCCGCCCGAGACATAGCCGTACATCGGCTTCGGGAGGTAGCGGCGCGCCGGCTCCTCGAAATCCTGCAATGCGAGCATGCTGCGCAGGTTGCGCGGCAGCGACTTGTCGACGCGGCGGGCCGCGCCGGTGTGGCGCAGGGCGGCAGGGTCCGGAGCAGAAGCGGAATGGCTACGCACGGTCTCGGTCATGGCGACTCTTGTGGATGTTATTCGCGGAAGTCGTGATTATGCCGCGATCTCCGCGGCCCTCTGCGGGATTTGAACCGGCAGCGTGCGCGCGTTAGCCGCACCGAACCTTGTGCGCATACCCGCGGTGCGGAATTCTGCACATATTGCGGCCGGGTTGCTAAAGCAACGGCCACTGCGGCCGTTCTTTCATATCTAATATCGCGCGCAGCGCCTGCCGGTGCTATGGAGAAGGCCCCGAATTGGATCGGGTGCGAGTCATCGACGCGATTCGCTTCCGCATCTCGTTACGCCCGGTGCGCGCGCTGAACTTGGATTGCATGTGGGGAAATAGAAAGAGAAATGGCTGGCAAGAAAACGCTCTACGACTTACTCGACGTATCGCCGGATGCGCCGTTTTCCGAGCTCGACGCCGCATATCTGCGCGCCACTCAAAAACTCGAATCGGATACGAGCGGCCTGACGGCCGAAAGTAAGGACGTGCAATCGAAAGTGCTGAAGATCGCGTTCCAGACGCTTTCGAACGAAAAGTCGCGTCAAGCGTACGATTCCCGGCTGAATCGCCGTGAGGCGGTCGCAGTGGCCCTACCGCTGGGGCCTCCTGAAACATTGTCGTTGCAAGCCGCGGCCGTTTCTCTGAAGGCCGACGCAGCCTCACTCATGGCCGAGGCCGCTGCTCTCAAGGCCGACGCGGTTTCGCTGCAGGTCGAGACCGCGCCAAAGAAACTCGCGGCACTCGTGGCCAAGGGTGTCAGGGCGACTTTCACAGCGTTGGGCGCCATCGTGACCGTCGTCGTCGCGCTCCTCTTCGGATTGTTCTGGGTCGCGTCCGGCACACGCCAGGCGGCGCAAGAGGAGGAGAAAGCCCGGGAACGAGTGATGATTCAGGAGTACTACCAGCAACATGGGGTCAGGCCGAAGAGCAAGATCGAGCTCGAGTTGCTCGAGGCTGAAAACCGTCGAGCAGCGAAAGCAGAGCGTGAAGCGGCGCTCGAGAAACAAGAAGAGCAAAGAAAAGAGCTCGAGCGTCAACGGTTCATTGAGGAATCCAGGAGGCTTGGGGAGCAGGTATCCGACAACCTTCGACGAGCGCAGGAAAGAGGCGAACAAGAAGCCCGGTATGCTGCTGAAAAAGCACGCCAGGAGCTGCGCATGAAAGAGGAAGCGGAACGCAGGCGCATCGAGAATGAAAGACAAAGACTCGGATTGCACTAGGCCATGAGCTTTCTCACAGGGGCCCTCAAACCGTTTGGTTCCATACTTGCAGCCCTTTGTGTTCTGGTCCTGCTAAGTTCCTGCAACGGAGCCATCGAAGAAAAACACTTCGTTGGCAAATGGCGATCATCCAAGCTCGCGACGCCGGTATACCTGCACGCGAACGGCGAATGGGAGATCAAAACGGATGAAGGCAGCGTTTTGCAGTACGGCGTCTGGAAGGTGAAGGGCTCCAGGATCGCGTGGAGCTACAAGATCGATTCTCAATTCGGGCACGACTGGGACCCGATAGTTTCCTCCACACCGCGTGAATTTCGAGTCAAGGAAGACGACGGCACCGTCACCACGTTCACGAAACTCGACTGACGACCGTCGCGTATCTGCCGCATACTGAGCCCGCGGGATCACATAGTCCTCGGAGGAGGCGATCCATGAATCGCGTGACCGGCAGCCTGGCGTACTTGCTCACGAGCGCAGTGCTCGCGTACAGCGCCGCAACACTCGCGCAGGATAAGCCGGCCGGGTATCCGGTTCGACCGATCCGCCTCATCGTTGCGGTGTCTCCCGGCGCGGGCGCCGACTCGATCGCGCGCGCAGCCGCTCAGATGCTGACCGATCGCTGGGGCCAGAATGCGGTGGTCGACAACCGGCCGGGCGGCAGCGGCGTGATCGCCGTCGAGCTGGTCGCGAAATCGGCCCCTGACGGCTACACCATACTCAGCCTCGGGGACACGGTCATGCTGCTGGGCGCGCTCAAGCGCGTCCCCTTCGACGTTCTCAAGGCGTTCGATCCCGTCGTTCCCACGTCCACCCAGCCGTACATCCTCATCACCGGCCTGAACGTACCGTTCAAGTCGATCAAGGAGCTGGTTGCGTATTCGGCGACCCAGACGGTGACTTACTCGGGAGCGACCGGAGTGGGCAGCACAGTCCATCTGGGCATGGAACGGTTGGCGCAGCTCTCCGGCGCGAAGCTGCTGTTCGTCCCCTACAAGGGGAGTGCGCCCGCCATCATCGCCGTCACCGGAGGTGAAATTCATATGGCGGCCGCGAGCTCGATCGCCGCGAGCGGCGCGATAAGGACCGGCAAGGTGCGCGCGTTGGCCGCACTGAGCCTTGCGCGCATACCGGCGATGCCGGACCTGCCGACGGTCGCCGAGCAGGGTTTCCCCGGTTTCAGGATCACCAATCGCTACGGCCTGTATGCGCCGGCCGGAACACCGCGCGCGATCGTCACCGCGATCAATCGCGTGATCGGCGACGGCATGCATACCCCGCAGATGACGCAGCGGCTCCAGGCCGACGGAAGCCAACCCGCCGAGCGCATGACACCCGAGCAACTGAAGGCGACGATCGCGCGTGAATATGCCGAGATCGAGCAGCAGGTCAGGCAGCTCAATATCAAGATTCAATAAACCGTTCGTCCCGAGCATAGCGTGAGCGAAGGCTCAGGATGAGCGGCCAGCCTAGCGCCGCCGGAAGTTTGCCGTGCGCCGCTCCGTTATCGATTGGGACAGGCTGCAGATCAGGGCGGTACCGGAGCCGGGCACACTCGCCCTTGTCACCCTTGGGCTCGCTGGACTCGCCCGCCGCAAATGCGCCGACTGATCGGTACGGATGGCGGTAGCAAACCGCGCTCCGGCGGGGTTTCGCTTTTTGTATGCTTTCAACAATTCGATCCGGCAGAGCAACATTCTCGGAATGTGACTCTGACCCGGTGTAAGGCCCGGTCAAGCCGGGCGCATTGACCGCTCGTCAGAGCGGCGATATCGTCCGGGCGAGGTTCAATTTCCGTCCCGGGGGAAACATGAACAGACGAACGGCGGTGGGGGTCTTCGGCACGCTCGCGTTCGGCGCTGTCGCCGCGGCGTGGGAGCGACGCGCGCTCGCGCAAACGGTGTGCGCGCTGACGCCGGAGCAGATCGAAGGCCCGTTTTACCTCGACCAGGCGCGCATTCGCGAATCCATTACCGAAAACCAGCCCGGCGTCCCGCTACAGCTCGTTCTGCAAGTAATCGGGACGTCCTGCGCGGCCATCCCGAAAGCCGCCGTGGATGTGTGGCAATGCGACGCGCTCGGCATCTACTCCGGCTATGAGGGCGTCCCCGTCGCCCCGCGTCACCTCGAGCCGGTGGACGAGAGGACATTTTTGCGGGGCACGCAGCTCACGGACGCCTCCGGTGCCGTGCGATTCCGAACGATCTATCCGGGCTGGTACGTGGGCCGCACCCCGCACGTGCACGTAAAGCTCCGTGTCGGGACGAAGACGGCCACCACTCAGCTCTATTTTCCCGATGACGTCACCGACGCCGTGTATGCACGCGCCCCGTACGATCGACACCCGAACCGCGACACGAGTAACGCCACGGACCGTTTCCTGGGGGCGGTGCAGAACAAGTCGCTCCTGATGTGGAAGATGGCGCGCGACGGCGACGGCTACATCGCCGCGGCCACCCTCGCACTACGGACTTCGTAGCTGATGGACAAACAGCGGCTGTACGGTTCACCTGAGTGATGTTCGTTCCTGCACTGAAGCGCTGAATCCGCAATCACGAACACCGGGAGGGCTGTAATGAAGCAGTCAGCTTGCCTGCTCCTGATCTCACTATTGTCATGCGTCGTATCGACTGCCGGAGCTGCCGACTCGAATTACCCCAGCCGACCGATACGCATCATCGATGCGTTCGTCCCCGGCGGCCCGAGCGACGCCCTCTCGCGACTGCTCGGTCAGAAGCTGACCGAGAGCTGGGGCCAGCCGGTCATCATCGACAATCGCGGAAGCGCCGGCGGCATCGTCGGATTCGAGCTCGCGTCCAGGGCGGCGGCTGACGGATACACGCTGCTCCTCGCGCCCCAGGGGCCGGTGACGATCAACCCCAGCGTGTATCTGAAGCTCGGCTACGACCCCCAGCGCGACTTCAAGCCGCTCACGCAGGTTTCTTCAGGCGCATATGTGATGGCGGTCAATCCGTCTGTGGCTGCGAAGTCGGTGCCCGAATTCATCGCACTCGCGAAAGCCAGACCGGGCCAGATCAATTATGCGAGCACCGCGACCAACAACCTGCTTGCGATGGAGCAGTTCAACTATATGGCCGGCGTCAAGACCGTGAACATCCCGTTCAAAGGAACGGGGCAGGCCGTCAGCGCGCTGCTGTCCGGCGAAGTGCAGGTGTTCATCATCAGCCCGCTCGTGGGTCTGCCTCACGTCGCCGCGGGCAAGTTGCGGGCGATCGGCGTGACAGGTTTGAAGCGCAGCCCGGCTTTGCCCGACGTGCCGGCGGTCGCGGAGACGCTGCCCGGCTTCGAATCGGTCGTATGGCACGGCGTCGTCGTGCCGAGCAGGACGCCGAAGCCGATCGTCGCAAAACTCTCGCAGGAGCTCATCCGGATCGTGAAGCTCCCGGACGTCAAGGAGCGCCTGAACGGTTACGGCCTCGATGCGGTAGGCTCGACACCGGACGAGTTCAGCGCTCTCATCAGGAGCGAAACCGCCACGTTCGCGAAGCTGGTCAAGCAAATCGGATTCAAGCCTCAATGAGAGACGATAGTCACCCGGTTCTGTTGCTTCCAGCCGTCGCAACATCGTCAGCAAGCGCCGTCGCCATCGACTGAGCGCCGTCGAACAACAACAAAGGGGATCAAGATGCGTCGAATTCCACGTAGCTGTATGGCACTCGTTGTTTGCGCACTCGCCGCGTCGGGTGCGCACGGCACTGAAGCGCCGCCGAGAGCATGCGCAGCCACCGCGCCGGACATCGCGTGCACGGCGCAGGGCGCGGTACGCGGCGCAAGCGAAGACGACCTCCTCGTATTCAAAGGTCTGCCTTACTCGCGGCCGCCTACGGGCGACTTGCGCTGGCGCCCGCCCCTGCCCCCCGTGCCGTGGGAAGGTGTGCGCGAGGGCAGCCGCTTCGGCCCGATGTGTCCGCAGATCGCCGCAAAGCAGGTCGTGGGGGACGAAGATTGCCTCACGCTCAACATCTGGCGTCCGCGCCAGCTTCCCGCGCGGCCCTTGCCAGTGATGGTGTTCCTCACCGGCGGAGGCAACCACGGCCTCTCGGGCCAGGGCAGCGAAAGCTTCGGCAACGTGCGCTACAGCGGGGGCGCTCTCGTTCCCGAAGGTGTCGTCTTCGTGAGCTTCAATATCAGGCTCGGCGTTCTCGGTTTCCTCGCCCATGCTGCCCTCGACGCGGAGAGGCCGGAGCGGGTGTCGGGCAACTACGGCAATCTCGACCAGATCGCAATGCTGCAGTGGCTGAAGCAGAACATCGCTTCTTTCGGAGGCGATCCGAACCGCATCATGCTCTTCGGCACTTCAGCCGGCGGCGGAAACATATGCGCGCTGATCAGCTCGCCGCTCGCGCGCGGACTCTTTCACGCCGCAGCGATGCAAAGCAGCGTGCCGACAGGCTGCGAGATCCCGACGCTTGCGGAGGTCGAGAGCCGGACGGGTCAGCGGGTCGTGAAGGCGGTGGGCTGCGACGCAGCAGCAAGCGTCGCCGCCTGTCTGCGCAGCAAGGACACGAGCGAGATCGTCTCGGCCGTGCCCGCGGTCACCAACGTGTTCCCGCGCACCTACGGGCCGAACATGGACGGCCATGTCTTTCCCGACCAGCCGATCAGGATCATCGGCCGCCGCGCGCACACGCCGATGCCGATCGTCATCGGCAACACCGCAAACGAGACCCTCGGATGGGTTCGGTCGGGCGCGCCGATTACCGATGCGCAAACCTACGAGGCCGAGATCGAGAAGGTCTTCGGCGCGCCCGCACGCGACCGCATACTCGGCGCGTATCCGCTCTCCGCGTATTCAACGCCTCTAGCCGCCTTCATACAGCTCACTACCGATGCGCAGTTCACCTGTACCAGCCGCCGCGTCGCGCGCGTTTTTTCGGGCGCACAGAAGCAGCCGGTCTACCGCTACCTCTTCCCTCACGTCATGGAGAACGACCCGCAGCTCAAGGCTGCGGCTGCGAATCACACGATAGAACACGCGTTCCTGTTTCCCATCCGCGGCAGCTATAAACCCACCGACGCAGACCTCGCCGTTCAGCGATACATGGTCGACTACTGGACGAGTCTCGCCCGCACGGGAACCGTGAACAACGGCCGCGATCCGAAATGGCCTGTCGCGGCCGGCGATGCGTACCTGGAGCTGAACACCGCGCCGTCGGAGAAACGCGGACCCGATGACGCGAAGTGCGATCTGTGGGATTCGCTACCGGCGCCGTGGCCGCATCTTTGATGCGGCCACGGAAAGACACCAAGTCAGGTTTCGGGAAAGCAATAGGCACGGCAAGACCGGGAACCTGCTCTCCCGCGCCGTAGTCACCCCGCGGACCGGTATCGCGTTCATGTAAAGTCTGTATTCAGACGGGAACGGGCAAAGCGGATTTCCGCATGCCGTCGAGCGGCTCGTGATTCCACCTGGGAGGACGCCAAAATGTACGATCTAGTGATCCGAAACGGCACCGTAGTCGACGGAACAGGAATGCCGAAATATCGAGCAGACGTCGGCTTGAGCGGCGATCGAATTGCGGCGATCGGGCGGATTCGAGAACGAGGCACAGAAGAAATAGATGCGACGGGCCATGTCGTGTCGCCGGGCTTTATCGACGGACACACGCACATGGACGCCCAGGTGTTCTGGGACCCATTGGGAAGCTGCTCGTGCTGGCACGGTGTCACGACCGCCGTGATGGGAAACTGCGGATTCACGCTCGCGCCGGGCTCGGCCGACCAGCGCGACATGATCCTCAGCAACATCATCCGGGCGGAGGACATCTCTGCCGACGCGATGGCGGCTGCGATCCGCTGGGACTGGACCTCGTTCAGGGAATACATGAACGTCGTCGACAAGCTGCCGAAGGCGATCAATTACGCCGCGAACATCGGACACTCCTCGCTGCGCACGCATGTCATGGGGCCGCGCGCTTTCGAGCAGCACGCGTCGCACGACGACCTCGGCGCGATGGAGCACGAGCTGCTCGATGCGCTCGACGCAGGCGCCATAGGTTTCACCAGCTCGCTCTCGACCGGCCACAAGCTGCCGGAGCCGGACAACCGGCCCGTCGCATCGAACCACGCTTCGTGGGAGGAGCTCTCCCAGCTCGTATGCCTCATGGGGACGACGGGCCGCGGCATATTCGAATATGCCCGCGAGAGAGAAGCGCGATCGCCGGATGCAAAGGTGCGCAAGCCGTTCAATGACAGGTTGCTCGACCTCGCGGTGAAGAGCGGTGTTCCCATCACCTTTGGAATACCGGCTGGAAGCCCGGGCGTGCAGGATGCCCTGGATCTTCTGGATACCACGGCTGACGCCGGCGGCCGCATGTTCGGACAGACCCATACACGCGGCATTTCCCACATGTTGTCGTTCAAGGGACGCCTGCAGTTCGACGACCTGCCTGAATGGAAGCAGGTGCGCGCCCTGCCGATCGACGAGCAACGCAAGGCTTTCACCGATCCGGAGCAGCGCAAACGCCTCATCGATGCGACGAAGAAGGGCGTCTATAGAACCGGGGGCGGCGAGCCGCGCAAGCCCACCTACGAAAACATGTATGTCGTGTACAGCGCCGTGTCGCGCAATCCCAGCGTCGCCGAGCTCGCGGCGCAGCGCAAGGCGGATCCGGTCGAGGTCATGATGGACCTCGCTGTGGGTTCCGACTTCAACCAGCTCTTCATGCAGTTCGATGTGACGACTGTCCCGAAGAACGATGCGGAGGCGCTGGCGACCTTGCGGCATCCTCGAACGGTCATGACATTTTCCGATTCAGGCGCGCACGTCAGCCTGATCATGGACTCTTCGATACACACGCACCTGCTCGCCTACTGGGTCCGTGAGCGCAACGCGTTTTCCCTCGAGAAAGGCGTGAAGATGATCACCCTCGCCCCGGCGATGGCGTGGGGCTTCACCGATCGAGGCCTGTTGCGTCAGGGCTGCATCGCGGATCTCAACATCTTCGACCCCACGACTCTTGCGCCGCAGATCCCGACGATCGAGCACGATCTTCCCACCGGAGCGCGAAGGCTCAAGCAGAAGTCGACCGGCATCATGGCCACGATCATTGCCGGCAAAGTGGCATTCAGGGATGGCGAGCACACCGGCGCGCTGGGAGGCAAGCTGCTGAGGTCGACTGCGGCGGGCGTTCGGTAATGCTGTCGCCCGGGCAGGTGACGCCCGGACGGCCGGTGGGCAGGGCCGGATCGGATGCCGCTGTGCATAACGACATCCTGTGTCGCCATTGCGGCGCCCCGCTCGATGCATTGACGCGCCGCAGTGGCGCAGGCATCTGCGGTTCCGCCCGATGCCGTCATCAGACGGACCAGGAGCACACGATCAGGCTAAAGGCGGCGATCGGCAGCGCAGCGCCGGCCGCCGCCTGCGCACAACTGCCTCATCTCCGGGAACATCCTCCTGCCGTCGTATGGTTGCAGCACTGCGAAGAACAGGTGGTTCCGGTAAACGCCGACGACCGTCAACAGCATCGCGCTTACCTCGAATCAGTGGTCGCTGACGGCATGATCATCGACCGCTCGCGCCTTGCCCCATCAACCGCTGATGACAAGCTTCAGCAAGGTGCGCGCCTCTGCGGCCAATGCCGCGGCCGCTGCTGCCAACACGGCGCCGACTGGCGTGCCTTCATCGATCTGACCGTGCTGCAACGATGGCAGCAAGAGGAGCCCGGACGCACGCTCGCCAACGCCGTCGAGGCCTATCTCTCGATGTTGCCGACCCGGCATGTGCGAGGCGCGTGCCTGTATCAAGGCGCAACCGGCTGTGCGATGCCGCGCGAACGCCGCGCGGAAATCTGCAATGGCTTTGCGTGCGAGACTCTGCAGCAGGTCGGCGGCTTGGCTGAAAATGACCCGGCGCGCGCCGTGCTGGCGATCACCTTTCACAAAGATAAGATCGAGCGCGCAGCAGTCATCGAGGATGGTGCGACGCATACGGTGACGCTCGAGACGCCGGCCGTATCCCGCACCGGACGGTGAAGCGAAAATAACCGTCGTGGCGCAGGCACGTCAGCGGCCTCGCACGGCGACTGCGTCGTGGTCGAAGACAGGACAGAACCAGGGATGACTATGTTGAGCTTCCTCGGCCTCGGGCAACGAAAGAAACGATGGAAGCACAAGCTTAAGGATGCCCCATGGTTCGACCGGCCCGACGCGTTTGAACTGCTCGACGAGCGACGGCGTCAGGAGGGCCTGAGCGACGAGGACTACGCCCTTCTCCAGAAGTGGGTCGCCGACGGCTATTGCGTGGTGTCCGGCGTCGTCGACGAGCGGAAGATCGATGAAATGACGCGGGACATGGACGAAATCTGGACCGCTCGGGAGCCGCTCGCAGGATTGCGGATTCTGGATACGAAACTGGATTCTCAGAATCCTCTCAATCTGTCCCATGCTGAAGTGCTTGCGCTGGAAATCTCCAAACGCCTTGAAATCCGCGACGCCTCCCGCTGGCGCGTCCATGGCTTCTATTTGCATTCGGCGAACGCGCGAGCGGTCTTCGATAATCCCCAGTTGAACCGCCTGGCTTCACTGATACTCGGTCGCCCGGCGGCGCCCCGCTTCACCATCAATTTCATGTACGGGAGCGAACAGGAACTGCATCAGGACACAGCGGTCTTTCACGTCGCGCCCAGGAACTATCTGGTCGGAGCCTGGCTGGCCTGCGAGGATGTTTCACCGGATGCGGGCCCGCTGGTTTTTTATCCCGGCTCGCACCGTGAGCCGCTCTATCCGAAATTCGACAACTATCCGCAGACCAACCTCAGGACATACCCCAGGCCGCAGGAATATTCCGAGTACGTCGCTCGCCGGAGCGAGCATTACGAACGGCGTCTTTACCTCGCGCGTAAAGGCGATGTCTTCTTCTGGCACGGCATGTTGATACATGGCGGCAGCTCGGTGACGGATCCAAAACGCACGCGGCGGTCTTATGTCTGCCACTACATTCCAGGCGAGATGGAGGTCTCGTCTCGGATCGAAGGGCCGTTTAACTGGTAGGGCGCTGGCGCCGCGTGCGCCGACGGCGCCGGGATCAAACCGGAGTGGTTCCCGGCGGGTCGTCTGCCATTCGCCGGAGCGATATTCCCCCGCATCAGTTCCTCCTCAAGATTCTCCGCATTCGGCCGATACCCCTTAATCGACGCGCCCTGCGCAAGGGCCGCCTCCTCGACTTCGAACATTTGCCGGGCCAACTGATATGGAAACCCATTTCGAAATTCTTAACCGCGAAGCGGAGCAGATCGTCAAGGACATCGGTATCCCGCCGTGCCCGATGATCCTGACCAAGCTGATGCAGGAAATGCGCAGCGATGATCCCGATTTCGCGAAGCTGGGCAAACTGATCGGCGGCGACGTGAGCCTTGCGGCCTCGATGCTGAAAACCGTGAATTCCCCGTTTTACGGCTTGAGCCGCAAGGCGACGTCAGTGCCGCAGGCGATCGCATTGCTAGGCCTTCGCCATGTCGCGGAACTGGTGTCCGGGTTGCTGTTGCGCCAGGCCTTCCCCGGCGGGACCAGCGAACTTATGGATGAGTTCTGGGAGGCTTCAACGGGCATCGCGCAAATCAGCGCACTTCTGGTTCGCCACTTCAAACACGTGGACCGCGATGGATTGCAGACGTTCGGCCTGTTCCGCGACTGCGGCATGCTGGCCATGATGCAGAAATTCGAAAATTATGAACCGGTATTCGCAGGCGCCAGGCCGCGTGAGGATGCGAGCGTGACCGCCAGCGAGGACTTACACTACGCGATCAACCATGCGTGGGTCGGCTATCAGATGGCAAAGACCTGGTTGCTGCCGGAGGAAGTTTGCCTGGCCGTGCTCAGGCATCACGACTATACCGAATTGCAGACCAATGGCACCGGCATCCCCATCTCCAGTTTGCAGCACATTGCGCTCACGCTTGCCGCCGAGTCGATCTTCGTCAAACAGGAACGGGGCGAGACCAGCGCTGAATGGGCACTTGGCAGCGCGTTCGCACTCCATCAGATGGGAATGACGCAAGCCGATCTCGACGAAATCGCCGGCACTATCACTTCGGAGCTGGCCGCTCAGCAGCGCTAGCGCGGCGCCGAGGTGGACGAGGTCCCCGACAATCCGGGACCGCCTCCTGGAGCGACGCCCAGGCTCAGTGCGCAGCCGCCACGGGCTGATGCGCCCGAAGAAAGTCGCGCACGTGCCGCACCGCCTGGGCAATCTGCTCGGGGGTTTCCTTCCAGGGATACAGGCTCACTTCCGCATTCGGTGCCAGGCGCGCAGTCTCCATGGCGACGGCGTACGGGTGCGACGGGGTGTCGTCCGGCAGGACCAGTATCGGCGTCCGGCAGTCGCGCATTAAATCGCGTGTCACGGTGAAGACGAAGTCCGGGTTGGAGCAGTACATCGTCTTCAGGAAGGCGTCGGCCATCGCCATCGTGATGTCGGGCCGGGCAGCGCACAGCGTCGGCGCCCAGCCCTTCATATTGTTGTTATAGAACAGGTCCCGCTTTTCCGGCCTGGAACCGCTGGGCTGCGCGAGCACGGCAGCAACGACACGCCGGGGCGCCCGCTGCAACATGTTCCAGATGAAGGGGCCGCCGATGCAGAAGCCCAACACCATGAACTCCGCGATGCCCAGGTGATCCATCAGGCCGAGCTGATCATCGACATACGCATCCCAGGGACGATCGATCTCGAGCGGGCCTGAGGACTGGCCGCCGTTGGCGTTGCGCAGGTCCATGGCGATGACCCGGTACTCGCCCTTGAGCTCTTCGATCGGGTTGAACGGCGCCTTGCCGGTCAAGTAGGCGATTTTCGAGTTCAAACCTCCGCCGGAGATGACTAACAACGGGAGGCCGGAGCCGGCCTCTTCATAGTGGATGCGGACGTCACCTTTTTCGTAGAACGGCATGGCAGTTTCCTCCTCGCTCGGTGTGCTGCTCTCGGACGCTCGGTCGATGGACGGGGGTATCATGACACAGGAATCTCTCGCACCGCCCTTGTCGATACATGCGTTACCAGAAAAGGAGCCTCATGAACCGCACCCGCCACAGCATCGCAGTTCTCGGTCTTTCTTTCGTGTGTATCACGGCGCCCTGCATGGCCGCCGTAGCGTGGCCGGAGAGACCCGTGCGCCTGCTCGTGCCCTGGGCCCCGGGCGGAAGCACGGACGTCGTCGGACGCATCGTCTCGCCGGAGCTCACGAAGCGCCTCAAGCAGACGGTCTTCATCGATAACCGTCCGGGCGCAGGCTCTATCCTCGGGATGCACCTCGCTGCAGCGGCGGCGCCCGACGGCTACACGTTCATGCTCACGTCGACCGCGTACGGTCACCTGCTCGACAGGAAACAGGCGAAAGGTATCGAGTACTCGAGGTCCTACGAGCCGGTCGCGCTGATCGGCCTGGGCGACAGCCTGCTCACCGTCCATCCGTCGCTGCCGGTCAAGACCGTGAAAGAGCTGATCGCGCTCGCGAAGGCGAAGCCCGGCGAGCTCTTCTATTCGTCATCCGGCATCGGGGGCTTCCCGCACATGAACACCGAGCTGTTCAAGCTCATGACGGGCACCCACATCGTTCACGTGCCGTTCCAGGGCGGCGGCCCCGCGTCAGCCGACACGATGGCCGGCAACACGCAGATAAATCTCGGCTCGGTTCCTTCATTGCTCGGCTATATCCGGAGCGGCCGGCTGAAGCCGCTCGGCGTCGGCGCCACGAAACGCAATCCGCAGCTACCGAACGTGCCGACGATGACCGAAGCGGGCGTGCCCGGCTTCGTGACGTATATCTGGTGGGGTGTATTCGCGCCGCTGAAGACGCCGCAGGACATCATCAGTCGCATGCACGGGGAAGTCGCCACGCTGCAGAACACGCCCGAAGTCGTCAAGAGGCTCGAGGACCAGGGTGCGATGCCGGTGAAGCAGAGCCCGGCGGAGTTCGGCAAATACATGCAGGATGAAGCCGCGCGGTGGCAGATGGTGATCGATAAGGCGGGGATAAAGGGGGAGTAGGCCCCTGAACACGCGCATGCACACGGCCCATATATCGTGAGCGGTGTCGCCGAAACGACGTTTTGTGTTCTGGACGATGCCGAGGCCATTGCCCGATACGCGGCGGATTGGCTGGTTGAGAAGCTGGGACATGCCGATGACCGGCCGCGCGCGCTGTGCCTGACCGGCGGGACGACACCTCGACTGTTGTATCGACGGTTGGCGCAATCGCCTTATCGCGAGGCCGTTCCATGGCAACACACGCACTGCTTCTGGTCCGATGAGCGCTTCGTTGCGCCCACTCACGAAAGAAGCAACTACGACATGGCGCGGCGCCTGCTCCTCGATCGCGTTCCGATCCCTCCCGGGAACGTGCACCGAATACAGACCGAAAGCGTATCGCCGGAAGCAGCAGCCGCCGCCTACGAGCAGGAATTGAAACAGTTCTATGGCGCATCCGCACCGTCATCCGAGCGGCCGTTTTTCGACGTCACATTCCTCGGCATCGGAGCGGACGGCCATGTCGCTTCGCTGTTTCCAGGCTCACCCGTGCTGCACGAACGTTCGCGCTGGACGGCTGCGTCCACCGATCCCGAGCACGAGCCGCGGATCACCCTTACGTTTCCGGTGCTGGAGAGCAGCAGGGATGTCGTGTTCCTCGTCTCGGGCGAGGCCAAGCGGGATATCCTGCGGCGAATACGCGACGGCGCGACGGACCTGCCTGCGGCGCAGTTGCGACCGGTCGGACGCGTGCACTGGTTCGTGGATCGCGCCGCCGCGGGTTCCTGAGTGCTTTTTCTGCCGGCGGCGTGGTCAGGTGACGGTTTGCACCGGGTCGTACCAGCATTCGCCGGGAGCAAGGAGCGAATCGGCTGCGGCCGGCCCCCACGTTTCCGGCGCGTACTGGGCGACGGGCGGAGGATCTTTCAGGATCGGCTGGACCACGCGCCATGCGGCCTCGACCGCCTCCGCGCGCGTGAACAGCGATGAATCGCCGTTGAGCGCATCGCCGAGCAGGCGCTCGTAAGGCGTCATTTCATTCGCGGCCTGGCGATGCGCAATCAGCTCCGTTTCGTTTCCCACCATCGCCTCTCCCGGCGCCTTCACCCGCACGCCGATTGCGGTGAAAACATCCGGGCTCAGACGGAAGCGAACATAGTTGGAACGGCACGGCCCTGCTTCATCGAAAATGATTTGCGGCGGGCGTTTCAGCTCGACGGTGATCTCGGTGCTGGTCACGGGCAGCATCTTGCCCACGCGGATGTAGAACGGCACACCTGCCCACCGCCACGTATCGATCTCCAGACGCACCGCGGCGAACGTTTCGACCTGCGAGCCGGGCGCCGTGCCAGGCTCGTCGCGATAACCGAGAAACTGGCCGCGCACGACGTCTGCGGGCGTGAGCGGCCGCATCGCCCTGAAGAGCCGCAGCTTTTCGTCGTGCATGACCTCGGCGTCGCGAGCGACCGGAGGATCCATCGCGAGCAGAGCCGTCACCTGCAGCATGTGGTTCTGCAGAACGTCGCGGATGGCGCCGACCTCGTCGTAGAAACGCCCGCGACCACGCACGCCGAAGCGCTCGGCCATCGTGATCTGCACTGCCGCGACGTAATTGCGGTTCCAGATCGGCTCGAGAAAGGCGTTCGCAAAACGGAAGTAGAGCAGATTTTCCACCGCCTCCTTGCCGAGAAAGTGATCGATACGGAAAATGTTCGATTCGGAAAAGCACGTATGCAGCGTGTCGTTCAGCGCTCGCGCCGAGGCAAGATCCCGGCCGAATGGCTTTTCGATGATGACGCGGGCGTGTTCGGCACAACCTGACTTCGCCAGACCTTGCACGACCGTTGGAAATACGCTCGGCGGCACCGCAAGGTAGTACGACGGCCGCGTCGCCTCACCGAGCGCCGCGCGCAGCCGCCGGTACATCGCGTCGTCGCCGTAATCCCCGCTGATGTACTGAAGACGCGCGGACAATTTTTCAAATGTACCGGCGTCGAAGCTGCAGTGTTTTTCGATGCTCTCCCGCGCTCTCGCCAGAAACGCACCGATCGTCCAGTTCGAACGCGCGACTCCGATGACGGGCATGTCGAGCCGCCCGCGCCGGACCAGCGCATGCAGCGCGGGAAAGATCTGCTTGTACGCGAGATCACCCGTCGCGCCGAAGAAAACGAACGCATCCGAGCGGATCGCCGCCATGTCTAGGTGTTCCGTCCACCGGGCGGTTTTTCGAGATGACCGCCAAACTCGTGACGCATTGCGGAGACCAGGCGGTTGGAGAAACCGGCGTGGCCCCGCGAGCCGAAGCGCTCGTAGAGCGCCGCGCTCAGCACGGGTATCGGAACCGATTCGTCGATGGCCGCGGCGATAGTCCAGCGGCTTTCGCCGGAGTCGGACACTTCACCCGCGTACTTTTCCAGACCCGGATCGTGAAGCAGCGCGCGTGCTGTGAGGTCGAGCAGCCACGAGCCGATCACGCTGCCGCGGCGCCACAGCTCGGCGATCTGCGGCACATCGAAGTCGTACTGGTAATACTCGGGGTCGCGCAACGGCGCCGTCTCGGCGTCCGCTTGGCGCAAGTGTTTACCCGCGTTCGCGTTGCGCAGGACGTTCAAGCCTTCGGCATAAGCTGCCATGAGGCCATATTCGATGCCGTTATGTACCATCTTCACGAAATGGCCTGCCCCGTGGGCGCCGCAGTACAGGTAGCCTTCCTCGGCGGTACTTCCGGACGGCTGCGAGTCTGACGTTCGGGACGCCGCAGCGACGCCGGGCGCAAGCACGCTGAAGATGGGGTCGAGACGCTCGACGATGTCCTGCTCGCCTCCGATCATCAGGCAATAGCCGCGCTCGAGTCCCGCGACGCCGCCACTCGTTCCCACATCGACGTAATGAATCGCCCGCGTCTTCAACTCGGCAGCGCGGTGAATGTCGTCACGATAGTAGGAGTTGCCGCCGTCGATCACGATATCTCCGGGTTCGAGCAGCGGGACGAGTGTTGCGAGCACTTCGTCCACGACGGCTGCGGGCACCATCAGCCAGACCGCACGCGGCTTCGCCAGCCGCGCGATGAAATCATCGAGCGTAGCCGTCCCGACCGCGCCCTGGGTCATCAACCCTTCGACGGCTGCGGAGTCAGCGTTGTACACGACGCACTCGTGGCCGCCTTTCATCAGGCGCAACGCCATGCTCGAGCCCATGCGCCCCAACCCGATCATGCCAAGCTGCACTCGATGTCTCCTTGCTGATGACGTCGCCGGTGCAAGAAGTATGCGCGGCGATGACTGCACCGGTCGAGGGAATTCACTGACGGCGGTTTTGCGCTTCGCGTTATTGCGCCGCGTGGGATCGGATGAAGCCATCATAAAGCTGCGTCGGATGCGTGATGGCTGAAGGCAGCGTCAGTGACTCGGGCGCACGATGAAGGTCTGCCATTCGGTGTCGACGGGCCGGCGTGTGCGCCGTGCTCGGTAATGAACGAAACCGAGTGGGTCGGGGCCATCGCCAGTGTAGATGGCGGGATCACCGGCGCCGGGCATTTCCATGAGGCCCTGGATGCCTTGCACGACGAGCGCCGAACCCGGCGACTCCCCGCGCCGATCGCAGTTATCCCCCGATGAAAGTGTTGGAGCACTAATGCCGCCAAGCGGGCATGCTGACTGCATCCGGTTACTTAGTTACACGAGGAGAGCACCATGCTGAAACTCAGGAAGATTACCGTGGCCCTGTGCATCGCCGGGGTCAGCACACTCGCTTTCGGCGAGGATCCGCAACAGAACGATCAGAAGAAACAAGACAAGACCGAGATGAAAAGCTCCGTCGGCACGGGTGCCGGCGCGGGCGCCGGCGGGCTGGGCGGTGCGGCCGCGGGTGCGGCGGCTGGAACCGCGGTCGGCGGCCCGATCGGTACGCTCGTTGGCGCCGCGATCGGAGCGGGCGCCGGCTCGGGCGTCGGCGGCGTCATGGGCAAGCGGGTCGCCACCCGCAAAGAGCGGAAAGAGGAACGCAAGCAGGCCAAGGAGGCGGCTAAGCACCCACAGCAGCAACAGGCCGAGGCGCCCCAGCAGCAGGCGCCCCAGCAACAACCCGCGCAACAGCAACAGCAACAGCAGCAACAACCGCAACAGCAGCAGGCGATGCAGCAGCAGCCGGAGCAGCAAGTCCAGCCATAACAGCTGGGCGGCAGGGACTCGCCTTGCGCGGCCCCTGCCGGCCTTTAACCTGGCAACCAGGCGACGGAGGAACTCATGCTTAAGAAACCCGCTTCGAACAACGTAGCGCCCATGCGGGCGCTGATCACAGCAGCCGTGCTCGCGGTGTGCGCGTCGGGTGCGTACATCTCATCTCAGGCCGCCTCAAGCTCGATCACGTCGAGATCCGGAACGGTCAACGCAACGACCTCCGGCGGCGGCGCGAACAGCTCGATCAACTCAAACCAGACGAACTCGAACCAGTCGAGCCAGTCGTCGTCAGTGAGCTCGAACATCTCGTCGAACGTGTCCAGCTCGGACAACACCGGGACCACTTCGACGCTCAATTCGTCGAGCTCGTTGAGCTCATGTACCAGCATCGTGAACGGCAAGCGCTGCGAAATCAGCTGCAACACACCGCTCGTCGCGCAATGCGTCAAAGCATCCGAGCAGGCGGGACCGGCCTGCTTTTGTCAGTAGTCGAAAGTCGTTCAGCGTTAAAAAACCCGCTTCACGGCGGGTTTTTTTATGAGAAGACGGGCCCAGGATCGGCCCGCTTATCCCTCGACGATTAGCGGCTCGGGACTTTCGCGCCGCCGGAACCGCCCGCCGAGCCGGCAGTACCGCCCGTCGCACCGGGCACTGCACCCATGCCGGGCACGTTCATGCCTTGCGTGCTGTTCGTGTTCTGCGATGCACTCGTCGACTGGTTCGTGGTTGCGCGGTTGTCATTGAAGACCGCGTTGTGGTTCCCGCCGATGTTCGTGTTCGAGTCGATGCCGGTTGCCGCGCTCGGACTTACATACTGCTCGGGATTGGTCTGCTGCGCCTGGCTCGCACCTGTTCGACTGCGTGCATGTGCATTACGGTTGCCGCTGCGACCCGGCGCGTTCCCCACGTTTGCGCCCTGCGTGCTTCCCGTATTCTGCGAAGCCGTCGTGGATTGGTTGGTCGTCGCGCGGTTCGTGTTGAAGACGGCGTTGTGGTCGCCACCGATGTCCGTGCCGGACGAGATGCCGGTCGCCGCATTCGGATTCACCGATTGGAGCGGATTGGTTTGCGCCGCCTGGCTCGCATCCGTACGGGACGACGAGCTCTGCGCGAATGCCGCGGTACTCAAGGCCGCGAAAACTGCTGCGGCGATTACGCTTCTTGAATGCTTCATGTGTGTACTCCTCGTTTAAGACTTGCAATACAACAGGTGCAGCTTCTATGCCCGCTTATTCAGCAACTCGCGCGGGTAGTGGACGCATGTCCGACAGAGAGCCCGTGGCTGCTCTCATGATTGCCGAGCGAACGCTGGTGACACGTGCATAGAAGAAAAACCCGCCGCAGCGGGTTTTTTTCGAGCGGCACTCGCTGTTAACGGCCCACGCTCGAGCCGACTGATCCGCCGGCGCCCGAAGTGGTTCCGCCCGCGCCGGCTGCCGCTCCGCCGCTGACGTTGCCCGACACGCCAGGTACGGCGCTCATGCCCGGGAGGTTGCTCGAAGACGAGCTGCTGCCGGACTGACCCGACTGCACGTTCATGCCTTGCGTGCTGCCGGTGTTTTGCGACGCGGACGTCGATTGATTCGTCGTCGCGCTGGAATTCATTCTCGTGTTGTTGCCGTTGCCGCGAACGCTTGCGCCCGATTGCACGCCGGTCATCGCATTCGGGTTCACGTATTGCTCAGGATTGGTCTGTGACGCCTGGCTCGCACCGGTGCGGTTGCGGGCGTTGGCGCGTTTCCCGTTCGGCGCGGTATTGCCGACGTTCATGCCCTGCGTGCTGTTGGTGTTCTGGCTCGCGGACGTCGACTGGTTTGTCGTGGCGCTGGAGTTCATTCGGGTACGGTTGCCGCTCCCATTCACGTCCACGTTCGACTGCACGCCCGTGGCTGCGCTCGGGTTCACCGACTGGATCGGGTTCGTCTGCGAGGCCTGACTCGCATCCGTGCTGGTGTTCTGCGCGTAAGCAAGAGTACTGAGCCCCGCCAGAACTGCGGCTGCGATAACGCTTCGGGAATGTTTCATGTTTTCTCCTCAGTGGGTTGGAGTTGTGAAACTTGCAGGTTGTGTGCCCATCCATCGAGGCGATCGGGAATTGTTCCTGAAAAAGGGGGGCCTCTCCCCGTTGCGTGCGACTCGACGCGATCACGATTGGCCGCTATCGCAAGGCCTCGTCTACGCCGTCGTGTCCCTGGACGACGACATGGGTCCCACGCATCGCGTCGTTGCGTCGCCTATGCTGCTGTCAACGAACGGCGTCCGTGAGCAGACTCGTTGTCTGTGTCGGGCGACACATGCGCTATCCACGCCGCTGCCGTGCATCCCCGGCTCGCGCCGGTGCTGCGGCGCAGCGTTCGTCGATGTCGCACTTCCCATCACACGGGCCGGGTCGGGCACGCAAGCTGCTCACCTCAGTGCGGCTATCTTTAACTGTGGAGAGGCGAATGAATAAGACACAAATCACTCTGATCGCTGCCGCGGTCGCTGCGATGAGCGGCTGTGCCGTCCCACCGCAGGGCACGGCTGGGGCCCCGGTCTACAACAACACGTTTACGCCGACCAATACCAACCAGAACACGAACGCGAACACCAACCAGAACACGAATGCCAACCAGAACGTCAACGCAGCCAAGGGCAACGCGACCGCAGGCCAGTCGGCGAACCCGCAAGCCGGCACCGCCACGGATAGCAAGGCGAGCGTAGCGGGCTCCCCGGGAACGCAGGGTAGCAGCGGCACGAGTGGCACAGGCACCGGCACGAGCGGCAGCGGCACGGCTCCCAGTGCCGGCAGCGGCAATGCCAGCGGCAACACCGCTGGCGCGGGCAGCGGCACCAGTCCTTCCACTGGCGCGAGTGGCAGCGGTACCGGCGCCAACAACACGACGGTCAACGCAAGCGGGACGACCAACCAGGGCACCTCGGCGAATCAAAATACCGGCGCGACGCGCGGCAATGCTGCAGCCGGCCAGGCAGCGAGCCCGAGCGCAGGAACCGCGGTGAGTGCCGATACACAGGTCAAATCAGCGCCGAGTCCCGGCACCCCGCGTTGAGGGACCGGCGGGCTCTTCGCGTACTCGACACTGCGGCGGCTCAAGCGGGGCACAGTGTTTGCACCCCGTTGCGTGTCGGTGCGGGCACTACCCTCCTGAAACGCTGCCGACACGAGCCCGGGGCCAAGGACCCCGGGCTCACTGATGTGGGCGTGGCCCGCTTGCCTTACTCGAGCTTATAGCCGCTCTCCTTCACGACCTTCGCCCATTTTTCCTTCTCCGACGCGAGCCACTTTCCCGTGTCCTGCGGCGTCATGACCTGCGGGCGCGAGCCCAGAGAGGTGAGTTTCTCCGCAACGTCAGGCAGCGCGATGATCCGCTTTACCTCGTTGTAGGTCTTGATCACGATATCGGCGGACAGCTTCGCAGGACCGATGATGCCTTGCCACGAGCCCGCACTGTAGCCTTCGAGGCCCGGCGTTTCCCCGATTGTCGCAACGTTCGGGAACATCGGTTCGCGCTGTTCGCTGGAGACCGCGATGAGCTTGAGCTTGCCGCTCTTCACGTGCACCCAGGTTTGAACCACGCCCATCATCAGGAAATCGCCGTCGCCGGTCATCACCGCGAGCACCGAGCTCTGACCGCCCTTGGTCGGAATGTAGGTCCATTTCGTTCCCACGCGTTGCTGCATCGCGAGTGTGGAGAGGTGAATGGCGCTGCCGAGCCCCACCGGGACGTTGAGCTTTCCGGGATTTTTCCTGGCGAGGGCGATCAGTTCCGCGACGGTTTTCACCGGCACACTGGGATGCGTCGTCAGCAGATAGGGGGAATAGGCGACCGTGGCGATGGGTGCGATGTCGCGGATGATGTCGAACGGCAACCTGTACATGCTCGGACTGATCGACAGATTGCCGATATCCATCAGCATCAATGTGGAGCCGTCGGGCGCGGAACGCACCAGCATTTCGACCGCGATGTTGCCGTTGGCTCCGGGACGCGGGTCGGAGAGGACTTGCTGTCCCCACGTTTCGGTAAGCTTCGCGCCGATCAGGCGCACGAGTATGTCCGAAGTGCCTCCGGCAGGAGCACCCACGAGCACGCGTATGGGTTTGACCGGCCACGTTGCTGCAGGCGCTTGCGCGTTCGCATAGCCGCAGCAACAGAGCACAGCGGTGACGGCAATAGCGTGCGCACAGCAGTTATTCACTTTGCACGTTTTCATGGCCACCGCGCCGGCTCGATGGGATAACCTTACCCGAAGTTACACCGAACAACGAGCCGGGAATCTCATGTCGAAACTCCGCGTCCAAAGCTTCGCCATTTCCATCGACGGCTACGGCGCCGGTCCCGACCAGGACCTCCAGAATCCGCTCGGCGTCCGGGGACCCGAGTTGATGGAGTGGTTCTTCCACACGCGCCTATGGCGCGCGATGCACGGCCATGACGATGGAGAGAACGGAGTCGATAACGGAATCGCGGAACAGGGCTTTGCTGGAATCGGCGCCTGGATTCTCGGGCGCAACATGTTCGGTCCTGTCCGGGGCCCATGGCCGGACGAGAGCTGGAAGGGCTGGTGGGGCGACGAGCCGCCGTATCACACGCCGGTCTTCGTGCTGACGCATCACCCGCGGCCGGCACTCAGGATGGCCGGAGGTACCGAGTTTCGTTTTGTCACCGAAGGCATACACGCTGCGCTGGAGCAGGCGAGCGCTGCGGCGGGCGGCCGCGACATCCGCCTCGGCGGCGGCGTATCCACGATTCGGCAGTATCTGCGCGCCGGCCTGATCGATGAGCTGCACCTCGCCGTCCGCCCTGTCCTGCTCGGTTGCGGCGAGCATCTCCTGCACGACATCGATATGCACGCGTTGGGCTATGAATGCGCGAAGTATGTTGCGGGCGAACGCGCCGCCCACGTCTTTCTCCGCAAGCGCGAGTAGCTCGAGATCACATTGCGATCCTGAGTATCTCCGAGAGATCGTCCGCGTTGCGCACAGTGCGCGGGTTCGTCGAGATCGGACCCGTGCCTTCGTACTGCTGCGCGAGCTCAGGGATGCGGTCCGCGGCGATGCCGATCTCGCTGAGGCGCGTAGGCAGGCCGAGCGACTTCACGAAGTCACGCATGACATCGCACGCCCGCCCGCCGGGACGGCCGAGCTTTTCCGCTACGGCCCGCTGACGCTCGGCGTTGACGGGCTCGTTCCATTCGAGCGTGGCGGCGAGCGTGATGCACGACGTGATGCCGTGCGGGATTCCGGCGTAGCCTCCGAGTATGTAGCCGATGCCGTGGCTCGCACCGTTCGGCGCGAGGTGCGAGCTGCCGGCCTGAGTCAGCCACGACGCGAGCTGACAATTGAGTCGCGCCTCCAGATCTTCAGGGCGTGCCTTCATCGCAGGCAGGCCCGCCGCGAGCATCCCCATCGCCTGTAACGCAAGGCCGTCGGTCAGCGGATGCGGCCGGATGGAGCACCAGTGCTCGACTGCGTGATCCATTGCGCGCATCCCGGTCGACAGCATGAGCTCCATCGGAGTCTCGAGCGTCGCTGCCGGATCGATGATCACGGCAACGGGCGCCATCCGCGGATGGCTGAACGACAGTTTCACTTTGCGCTGAACGTCGGTGATCCCCGCGCTTGCAGTGAATTCGGCGGCAGACAAAGTTGTGGGTACTGCCGTCATGCGCATCCGGTCGGAATCGAGCGGCGCGAGGCCCGGCGCGCCGCGCCTCGCCGCCAGCGTCGACAGCGTGTCGACGTCGCGCACGCCGCGCCACAATGCGACCAGCATGGTCTTGGTCGCATCGGTCACCGAGCCGCCGCCCACTGTAAGCAGGTGATCGGCCTCGACCTCACGGGCGAGCGCGGCGCCGGCGATGACGGCTTCACGCGGCGAGTGGGCGTGAATATCGGAGAACCGGCCGACGCAGCGGTCGCCGAGAGCAGCGGTTACCTCCCGCACCAGGCGGCTTTCCGTGAGCGAGCGCGTGGTGAGCAGCAGCACGCGCTTCGCACCGATGCGTTCCATCTCCGCGGGTACTGCTTCGGCTGCCGGCCTGCCGTGTATCACCCGTTCCTGTGCCGTCCACTGCACTGTGCCTGTCAGCATGGTGTCCTCCTATTATCCCGTTCCCGATTGTAAGAGTTTGTAAGACCGAGGATCGCGGGGCGCTGCTCGTGGCCTAATCATGAGACCAGAAACGTCCGCGCGATTCGCGTCGGCGAGTGATCCGAGTCCTGGTCAAAAGGAGATGCCATGAAAAAGCTTGCTGTAGTGCTGATCGCCGTCGGCAGTCTTGTATCCGGCTGTATCGCTTACCCGGTGGAGCAGGGTCGCGCATATCCCGGCTATCACGATCGCGATCGTGACGGTGTGGCCAATCGCGCGGATCGCGACCGCGACGGCGACGGCGTTCCCAATCGCTACGACAGGCGGCCGAACGACCCGCGCCGCTACTGAGCAGTACGTGCGTTAGCAGCCTGCGACGCACTTCGCGTTGCCGTCGAACTCCATCGTCCTGCCGCTCAGCGCGAGATGCGCGGAGCGGCCCTTGATGAGATTGACGAACGTCGCGGTTCGAGTGTTCGCAATGGCCTTTCCGCCCGAGGTGACGGCTTCGTTCGGATGCGATGCGATGACGGTGGCCGGCTGCACCAGCTCGTTCATCGCATACGCAGCCGCCTGCGGCGATATGGCGTTCGGCCCAAGGTTCATGACCGCGAGATTGGCCTTGTGGAAATCGTGCACGACGGTTTTCATCTCGGTGTGTATTGCCGTGTCCCCCGACAGGTAGACGCGCAGTCCGTTCGTGAATGTGATCACATAGCCGGTCGCCGGTCCTACGTTGGCGGCGAGCTCGTCGGGGACGAGACTTGCTTTTCCGGCGTCCGTGAGGAGGCTGCGGGGTAGATTGCTCGCGTGCGCAGCCTGGACGACCGTGATCTCCACGCTACGCGTCGCACTGGATGTCTTGAACGCCTGGGCGCCGCCCAGCTCCACGACGGCGAGGCATGGCGCGGCGAGCGGAACTGTCGTGACGCCCGCGGATTGCGCGCACGCAGCCGGGGGCTTGCCGCGAATGTTGGCGACTTTCTTGCCGACGAACAGACCCAGTTCCCGCACGATCATCATCGCGCTGTTCTTTGCCGCAATGATTTCGGCCGTGACCGAGTTGACGCCGGCGTCCACGAGCTTCGGCTGCGCGCACGTTCCCCCGTTGATCTCGGCCAGTTTGGTATCGCCGATGTGATCGCTGTGCGCATGGCTCAGGAGCACGACGTGGATGTCGCCGAGCCTCGGATCGTCTGCGCCCGTGAGGGACTGGCCTGCGTCGTAAAGGATGCGCACACCGCTCGGATCCTCGAACAGCGTGGCGCGATCTCGACCGCAGAGCTCTCCCGTGTGCGTGCCCAGCGGCGTCACTTTGACGTTCTGCGCCGACGCGATCCCTGCTGCAATCGTAAACGCGAATGCCGCGGCTACCTTGCCGCACGTTGTTATTTTCATTTTTGTTCTTCCTCCGGAATGATCGATTGGATGATTCAGTACCCGCGTCGGGACACCCGCGGTCAATACGAGGCCGCAGCCTCCTCCGGCTCGAGCGCCGCGAGAAACGTCTCGATGCCCCCGGCTTCGAGAAAAGCCAGCGCACAGGCGAGCGCGGGATCGACGTCCTTGCGCGGGAGCGCGCAGCGCGACTGCTCCACACGCGCCTTCGGCGGCAACGGCTCGTCCGCGCCGGGCAGCGCTCGCGGCCGATCGGCTTCCCGGCGCGCGGCAACTGCAGTGGTTGCTCGCGCGGCCACCAATTCGACATCCGGACCGACGCCCGTACGCTGCACGGTGCGGCCGGACGGACCGTGATACAGCGCAGTCGTCAGCTTCAGCGCACCCTTGTCAGCACCCAGTGAAACGGTGGTCTGAACGCTGCCCTTGCCGAAGCTGCGCTGCCCCATGACCGTCGCGCGTCCGTTCTCCTGGAGGGCTGCGGCGACGAGCTCCGCGGCCGAAGCGGAGCGGCCATCGATCAGCACCACCATGGGCACGCCGGCGAGCTGCTCGACGGCATCGGCCTGCCACGTGCGTCGATTTCCGGGGGTGCGGCCTCGCAACGAAACAATATCGCCCGCGCTCAGAAAAACGTCTGCCGTAGTCACAGCCTGAACGAGCAGGCCGCCAGGATTGCCGCGCATGTCGAGAACGACCGCGCGCGGGGTCCTGATGGCAGTGGCGTCGGCAATGGCCTTCTCCAACATTGCCGACACCGTCCCCATGAAGCTCGAGAGGCGCAGCACCAGCACGTCGCCTTCCATGCTCCAGCGCAGTAACTGCGTGCGAATCGTGTCTCGTACCATCGAGACCTTGAATTCGTCTTCGCGTCCTGCGCGACGGATCATCAGGGAGATCGGCGTGCCCGCCTTGCCTCGCATCAGCGAGATCGCCTCGGGTAGCGCCATGCCGAGCACGGGCTGGTCGTCGAAGCGGACGATGAGGTCACCGCTCTGCAAGCCCGCGCGCGCCGCGGGTGTGCCGGCCATCGGGGCGACCACGCGCACCAGCCCATCGACCATGTCCACTTCCATGCCCAGACCCCCGAAGCTCCCCGTGATGGAGCTGCGCTGGTTACTTTGCGCACGTGCGTCGAGGTAACGGGAATGCGGATCGAGCGTAGCGAGCGCCGCGTTGATGGCCTTCGTGAAGACTTCCGCGGGCTCACCAGATTGCGGCTCCAGCGGCTCTATGGTCTTCACCGCCGCGGCCACCAGCTCCGACACATCGACTTCCCGGGGATAACTGCGCTGGACCCGCCGCAGCACCGTGCCGAAGAGCTCGCGATGAAGCTCCGCCTGCTCTCCCGGTTTGACCGCCTGCACGTATGCTGATGTGAGGGGCGCCAGCATCTCGTCTGTGACAGCCGGCGACGCGGCGAGGGATGCGCCGGCGGCCGCGAGCAGCCAGGTCGCGGCGAGCGGGGGCAGAGCCCGGAGTAAACGGGTCATGGGCGAATAGGAAGAGCGCACATCGACGAGCCTAGCATGATGCCAGGGGGTCGGTCATGGGACGCGCTTCATGTCAAAATCAGCCCATGTCAGAACCCCAACAATGGGCCTTCCAGGAAGCGCTGCAGCCGAAGGCCGACGAAACGCAGTTCGATCTCTCACGCGCGCTGGATGCGATGGTATTGGTGCGCGCGGAGGTTCCTCCCGATGGATACACCGCCGCCAGTCTCGGCACCGAGCGCGGCGGTTATGGCGCGGTGATCCGCGAGGACGGGCTCGTGCTCACCATCGGTTATCTCATCAACGAGGCCTCGCAGATCTGGCTCACCAGCAATCGCGGCGCGGTCGTGGAGGGCTACCGGCTCGCCTATGATCAGGCGACCGGCTTCGGCCTGATCCAGCCGCTCGGCAAGCTGGATGCGCCGCATCTTCC